>JAKACN010000006.1 GCA_021821365.1 Pseudomonadota bacterium | reverse complement strand
TCGACATGCTGCAGGCGATGAACACCGGCCACGAAGGCTCGCTGGCGACGCTGCATGCCAACACGCCGCGCGACGCGCTGATGCGGCTGGAGAACATGATTGGCATGGCCGGCCTGAACCTACCGCCGAAAACCATGCGCCAGCAGATTGCTTCGGCGATTTCCGTCGTGGTGCAGATCGCCCGCCTGTCGGACGGCAAGCGCAAGCTGGTCAGTATCCAAGAAGTCACCGGCATGGAAGGCGAGGTAGTGACGATGCAGGAGCTGTATTCCTTCCGCCAGACCGGCGTCGGCGCCGACGGCAAGGTGCTTGGCCACTTCTGCGCCACTGGAACCCGGCCGCGCTTCTGGGAACGCCTGCAGGCGCGCGGCATCGCCCTTCCCGACGGCCTGTTCGATCCCCATCGCATCTACGAAGTCAACGCCTGACGGAGACGGCCATGGACTTTCTCTATTTCGCTACCGCCTTCGCGATTTTCATTGCGGTGGCGCTGATGATCGAAGGCATCTACCTGTGGTGGAATGCGCATTTTGGCCCCCAGGCCCGTCGTGTTGCACAACGCCTGCGCCGCATGGCGCCGGCTTCGGACATGCAAAAGGCGGCCCTGCTGCGCCAAAGCATCCAGCTGCAGGTTCAGCAGGGCCCGCAGGCCGCCGCCGGCCTCAGGCGCTTGCTCGCACAATCCGGCTCGACGCTCACGCCTGTCCGCTTCTGCGCGATCTCGGCCGGCATCGCCATTGCATCCCTGGCCGCGCTCATGCTGACCGGCATCCCGATTCTTGCCGCTGCCGGCATCGCGCTCGGCGCAGGCGCCCTGCCGCTGCTCGTTGCGCTTCGCAGGAAGGCGCGCCGCCAGGACCGGATCGTGCAGCAGTTGCCCGAAGCACTGGAGCTGATGAGCCGTGCCCTGCGTGCCGGCCATTCGTTGCCGTCCGCCATCAAGATGGCCGCCGATGAAATTCCGGATCCCCTCGGCGGCGAGTTCCTCATCCTGTTCAATGAAATCACCTACGGTGTGCCGATGCAGGGCGCGCTGAAAAATTTCGCGGCGCGGCTGCCCGGCAGCGACGCAGGCTTCTTCGTCGTCTCGGCGCTCATCCAGCGTGAAACCGGCGGCAACCTCGCCGAGCTGATCGACACCAGCGCCCGAATCATCCGCGAGCGCCTGTGCCTGCTGGAACAGGTCAAGGTGTATTCCGCGGAAGGCCGCCTGTCGGCATGGATTCTCAGCCTGCTGCCGTTCGTCCTCGGCGGCGTGCTGCACCTGGTCAATCCCGGCTTCATGGCCGTACTGTGGGCCGACCGGGATGGTCTGAAAATGCTCTGCGCCGTCGCGCTGCTCATGGTCGCGGGCATCGCCTGGATGCGTTCCGTGATCCGGATTCGTATATGAACCGCCAAGGAGAATGACGATGTCCATCGTTTCCACGCTGCTTCTGCTAGCCATCTTCGCCGCCGTATTCGGTGCCAGCATGCTGCTGTTCCGGGTCTTGCAGCCCGGGGCCGCGCAACGCCGGCTGAAATCCCTGGCGGCAGACCACGGCGCAACCGACGCGGCCCCCTCCGTGTCCAACGATTGGGTCGCCCGGATGGCGAAGATTTCCAGCCCGCTGGCACGCCTGTCGTTGCCGGACAACGGATTGCGCATGACCGCGCTGCGGACACGCTTCATGCATGCGGGACTGCGCGCCAGTCACATACCCGCGCTCTTCTTCGCCACCAAGACGCTGCTCGCAATCGCGCTGCCGGTACTGCTGCTGGCGGCGACGGGACTGGCCCACGCCTTGTCGACCAGGATGACGCTGGTCTGCGCCCTGCTCGCCGCTGCCGCCGGCTACTACCTGCCGAACATGCTGCTCGAACTCCGCATCCGCCGGCGCCAGCGCGAAATCTTCGAAAATTTCCCGGATGCCCTGGACCTGATGACGGTCTGCATCGAGGCCGGCCTTTCCGCCGATGCCGCGATCGCCCGGGTGGCGCAGGAAATGACTGCCACCTCGCCCGCTGTCGCGGAAGAGCTCCAGCTGGTCACGCTCGAATTGCGCGCCGGTCTGAGCAAGGAACAGGCACTGCGCAACCTCGGCATGCGCACCGGCGTCGGCGACGTCGACGCGCTGGCGACCATGCTGATCCAGGCGGAGCGTTTCGGCACCAGCGTCGGCGCCTCGCTACGGGTGCATTCGGAGCACCTGCGCACGCGCCGCCGCCAGCTTGCCGAGGAGAAGGCGGCGAAAGTCGCGCTGAAGCTGCTGATGCCGCTCATCTTCTGCATCTTCCCATCGCTGATCCTGATCATGCTCGGGCCGTCGTTCATCCAGATCGGGCGCGTGCTGATGCCCGCGCTCGCGGGCCAATGAGTGCCGTCGTTCACCTTATCCATCCACAGGGAGACATCATGAAAAACTCACCCGTCGTGTTGCCACTGGCCTGCAGCGCCGCGATCCTGCTCGGTTTGGCCGCTCCGGCCCACGCGCAAACCCCGGCACAAACACCGGCCCAGGGACTGCGCGTGGAGCCGGTCATGAGCGTGCGGCATTCCGAGCCGGGGCTGGACACCTGGTACAAGCTCGGCCGCTTTCATCAGGAAAACAAGCGTTACGACATGGCCATCGAAGCCTATCGCCAGGTCCTCGATCATGATCCGGCGAATGTCGAGGCGCGCAATGCGCTGGCGACCGTCTACTCGCTGCAGAACCGCTACGACGAGGCCATCGCCGAGTTCCAGATTCTGCTGAAGGCCGATCCCAAGCTGGCCTATGTGTACAACAATCTCGGCTATGCCTACTTTCTGAAAGCCGACTACCTGAAAGCGATCTCCGCCTTCGGCAATGCGATCGCTATCGATCCGCGCAATTCACGCGCTTTCGGGAATCTGGTCCGCGCGTTCGAGCAGCTCGGTACCCTCGTCTCCCCTGCGGCGCCGTCACCGGTACCAGCAGCCGCGCCGGCAGCGGCAGCGGCGCCGGCAACGCCCGCGCCCGCCCCGCTCACGCAGACGAAAGAACCCGAAGCACCGGAGCAAGGCACGCCGGCCGATACTGCGCCGACCGCCGACGCTGCCGAGGCAAGCCCCGCCGCCCAGGCTGCAGAAGCAAATTCATCCGCCAATGCGATCCAGCCGGCGCTGACAGGCATCGTGATCGAAATCGCCAATGGCACACGCGACGCCGGCCTGGGGAAATACGTCGCCAATGCATTGCGCCAGGAAGGCGCCACGATTCTTCGCGTGACAGGCCTGAAGCCTTATACGCAACGCCGCAACGTCATCCTGTACCGCGATGGATTCCATGACCAGGCGGTTGCGGTGAGCCGTCGCTTCACCAATCCGCCCGAGGTGGTCGCAGACAGCCACCAGCGCCCCGCATCCCCGCGGCCGAACATGCGTCTTGTGCTGGGACGGAGCGCACTGCACTCGACGGAAACGGCTAGCAGCGCCGAACAGGATTCGGCACTCTGAACAAGGTCGATGACGACAGGGGACAGCGGTGAAAGCGAGGGACGGCAAATGACGACACGCATGCGCAAGCAGACCAGGAACAAGGAGCGCGGAGCATCCGCGGTGGAATTCGCCATTGTGGCGCCGGCGGTATTCTTCCTGCTGATTGCCATCGTCGACGTATGCGCGCTGTTCTGGGTCAACCTGACCATGCAGTACGCGGTCCGCGAAGGAGCGCGCTACGCGGTGACCGGCCGCACCGACCTCGACCCCAATCCTACGCATGACAAGCGGTATCGCGCGGTCATCGCGTCGATCCGGGAAAACTCGATGGGCCTGTTCGACCGCCTTGCGCCACGCATCAACAACATCAACTATGGCGACCCGACCGCCTACAACGACACCATGTTCGGCAAGGCCGGCGAGATCTTCGTGCTGCGCATCGATTGCACCTGGGCGCCCTTGACGCCTATCCTTCGGCCGTTCTTCGCCGACGGCAACTACCACTTCTCCGTCGCAACCACCATGCGCAACGAGGCCTTCTGATCATGAACAGCACACATCGCCCTTCGCAGCGCGGCATCGCCGCAGTCGAATTCCTGCTGTGCCTTCCCCTGCTGCTTTTGCTCGCGCTGCCTGTGGTCGACCTGGCGCGCGTGCTGCAGGCCGATATCATCCTCACGAACATTTCACGCGAAGGCGCCAGCCTTGCCGCGCGTACCGGAGGATCGGAGCAGGCCATCATGGATTCGCTGGCCGCCACCGCGCCGCCGCTGGACATGCGCCATCTCGGCGCGATCCATATCACGAAGATCCTCGCCAACAAGGCGCATGGCATGACCCGCAATGTCGTCATCGCCCAGCATCGATGGGTCAATGGCGCGTACGTGCCCGGCAATGGCGTCTGGACCTGCGGCGGGGATGGTTCGTACTGGGACGCAAGCGGCAATTGCGCCGGGTTGCCTCCGCCAGCGTCCGCGCCGGAAGTCGATGTCATGCGCGGCAATCTTCAGGACGGCGAAGTGATCTATCTGGTCGAAGCCTTCTATCGGTTCCCGCTGCTGTTCGGCAAGCTCGACCTTGGCGGTGGCCTGGTCTTGCCGGGTTTCGGCCGTGACCTGCATGCGTTCACGATTCTTTAACTGGCGAGGGCGGAACATATCATGAGAACGTCATCACCGAAAAAACAGCAGGGTCAGGTATTTGTCGTCGTCGCCATTTCGCTCGTCATGCTGATCGCCGCCGTTGGCCTGGCCGTGGACTCCGGCATCGGCTATCTCGTTCGTGCCAAGCTCAGCGCCGCCGCCGACGCGGCATCGCTGGCCGGCGCCCGGGCTGCGCCGAAGGGACGGAACCGGGGCGAACAAATCGTCGAAGCGACCGCCGCTGCAAGAAAGTTCTTCGCTGCGAACTATCCGAATGATTACCTCGGATCCACCGCCAGCCTGAATGGCGTCAGGGTCACTTTCGACAATCCGACTCCGGGCAGGATCACTGTCGATGTCGATGCCCGTGCGCGCGTGCCGCTCACCTTCATGGGTGTGCTGGGGATCAGGCAGCTCGATGTCGTTGCGTCCGCGCAGACCATCCGCAAGGACCTTGACATGGCCTTCGTCATCGACACATCCGGCTCTGTCACTCCGGTTGCCGACGAGGTTCGCACGCAATCGGCCGCATTTCTCGACCGGTTCGCGCCGACTGCGGACCGCGTCTCGCTGATCCATTTCTCGGCCGGCGCGGAAGTCGACGAACCCATCAGGCTTGGATCCCGTCGCGGCTTCAACCGCGACCGCATGGTCGATGCCATCCATGGCCTCGCGTTCTCCGGACTCACCAACTCGGCCGAGGGAATGTGGCAGGCAAGGGACCAACTGAACCGCATTGCGCCGGGCAACCGCTCCAGCATGCGCGTCATCGTCTTCTTTTCCGACGGCTCGCCCAACACCTTTGCCTCGTTCTTCAAGTTCCGCGATCCGACCCTCTGCAAGCTGTCCGGCTCACTCAGCTCCGACGATGCCCCGACCGGAACGCCATACGGCCTGCAAGACCAATCCCAGCAGAATGCGAACGCCGCCAGCGGATGCTTCCAGGGGTTCGACATGACCGCGCAGCTGACCGCGTCCGCGTTTCCGACCTGGTACAACGCGCACAACATCAATGACCGGGAATTCCGCGTCATCACCAATACACCGCGCGTCGTGACGAACGACACCAGCACGCCGGAGCGCGCGTACGCCAACGTCAATCTCGCGGCCAAGAATCTCGCCGAATCCATTGCGGCGCGCGCACGGGCCGAGGGCATCCATGTATTCACGCTTGGGCTTGGTCCGGAACTGAAGCAAGTGACTGGCGCATCGACCTCCCCGGACGACACCGGGGAGAACCTCCTGAAATGCATGGCCAACACAGCCGACGCTCCGGCACGCTGCAAGGCCGCGGCTGCTTCCCAACCGACCGGCGTCTATTGCCATGCCGAGACGGCGGACGCCCTCCAGCCATGCTTTTCGACGCTGGCGGCGGAAATCCTGCGGCTTACGCGCTGATCCAGCCCTCGCAAGCCTCATGCCGGCCGGAACTCTTTTCATCGGGCAACCACGCACAGGAGGAGGCAAGCGGACGACGAAACGGCATGACGGAGACGCCAGCAAGGGCGAAGACATTCAACACACCGGTTCCCCGGAAAATACTTGGCCGGAGACCGGCCGGCAGTGTGTGCAACTCGGGAAGTTCCGCTGAAGTGAAATTCCCACTGCATGAAAGGAAAAGAAATGAAAGTAGATCAGTATCGCATTCAGAAAGCCACGGAATACTCGTTCCTCGTCCCGGCCGGAATGGACCTGGAGGAGTTCGGCGAGCCGGAGAAGGGGTATCTCGTGGCGTTCTATCCCTACGCACTGGAACAGCAGGAAGTCGACCTCGAGACGATAGTGACCGGATCGGAGCTGGCCAGCGCGATAGAAGATCTCGATAAAAACCGCCTTGCGGTCGTCTTGAGCATACCCGTTCCCGACGCCGTCGAAGCGAACGAGGATGGGATCGACTGAGGCTTGATCCGGTCCCGGGTGCTGCGAGCGACATGCAAGACGGCCGACATCGGCCGGCTTGCGGAACTCGCTTCACAGGCTTGCCACATACGAACACCACTTCTCCGCTTCGGAAGGTTTCGGCCATGCCAACTCTCTCTCTTCGCGGCAACCTGCCCCCGCCGGTTGCCGGTCAGGCCGCAGACCAACGCACACCGAGCCAGGGCACGGGCAGCAGCCAATCTTCGATGACTTCGTCTTCCTCGAGCACGCCCGGCTGCGGAACGGGCTGCAAGTGGTGGTTCAATAAACTCTCGTCGATGTTAATTCGTGGCTCGTCGGAAGCCGCACGATCGGCAGCGGCGACAAGTGCGACGCATCTGTTGGCCGCGGATGATGATGTGCCGTCCTGTTCGGCAGAAGCGTGGGAACATTTTTTTGCGGAGCAGTTCAATGCCCCCGCCTTCAGCGCGCATGGCATGAACGGGAAAATCGATCCCGCCGCTTTCAAGGACCAGAAGACTGCCTACGTATCGAGCCTGCATGAGAACGCAAAAGGGAAAGCGCTTATTCATGTGCTTTTTCACGATTTGCCGGAATGCCGGGCGGATCGATTGTCATCGAACCTGGTGGTGCGAGAACCGGGCACAATGCCCAAGCATGTTTCCATGTCGCTGATCCGCGCGACGCTGAACGCGCTGAACGATCTGTTGCGAACGGAGGCAGGCAAGGAAAGATCGGTACATATCGACTTTAGCCGGAAGCCCGCCCAAGAATACGCTACGCATGCCCATGCCGGCAGTTCCGCACAGGCACGGAGCGGCTTCATGAGCCTGCCGTTCAGGGACACGTTGAATGCCATGGCGCATTTCGGCACACTATTGCCGGAATTTGCAGCTCCGGAAATACGAAACATTCCCGGCTTGCGCGTTACCGCAGACCTGTCGGGCTTGAAAATTGAAAGCCCGGAGGACTTGAACCACCTGCACAACCTGATCATCCGCTCGACGTTCGCCGGTGTTCATGTCGACATGAGCCTGATTGACCGGAATGACAGGAACCTGGCCTGGGCGAGTCTGGCAAGAACGCTCCAGTCGCCCGGAGCGCAATACCTGCGCGATCTCACACTGACACTTCCTGCGTTCGGTGCAACGGCATCGCCGGGCGCAGCCCAAACGCTCGCGCGGGCACTCAGTGCACCGGCATGCCATCTGCACTCGCTAGCCGTGAATGGCGACGACTGGAGCGACGAGGCCAAGGCATTGTTGCTGGATGCGGTAAAAACGCGGCAGGACATGGGGCAACCGATCACGATAACGATCGACGGCCAGCAGCTTGAACCAAACCTCCAATGACCACCGAGCACCCGTCATGCATCTCCTCCTGTGAGCAGAACTTTCCGTCCGCAAACGGCCACTCATCAGCAGAAGAATTTCGATGAGCGGAGAGTGAAATGGAAAATCGACTCAATGGACCGAACCTGAAAATCACGGCCGAGGACATGGTCCAGGCATTGACGGACGCAAATACCGCGGGCGCGAACGCATTGCACCGGCACGTATTCCGAGAGGCGCTCCGGGCATTGGTCAGGCTGGCCAAGGCGGAAAAATTACTTGAAATGAAACGCGACGTAGCGCTCGCCATCGGCCTGGATCCCAGGCGCCTGCCTTCACCACCCGGGCCTGAAACGTAAGACACGACGGCTGCGGCCGCTCGTCGGCTCGTCACTTCTTTCCGGCGGCGCACCGCTCGCATGCCGTTCCGCTCCTGCCGGGCGAACGCGTCCGAGGCTGATGGACAAGCCTTTCCGGCCGCGGACCAGGCAATGCGACGCGTCGACGCTGCCGCCTCTACGACAAGAGAGGCGGTGGTCATGGCGGCACGAACGGCGCCGATCGCAAAAAAGACATACATCTCACCGTACCAACAAGGATTTCGCTTGAATACCGAAGGATCAATTCCGCCGCATCCGCGAAGCGGCAGTATGCCGTGCCGGCCAGTGCCGGTCTCTGCCCGCCTGCGACGTTTCATGACGGGCATTTTCATGGCGCTCCTGGGCCTGACCGACGCCCTTGCCCACGCGCGGATACAGCATCAGGTCGACCCTGAGACGGGGATCACCACATATAGCTTCCGCCCCGAGTCCAACGATCGCAGGGAAAAGCCGGCGCCTCCCCCGGCACGGCGGGTCGCACCGGAGGTGGCGCCTCTGCAGACCACGGTCTCGGCGACAAGACCGTTGGAAACCAGAACCGCACCGGCAATCCGGTTGATCCCCGCTTCCTATCGGGATTTCCCGCGGATTTCCGCGGAAACGCAGAGGGAACGTGACTCGGAGCGCCGCCGCATCCTGAAACAGGAGCTCTCCTGGGAGGAGGAGAAACTGACTCAGGCGATCGAGGACAAGGCTGCCGTCGAAGTGGTCCAACGTTACAGGGCCAATATCGATGCCCTGCACAGGGAAATCCGCAACGTCCAGTGAGCGTTCGACGCAGCGGGCCTCGCCCATCCATCCGGATGTGTGCAATTTCCGCAAATGCAGGTACTATTTCCATGCGTGCATCCTTGGCGCAGGCAGGCTGTGCCCATGATTGCGCGCCCTCACCCTGCGTGCTTTCCCAATCCGTTTCGATGAGGGAGTCATGACTACACTTCGGACTTTGCCCGGCAGGTATGCTGTCCTTGCCATTTTCGCGGCCATTCTCGTTTCCATGCCGGCGCGCGCCGACGACATTGCCGATGTCACTGCACTCCTTGGAGCCGGGCGCTACGATGCCGCATTAGAAAAGGCTTCCGCCTATGTAAGGAAGAACCCGCGCGATCCTCAGATGCGGTTCCTGCAGGGGGTGAGTTTGGCCAGCATGGGACGTTCATCGGACGCCAAATCGGTGTTCAGCGCACTCACGGCGGATTTTCCGGACCTGGCCGAACCATACAATAACCTCGCCGTTCTCCACGCCGCGGCGCGCAATTACGATAGTGCGCGCGCAGCGCTGGAAAAAGCCATCCGGGCCGACCCTGGCTATGCAACCGCCTACGAAAACCTGGGCGATCTTTATGTGCAACTCGCCAATCAGGCGTATGCCAAAGTGGTGCAACTCGCGCCGGAAAATGCCAATGCAAGACAGCGCCAGTCGCTGCTTGCCAGTCTCGACGCACAAGCCAGCGATATGAAGCCGCCGGCCATTGGCCTGCGAAGCATGGCCTCGGCACCCCAATCCGAAAAGAATGCCGTGCTGGAAGTGGTCAAGGCATGGGCCGAGGCGTGGAGCGTCCGCGACGTGGCGGCGTACCTGAACTACTACGCAATCGATTTCAGGACTCCGGATCGTGAGTCCCGATCCACTTGGGAAAAAAAGCGGCGTGCACTGATCGAAGGCAAGGCGAGGATCGAAGTCATGGTCGATTCGCCGGAAGTTTCCTTCAGCGATCGACTTGCCACAGTCAGGTACCGGCAGATCTACGTCTCGGACAGCTACTCATCAAAAGAGCACAAGACGCTGGTGTTGCGCAAGGAAGCGAAGGACTGGAAGATCGTCGAGGAACGCGGCGGCACCTGAAAGAGCCTGACGGTGGTAGAGCATCGGCCCCAGCTGTCGAAAAATCGTAGCGCAACCTGCTCCTTGGCGTTCGCGGGCGCTGGAGCAAAGCCTTTCATCGACCGCGCTCCTGGCGTTCCGAAGCGGCCTGGAAGCTGCATCCATACCGGATTATCCGCGGCGGGAGTCGGACTCCATGTCGCGCAAGATTGACTTCAGCTCCAACAATTCCCGCAGGCGGATTCGCTCTGCGTGAAGATCGTTTTGCCTGGTCGCTTCGATATGCGCCAGATCGGCCATACAACGCTTGAGTTTGGCGCGGACAATCATGCGCCGAAACTCTTGGTGAAGACAAGCCAAGCCCTTCGAAAGGGGAGAATAGCTGTTCATATATGTGCGAGACGGTAACGCCATGTCGTTAAAAATACACAAGTGCCGGCAAAGCGCCTGAAGAGAAAATCATTGAGCAGCGCTCTGAAATCCTGGACCACCTGGATTCCATTCGCCGTATTCCGATACCGATTCTCCCATCGGAATTCACTGCCTTCGTCCAAATCGTTCCGGGACTAGCCGGACTGCATGAACATCAAGCGGTTTCTTCAGCCGACCCGCAGCATGCCGCCGTTAAACTGCGCGTTCGCTGTGGCCACTTCAGGCAAGGCCGATTTTTGAAATCGCATCCCTGACCTGGCGAATGGAATTGCGATCAATGCGCATCCGGGATCTCCTGGGCGACGGAAACGCTTCCGTTCATACCGGAAGCGCCCGAGAAGCATGGTATCGCTTCAGCACCTCTTTGCCGTAACGAGAAATAGGTGGCGGATGTGCATTATCAGGTTCCAAGTTGCCACCGTGAACGACCGGACGTGAAATGTGTACTCATACACTGGCCCTCGGCGCTGAGCGAGATCAGCGTCGAGTTCGAAGACCGGATCGATGGTATCCAGCCGCACTCTCGGTGAGCAGCGCCCGGCCTTCGGAATCGCTACGTCCCCCTGCCTTCCGATTTCAGCGTTCGAACAGCTCCGATGTGAAGGATGTCGAACCGATCCGTACCTGGCGCTGTTCAACTCATGCCGTCAGTAAGCAAGCCTGCGAGCGCACGATTCCTGCCATCCAGCGATTCGCGCGAGAACTACAAGGAAACGGCCAATTCCAATAGTGGCCTACGGTCGCAAGTCTTTCTTGCGTACGATCCACGTAGTCATATCCCATCACATCGACTCATTTGCATGCGCGCCGAGGAAAAGCAGGGCGAGCCGCCCCGTTTCACCTATCCCGCTTCCGGCAATGTAGCCATCCCCGTACGCGGACAAAAACGTGACGAACAATAAAAAAGCCCCGGCGGAGAGCCGGGGCTAAAGCCATGGTGACCCATGGTTGGAGACAATTCAACTACTCAACTACATGCAGCAATCAGAACTTGTGGCGGATACCCACATTAAACAGCTTGTCCGTCGCACCCTTCGCACCGGCAGAATAGGATGCCAGGCTGTCGTTCGACAGACGGGAATACGAACTATAGAAGTTCGTACGCTTGGAGAGCTCGTACGACACACCGACAGCGATCTGGTTGGCATCCGAATTTGCCACTGCCCTGTCATCCTTGCGGATGTAGCTTGCCAGCAGGGTCGTCTTGCCAAACGGAACGGTCACGCCGACCATTGCGTCTCGGGTATCGAGTGCGCCCACGCCTTTATTCACAGCGTATGCCAGGTGTGCCTTGGCGACAGCGAAATCATAGGTGCCACCCACGATCGTGGTTTTCGCATCGTCGGTACCCGTCGCGTTCTCGGCTTTGTGGTGGGCCAGCGTGAGCAAGACCGGCCCGCTAGCGTAGGTAGCCGTAAGGCCAATCTGACGATTGGCAGATGTGTTGCCTGCGGTTTCGCCAAAGCCGTACAGAACTTGCGCAGACACCGGACCGAGATTCGGCGTGGTGTAGGTCAACGTGTTGTTCTGGCGATACCCGTAGGGAGTGAACAGGCGGGACGAATCGCCGGCAAGGGCGACGCCGAACGGATCCAGCGCAATCAACGTATTGAAGATGGCATTATTCTGGCGGCCCATCTTGACGGAGCCGAATCCGCCGTTCAGGCCAACCCATGCCTGGCGACCAAACAGCAGGCCGCCCTGTGCCATCGTGCCGGTATCGACGTTAAAGCCGTTCTCCAGAAGGAACGACGCGGAGAGGCCACCACCCAGATCTTCCGTGCCGCGGAAGCCGAGACGGCTGCCCGACTGCCCGCCACTATCAAGGCGCACAACCGATCCGGCCGGACCACCGTTGTCCTCATAATTTATGTTAGCATCGACAATGCCGTAGATAACGACATTGGACTGTGCGTATGCCGTACCGCCAAACACTGCGAGCAATGCAGCCACCAACGTGATTCTCTTCATACAACCTCCCAAGAATGTGAAGATAATAGTTTCCCTAGCTCGCATGCGACGCGGTATGCGCGACAAACACGAGACCGAGAAAATTTCGTTTTATTTGCAAATCCGTTCGAATTGACTCTTGTCCGATCCAGCCTCCTTTGTCCGGGCGGCAGGCGGCTCATCAGATCACGGCCAGCTGCAGCTCTCTGTTCTGGTTATTACGATCCAACCCGCTTCACTTAAAACGCACAGCACCTCTTTCCTATCTGCCTGACTGCCATTCCGCGAACGTCGGCATATCCTCCGCCGCCGAGAGCCACCGCACATCGTGGGAACACCAGATCCGTGCACTCGCGACAAGACCTGGATCGTCGTCGAGTGTTGCCACCCGAAGCACAACGTGTGCTTGCGTGGAGCGGTCGGCGATCAGCTGCGATCCACAGGTCCGGCAAAACCTTCGAAACTTCCCCGGCGAAGATTCGAAAGCTGTCAGATTCGCTTCACCTTTTGTCCAACGGAAGTGCTCCCTCATTACGCCGGCCGTTGTTGCAAAGGCGGCCGCGTGTGCCTTGCGACATGTCCGACAGTGGCAATGCACGATGGGCATGTCGATCAAATCAACCTCATATTCGACAGCCCCGCACAAACAGCTCCCTTTCATCGCATCCCGCTTTCCTGGCCCGCTTCAAAAATGACTGCCCCGTCGATTGCATTTGGTCTATCGGCTGAGGTCCGCAACGCCAGTGTTTCTCGCAGCGGCATTTTTGCGAATTCACTTCCATCCCTGCTTACCGCTTTTGCTTCGCACTCGAAAACATCTATTCAGCAATGTGCTCTAGGTTAACTCTCGAAGGTCATGCCGACAAATATCGATTCTTTATCTGAGCGATACCGAATTCAGATAACTTGGTGCAATGTCGTACCCGCCACAATCATGATTGCGGCACTACGACTCAAGCACTACGGCTGCGCAACGAGACAGGGCATGTCAGCTTGAGGAATCAACGGCAACAGTAACCGGGTCATTCCGCACATCTCCGGCACTCGCTGGCCTCGTTGGCGATCAGCGCCGGTTGCGGCAAACGAATCATTCCGTATTTGGCAAGCAGCAGGTTATATTCATGCGAGGCCAAAAACGTCTTCAGTACGACGTCGAATTCATCCCTGAGCTTCGCCAGGTTCCGGGACTTCGAAAATGCGATATAGGTCGGCGCCGACTCAATCGGCGTGGGAAGCATCACGATCCTCGTTGCATATTTGCGCAATGCGGGCGATGCGAGCAGTGATGCGACGGTGTCGGCGTTACCGGGAACAAGGTCGACACGACCGGCAGCCAGCTTTTTCAAGCTTTGTTCCATCGTGGGCGCTTCGTCAATTGCCAAGCTTGAACGTATCGATTCGAATCGAGGACCATAGTAAAAATCGTGCGCGGTGCCTATTCGGAAATCGCGAACAGATGCAAGGTCGCCGTTGAATGTCGCGATGGCATCTCGTCTCGCAAAAAAATAGAAGACCTGCGGGACAATGGACTGACGCGCGAAGTCAAGAGACTTCTCATGCTCTTCATCCGACCGAACGGTGAAAATGCAGTCCGCCTCTCCCGCCTTCATGGTTGATGCTGCGCGTCCAGGCGGAAGCATTTCGACCTTCAGGACGTGTCCCATCTGCAGGAAGACCTTCTCCACCACCTCGACGACGAGCCCGCGCAACGGCGGGCTGTCAGCCTGCACGAGTGGCGGATAGGGATAGGCGATGCAGGAATAAGTCTCTGCGCTCGCAAGCGGCGGCAAGGAAAGCAAGGCGCATAGCGCCGGTCGAAGTAATACACGAATCATCGCGCTCTCCTCCTGCGGAAGCTGCTATCTTCTGCAATACCGTTTCGGCGATTGGCCGGATATCAGATTCGCCGATGCGAAGTCAATTCAGAAAATGGACCATCCTGTGATATCGGCCAGTCTTTCAAGTGCCAGGCCTCCAGCGTGCGAGTTCCCCGCAGCATCAAGCGCGGGCGACCAGACACAAACCGTGGCACGGCCGGGGACAACCGCCATGATTCCACCACCCACGCCACTCTTTGCAGGCAAGCCGACGCGGTAGGCGAAATCGCCGGCAGCATCGTACGTACCGCACATCGCCATCAGCGCATTGATGCGCCTTGCCTGGCTTGCCGACACAATGCGTGACCCTGTTGACGCGCATGCACCCGTATTCGCAAGGAACGCTCCGGCCATTGCCAGTTCTGCACATGACATCAGAATGGAGCATTGATGGCAGTAGCTTCGGATCACATCGTCTACGGGGTTTCGCAGATTGCCGAAACTCTTCATGAAATGCGCCATCGCGATATTGCGGTGGCACACTTCCTGTTCCGCACGCGCAAGCCGCAGGTCGATGTCTATCGATTCTTCGCTCGTAAGACGGCGTATGAATTGCATGACCGCCATTTCCGGATGCGCAAAATGGCTTGCGAGAATGTCCACGACCACGAGAGCACCGGAATTGATGAATGGGTTCCGGGGCTTACCGTGTTCGACTTCAAGCTGTATCAGGGAATTGAACGGAGTCCCCGATGGCTCCCGACTAAGTCTCGACCAAATTTCGTCATCGAGGAGGTTGAATGCCAGAGCGAGGGCAAAGACTTTGGAAATACTCTGGATTGAGAACCGATTATGCGCAGCGCCAGCTGTATAAAGTTTGCCGTCGACCGTATGGAGCGCGATGCCGAACTGGTTTGGATCGACCGTTGCAAGCGGTGGAATATAACTGGCCACGTCACCCTTGCCGATTTCCGGCTCAACGTCTGCGGCAATTTGTTTCAGGATACGTTCGAAGTTCACGATTTCTGCTTTTTCCAGCTGCACGCTCAATCACGAAGGCCTGCAGATTTTCCTCCCCCGATCAGGGCGCTCAAAAAGGCCTCGCACCTCGCCAACTGTTCCAGCGCGACGAATTCGTCCGGCCGGTGCGCCTGCTCGATGTCGCCTGGGCCACAAATGACAGTCGGGATCCCGGCTTCATGGAAAAGTCCGGCTTCCGTCGCATAGGACGCGGCGCTTGCGCTTTTCGCCCCAGTCAGCATTTTTACCAGTCGGACGATATCCTCATCTTCGGTCATGGACAAACCAGGCGTCTCCGCAAGGCATTCAAAGGCGATCGATGCCTCGGGATCCACTGCCTTCATTTCGGGCAGCAACGTCTCCGCATACTCCTGAATCTTTCCGTACAAGTATTCATGAGACGTCGTGGGCATGGTCCGAACGTCGAACTCGAAGTCGCACCGCTTGGGAACGATATTGGCGGCCAGGCCACCACGAACCGTCCCGGTCTGGAGTGTCGTATATGGCACGACGAATGCCATGTCTCTTTGCTCCGTGAACGACAGCTCGTCGGCCAACTGCCGGATGTAGACAATGATGCGTGCCGCATATTCGATCGCGTTGACACCCATCGGTGTATAGCTGGAGTGGGCTTCACGGCCATGCACACTGCAGCGGTAGCGATAAGCCCCTTTGTGAGCGACCAGCGGCTGCATCATTGTCGGCTCACCGACAATGCATCCGGCGGCCCTCAGGCCAATTTCCTGCAGATCCTTGATCAGGCCGCGCACGCCGAGGCAACCTACTTCCTCGTCGTAGGACAGGGCAAGATGGATGGGGAATCCGTGTTTGCCCTCCAGAAATCGCGGCACGAGCGCCAGGGCGACAGCAATGAACCCCTTCATGTCGGCGCTGCCCCGGCCGTAGACGGCATTGTCTCTCGTTGCCGCATGGAATGGATCGGTGCTCCATGCCTGACCATCCACCGGCACAACGTCGGTGTGCCCGGAGAGAATGATGCCCGGTGCGCTTCCTTCGCCGAGCGTTGCGAACAGGTTGGCTTTTTGGCCCGTTGCGTCGTAGGTCAGGCGGCACGGTACCCCGAGGGACCCCAGATAATCGCGCACCCAGTAGATAAGCGGTAGATTGCTGTCCCTGGAAACCGTCGGGAAGGCAATCAGGCGTGTGAGCATTTCGATTACGTGCGGCGAAGGGATGCCCTCGCCCTTAAGTGCGATAGAGGTCATGGATATCTTCAGTTTCTAATCGTTCAGATGGCAGGCCGCGAAGCGCATCGGTGCAATTTCACGCAGTTCGGGTCTCTCGGTCTTGCATCGTTCGCCGGCGTACGGACATCGCGGGTGGAAGTGGCAGCCGGACGGTGGATTCAGCGGTGACGGGATCTCCCCCTTTATGGCAATGAAGTCCTTCTTCTTGACGTCGAGGGTCGTCACCTCCGACAGCAACGCCCGCGTGTAAGGATGGTTAGGTTTGGCAAATAGCTCTTCAGCCGGGCCGGTCTCCACGACTCGGCCGAGATACATGATGACCACACGGTCCGACAAATGCTTGACCACACTCAGGTCGTGGCTGATGAACAGATAGGTCAGCTGCATCTGTTCACGGAGCGCCATGAAGAGATTCAGAACCTGCGCCTGGACAGAGACGTCGAGCGCGGCGACCGCCTCGTCGCATACGATCAGTTCCGGGTTGACGGCTAATGCCCGCGCAATGCCGACGCGTGCGCGCTGGCCACCCGAAAACTGATGCGGAAAGCGCTGCGAAACTTGCGGATCGAGGCCAACCTTGCGCAGTAACTCAGCGACATATTCTTTCTGCCCCTGCTTGTCGACGATACCGTGAACGACCGGTGCCTCGCCGACAATATCCTGCACCCGCAATCGCGGATTGAGCGAGGCATACGGATCCTGGAAAACCATCTGTATGCCCAGTTGCTCGCGCCGCTTGTCTTTCAGTGGCAAACGGTCAATCTCGCCGCCTTTCCACAACCTCGCCCCCGAAGTGAGGCCGTGCAGGCCGACGACAAGGCGCCCCACCGTTGACTTGCCGCACCCCGATTCGCCGACCAGGCCAACCACCTCGCCCCGGTTGATCGACAGGTCCACGCAATCGACCGCGTGCACCACTTCCTCATGTACGTTGGCGCCCAGGAATCGTGCGATCTTCGCAGCGGCGTCCAGCGGCTTTTCAAACCGCTTGGTCGCGGCACGAAGCTCCAGCAACGGACCGTTGTCCGAATCATTCTTTTCTACCAGCTTCATCGCTTTGCTCCAACAACTTCAATCCCACCAAATTCGATGGGGTGGTAACAGCGGAAAGTGCGACCGTCGGTCACCGTCTGCACCGGATCGTTGATGCAATCGGCATTGGCATACGCACACCGCTCTCGGAAAGCACACCCGGACGGAAGATTCAGAAGCGACGGCGTCGACCCCGGAATCTGCTTCAGCGGCCGTCCACGGGGATTGCGCGATGGCGCGGACGCAATCAGGCCCTGCGTATAGGGATGCAACGGCCTTTCCAATACGTCCTTCACGCTGCCGCTTTCGATCACCTTGCCGGCATACATGACGCTCACGGTGTCGGCAAGACCGGCGACTACCGAGAGATCGTGCGTGATCCAGATGAGCGCCGTTCCGGACTCCCGGCACAGCTTCTGCATTTCATAGAGGATCTGGGCCTGGATAGTGACGTCCAGCGCGGTTGTCGGCTCGTCGCAGATGATGAGGTCGGGTGCGTTCAGGAGCGCGATGGCGATCGCTACCCGTTGCCGCATCCCGCCAGAGAATTGGTGGGGGTAGGCGAGCAGGCGCTCGTCCGGCGACGGAATACCGACCCGCGCAAGAGCATCGCGCGCCATCTCACGCGCCCGGCGCGCAGAGACTTGCCGATGGGCAGCGACCGCTTCGATCATTTGCGTGTCGATGCGCAAGACCGGATTCAGGGTCATCATCGGATCCTGAAAGATCATGGCAATCCGGTCGCCACGGATGGCTCGCATCTCCCGTTCGGAGAGTCCGCGCAACTCCTTGCCCTTAAGTTTGATACTGCCGTCCACGACCCGCCCAGGGGGGTCGATCAGGCCCATGATGGAATATCCGGTCATGGACTTGCCGGATCCGGACTCACCCACGAGCCCGAGAATCTCTCCGGGCTGGATGGAAAACGATACCCCGTCCACCGCCTTCGCCACGCCGCTGCGCCCGAAGAAGTGAGTTTTGAGGTTATCGACAATTAGCGTAGGCTGGTTCATGTCTCTTGTCACTGCACTTGCAGACGTGGGTTGAGTACGTCACGTAACTGGTCGGCCGTCAGGTTGATCACGACGATCGTGATCAACAGGGCGAGCCCCGGGAAGAAGCTGATCCAATAATCGCCGGAGAGCAGGTACTGGAAGCCGTTCGAAATCAGCAGGCCGAGCGAAGG
This sequence comes from Pseudomonadota bacterium, assembly GCA_021821365.1. Lineage (GTDB taxonomy): Bacteria > Pseudomonadota > Gammaproteobacteria > Burkholderiales > Burkholderiaceae_D > Noviherbaspirillum. The sequence goes on along the minus strand of JAKACN010000006.1, from coordinate 31,388 downwards.
CTCGGTCACCGGTAATCCCAGCCCGAGGAAGGACAGCGTGGCTTCCAGGGAAATGGCCGATGCAACCTGCAATGCCGCAATCACGATCAACGGCGGCAGACAGTTGGGAAGAAGGTGACGGAAGACAACACGTGCGGGAGAAAGCCCCAGCGCAACTGCCGCTTCAATATATTCCCGCCGACGCTCGACGAGTGCCGCACTGCGTGCGGTGCGCGCGTAGTAGGCCCACTGCACGGCGACCAGTGCGATGATGATTTTGCCGACGCCCTGACCGGTAACGGCTAGCAGAATCAGCGCAATCAGGATTGGCGGGAACGACAGCTGGATGTCCGCCACACGCATGATGAGGGATTCGACGCGCCCTCCACAAAAGCCCGCGACAAGACCGAGGCAAAGACCGATGGCCAGCGCGATCACGGTACTGGCGGCTCCGACTGCGACCGAAATCCGGATCCCGTACAGGATCGCCGACAGCATGTCCCGTCCCTGCGCATCCGATCCAAGAACAAAGGTCAGGGCGCCATCCGCCGATGTCGCGCCGGGCGGAAGCCGGGAATCGAGCACGTCGAGGCGGCCCAGGTCAAACGGATTCTGTGGCGCGATCCAGGGACCGAACAACGCAACGAGGCAGAGCAACACCAGGATCACGAATGCGGCAGTAGCGATCCTGCTGGAGAAAAAATCGGTGACAAACCGTCGTAGCGGCGATTCTACAGCCCGAACGGTAACAACTGCACTCATGGCTAACCCTTTACTTCAGAAAGACGGACGCGGGGATCAAGCAGCGAGTAGATGATGTCAACCGCGAGATTGATGAAAATGAACAAGGTCACGATCAGCATCAGATAGGCAACGATGACGGGTCGGTCCAGGATGCGGATCGAATCGATGATCAGTTTGCCCATGCCGGGCCATGCAAAAATCGATTCCGTCACGATTGCAAACGCAATGATGGAGCCGAATTGCAATGCGATGACGGTGATGATCGGAATGAGGATGTTCTTGAGGACGTGCACGCCGATAATACGCGGACCGCTCAATCCTTTGGCGCGCGCAAACTTGACATAGTCCTGCATCAGCGCCTCTTGCGCCCCTGCACGCGTCAGCCGGATGACAAGCGCGATGTTGAACAGCGACAGGTTAAGCGCTGGCAGCAGAAGATGCTTCAGGCCCTCCCAGGTCAGGAAGCTCACCTGTACGCCGAACAGAGCGGTTGTCGGACCTCTGCCGCTCGAAGGCAGCCAACCCAGCGATACCGCAAACACCATGATCAGCATCAGGCCGACCCAGAACGTTGGCAGGGAAAATCCGAGAATCGACAGGCCCATGATCGTCTTGCCGGCTGCTGTCTTCGGTTTCATGCCTGCCCAAAGGCCAAGCGGAATACCGGTCAGGATGGCGATCAGGATGGCTACCACCGCGAGCTCAAGGGTAGCCGGCATGCGCTCGACGATCAGGCCGAGAGCAGGAACCGAGTAAGCAAAGGACACGCCGAGATTTCCATGCAACGCATTCTTCAGGAAAAGAAGGTACTGCGTCCATAGCGGCTGGTCCAGGCCGAGGCTGACGATCAGTGCAGCGCGGTCTGCCTGGGTGGCTTCGGGGCTGATCAGCACATCGACCGGATTGCCGATGGCGTATACCCCCGCAAAGACAAGAAGCGACACGATGAGCAATACCAGCAGGCTTTGCAGCAGGCGTCGTACTATAAAAACAATCATGATGAAACCCAAGAGACGGTTCCGCCCGTGCTGTCACGGGCGGAAGATTTTAGTACTTTTGACAGGACCGTATTATTGCTGCGGGACGAAGTCGTATGCGTGACTACGTTCGTCGGTCCGCGGTGTGAGGCCGAATCCCTTCTTTGCGGCCCAGGTTGTCACCTGGTGATGCAGCGGGATCACGCCACCGTCGCTCACGACCTGTGCGGCAGACTCCTGCAGCAGCTTCAGACGCTCGACGTCGTTGACGGTGCTGAGTGCCTTCACCAGGAGTTGGTCCGCTTTCGGGTTGCAGTACTTGAGCCAGTTGGCAGCACCGAATCCCTTGGCAGGATCCGGACAGGCAGCGATGGCCCGCAGTGGCGACGATGCCTCACCTGTCTGGGCTGCCCAGCCCAGCAAGCCGAAAGAGTACTCGCCCTTGGAGCCGCGCGAAGCGTATACGGCCATCGGCATGCCCTCGACCTTCGTGTCGATGCCGATACGGCTGAGCATCTGCGCAACGGTCTGCGCGATTCGCTCATCATTGACGTAGCGGTTGTTTGGCGTATGCAGCGTCAGTCCGAATCCATTCGGGTAGCCTGCCTCGGCAAGCAGCTTCTTGGCGCCTTCGGGATCGAACTTCACGTCCTTCAATTGAGGGTTGTAGCCGAACAGGTTGATCGGCACCAGGTTGTTGGTCGGCCCAGCCAACCCGTCCATGACGCGCTCCTTGATCGCTTCGCGGTTAATCGCCATGGAGATTGCGGTACGCACCTTGACATCACGCAGCGGATTCTTTTCGAGCGGCTTGCCTTCCTTGTCGGTCACGAAGGGAGATTTCTCACGCACCGCGTCCGGATAGAGGTAAATCAGGCGGTTCGATACCTTGGCGAACAGGGACAGGTTCGCGTCGCCACGGACCCGCTTCAGGTCCGGAGTCGGTACGTTTTCGATGGCCTGCACGTCGCCGGCCAGCAGCGATGCGATACGTGTTGCGTCATTGGGGATGAAGCGGAGGGTGACTTTGCTCCATGCCGGCTTTTTGCCCCAGTAGGCATCGTTGCGCGCCAGTTCCACGCGGTCGTCGCGCTGGAATTTGACGAACTTGTACGGACCGGTTCCAACCATGCCCTTGCCGGTTGCGAACTCGTCGCTCGATACCTTCTGCGTGGCCTTCTTGGACACGATGTAGACCATTGACAGGTCGGGCAGCAGCAGCGGATAGGGTTCGGCAGTGGTGATGCGAACCGTATGCGGATCGACGGCAGTCTTCTTGACGATCGCCTTGGTATAGGTACTGAAGTTGGCCGGGCTGCCGACGATCGTTGCGGGACGGTCCAGTGACCATACCACATCGTCAGCGGTCAATTCGCTGCCGTCGTGGAACTTGACGCCCTTGCGCAGCTTGAATTCCCAGGTAAGGCTGTCAACCATCTTCCAGGACTCTGCCAGTGCCGGGACAACCTTCATGTCGGGACTCATGGTCACCAAGGCTTCGAACATGTGGTCCGAAACGTTCAGGTTGGGAATGAGATTGTAGAACTGCGGATCCATGCTCGTCGGCGGCGAGCTCAGGGCCAGCGAGAATTGCTGGGCCAGCACAGGACCAGCAAGTACACAGCTGAGCAGGCCCGCAAGCAGACGCTTGCCCACACGCGATGAAGATAAGGTTTTGTTGCTCATGACTCCTCCTAGTTAATATTTGTTGAGAGTGCAAACGCTGCGTTCCTCATCGCAGCAAAGTGCCTTGGCTGGTAATCAGAGTGGTCTCTGGTTTTCCGAATCCTTGCCTGCGTGTTGCAGAATAATTGACCTCGAAGCCGCCAAACTCCTGGCGCCCCATGCGATAGAGCGCAGCGACGACACCGCGGCGTGTGGGTTCGGGACCGGCCCGACGCAGTGCCTCCGCCGTCACCGCGCCGCCCAGGTACCCTTCGAGGCTGTAATAGTTCGCCGATCGTCCCATGCGACGCATTTGTTCGAGGTAGCTCTTCACGATGGGCAGCCGCGGCGAATACGGATAGGGCACGGCCTGTGAGATCACGATCCCCTGGGCCTGCCGGACGCCGAGATTCTTGATCAGGTCCTGCCAATTGACCGAGCTTATGGTGTACACGGGGACGGTGGCTGGCAGATATGCACGCAGCTGGCGAATGGCCTCGTAGAGAGCGGTGCCTCCGGCGATCAGCACAATGGCGTCCGGCCGTATCTCGCGCAACGGGGCGATTGCCTCCTCCAGTGCCTTTGTCATGCCCTCGACCCGGGGTGCGGTCTCGAACAGCTTGCGGTAGACCAGTTCCAGACCTCCATCTCTGACAATCTGCGGAAAAGCATCTGCAAGCAGCGGTCCGGCACCCGCGCTCCACGCAACCAGTGCGACGCGCTTGCGCTGCATTGCCTTCGAATGTGCGACGATCTCCGCCAGCTCAGCTTCATACGAAGCGCGCACCGGAAAGACATTCTTTTCTGCAAGAAGGCTTGAAACGCCGGTAGACGGACCAATCAAAGCGATATCGCTCCTCGCCAGCAGGTTATCCTTCACTATCAGCGACGGCCCAGGCGTGCCAAGGTATCCGACCAATGCGACGACATTGTCTACCTCGATAAGCTCACGAGTAAGCGCTAACGTCTTGTTCGCGACGTAACCATCGTCTTTCTGGAGCAGACGTATCTTGCGACCGTGGATGCCCCCCTGCTCATTGACTTGCGCAAAGTACGCTTCGTATCCCGACTTCAGTTCATTGCTGATATCGCCGACCAGCGGACTGCTGACCGACACCACCTGCCCGAGCAGGATATCCGGTTTTTCGCCTGCATAGCAGAGCGGCGCAAAGACCGTTAACAGCAGGACGAAGAGTCTGGACATGGCACGGAGGCTTATGGAAGTATGACTTTGAATTTCTATGATGCAAGGTTAGAATTGACGAGCCATAATTACAAATAGCATTTGCGGATGTCATCCATGCGGTTTTTGATATGGGTTCGCGGGGGCGACAATGAATTTTCGAAAGCTGCGCTACTTCTGCACGATTGCCACCGAAGGCAGCCTCAGCAAGGCTGCTGAAAAACTCTTCGTCGCCCAACCGGCGTTATCACGCCAGATCAGCGAGCTCGAAGAAGAAGTCGGAACGCCTCTCTTCAGTCGCCAGGCACGCGGCGTTTCGCTCACGGCTGCGGGAAAATCATTCCTGCGCGACGTGACGAAAATTCTCGAGGACATGGAAGAAGCAAAGAGCCGCGCACTGCAGGCGGCCCAGGGACAGGTAGGCAACCTGGACATCGGACTGATCGAGTATTTTTCCTGGCACCGGTCAGTCGTGCATCCTATCCGTCTCTTTCGTGAACAGCATCCGAGCGTATCCCTGAAGCTTTCCACCTGGGAGACGTCGACCGATATCCAGAACAGGGTCGTCGCGAACGAACTCGACTGCGGGTTTGCGTTTAATCGGCCCAGGGACGACAAGAACCTTGCTGGTTTGCCGGTTCTGTCGGTCGGCTTCCTGCTTGCCATCCCGGCGAACTCCCCGCTGGCCAAGCGCAGGTCGATTACCATGCGCGAACTTGCGAATGAATCCTTTGTGTGGATTCCCCGAGAGATCGCACCTGTGCATTACGACCGATGCCTGATGATGTGCAATCAGGCGGGTTTCTCTCCACGCATTGCTCAGTTCGCAACCACCGAAAGCGGGCGGCTGAGCCTGGTGGCCGCCGGCGTCGGCTGCGCCATCGTAACTTCTGCGGGCGTCTACTGGAAGCCGGAACAGGTTTCCTTGCTCACCCTGTCGGACGTCGATTTGAAGATCGACCTTGAATTGGTGTGGCGTCGGGACAATCCATCGCCCACACTCGCGAATTTCATCTCTGCCGTGAAAGCCAGCGCCGCGCCCGATGGCACACACGTGCGTACCTGAACAATCACCATACGATCCTGCAGGGGGATCGAACGGTGCAGGATCGTTCGATGTGCCCTTTGTGCTGGCACGATGCCGATTTCACCGAGCAACCGCTCAGGATGCTATGTCCTCGCAATCATCACCCGTCCAAGGCCGAGCAACCTCAATCCGGTCCTGCTGACTTTAAGGCCGTCGTCGCGTTGGGAAAGGTACATATCGCCCATCTCGACCGGACCGAGGTCGCGTATGTCGGAATAACCCGCTTTCGTCAGCTCCATGGACAATTGTTCCGGATTGAAGAAGCCAACCCAGGGCTCGCCCATGGCGCGAAATCGCGCTTGCTGCATGCGGCGCAGCATCCGCTGCACGATTCCGAGTGCGCTGTCGTCCGGAATATAGTCGAACACCACCGTCGTGCCGGGGCCATGCCGGCTGGCGATACCGGCAAGCGTGTTCATTACCGTCTCGGGCCGCAGGTACATTGTCACACCGAGCCAGGAAAAAACGGCCGGCGCGTCAGCAACGCCGGCATTCTTCAGTTGTTCTTCCAGCCTTTCGGTCTCGAAATCGACCGGAACAAACTTCATGGAAGCAGGACACGCGATGCCGGCAGTGGCCAACAACATGCGCTTCCAGGACTGGGTCGCCGGATGGTCGACTTCATATACCGTCAACCGATTCCCGGTATAGGGATTGCGGTACGCGAAAGTATCCAGACCAGCGCCGAGAATCACATATTGGCGAACGCCGCACGCGACCTCCTCGCGCAGCAGGTCCTCGGCAATACGGCTTCGTACAGCCAGCGCCGCGCGCGGGCCACGCATGCGTCTCGGATTCAATCTTTCCGCATTCGCACGCATTGCTTCAGGATTCCCTTGTCCCAGGATTTTCAGCGCCAACGGGTCTTCGAATATCGGCGGGTGATCGAGGAGCTGGTGTTGTGCCCGACAGACGGCAGCCAAATAGGCCGTCATGCTGGGTCGCTTGTTATCCATGGAAGCCTCATCGTTATTCTCGACGCCGGACGCGCCAGGTTCAAAGGGGGAAATGTACGCGGCCACCAGAGCGCTTACATCATTTTCAGCGCTTGCGCGGTACGGTCCACCGCGGACTTCAGCCGTCGCACGATTTCATCGATCTCGCCACGCGTGGCCGTCAGCGCTGGCGCAAGGATCATTCGCGACATGGACGCCCGAACGAGGAGCCCGAGCTCCGTCGCCCGTTGCGTACAGTACATGCCAACGATGTCTTCATCGGCGAAACGTTGCTTCTCGCCCTTGACCGGAGCCAGCTGCAATGCTGCCGCCGCGCCAAAGCCCTGCACTTCCCATACGAGCGGGTGATGGGAGAAGGTCTCGCGCAGCGCCTGCTGCAAATACGGGCCGGTGTGGCTTTTCACCTTGTCGACAATCCCGCCGTCATTGAGCAGGTCGAGATTGGCGCACGCGACGGCCGCTGCCAGCGGATGGCCCTGATAGGTAAAGACGTGTGCATAGAGGCCGCCCGCCACGATCGCGTCGGCGATTCTGTTCGAGATGATCAGTCCGCCCATCGGCACGTAGCCAGAAGTCAATCCCTTGGCAACGGAGATCGTGTCCGGTTCGATGCCGTAGAGCTGATGCGAAAACCATTCTCCGGTACGGCCGAATCCGCCCACGACTTCATCGACGCAAAGCAGCACATCGTACTTGCGGCAGATGCGCTGGATCTCGGGCCAGTATGTCGAAGGCGGGAAAATGAAACCGCCGGCGGCCTGGAAGGGCTCGCCGACGAATGCGGCAACGTTGTCGGGCCCCAGTTCGAGAATCTTTTCCTCCAGTTCGCCGGCCGCCCGCAGGCCGAACTCCTCCTCCGTGAGATCATCCGTGCAGGCAAACCAGTACGGCTCGCCGATATGATGAATGCCGGGAATGGGAAGCCCGCCCATGTCATGCATGGCCTTGAATCCGCCGAGCGACGCGCTGCCCATGGTCGATCCGTGATAGCCGTTGTGGCGGCTGATGAAGATCTTTTTCTTCGGCCTTCCCACCGTATCCCAGTAGCGCCGGACGGTGCGGATCAAGGTTTCATTGGCTTCCGAACCGGAATTGCAGTAAATGACGCGACCGTAGCGTTCCGGCAGAATCGCGAACAGCTTTTCCGCGAGCCTGGCCAGGGGCGGATGCGTGAAGTTCATGTAGGGGCTGCAGAACGACAGCTGACGCATCTGGCGTGTCGCAGCTTCCACAAGCTCTTCACGACCGTAGCCCAGCGCGGTGCAAAACAATCCGGACATGCCGTCCAGGTAATGCTTTCCTTCGCTGTCCCACAGGTTCATGCCTTCGCCGCGCACCATCACCGTAATGTACTCAGGCTTGACCTGGCGCTGGTCAGCGAAGGGCGCAAGGTGCCGTGCGGCGACAACCGTTCGATCCCATTGCGTATCCGGACTGGTGCTGTCATCCATGCTGCCGTCTCCGTTATCTGTTGACACGATCGGCAGGCAGCAAGTGCGCAGGCTGCCGACCCGGGCAGCGATATACATTTGTTACCTGCTTACATTGACACGGATAGGTGGCGGTGGAGTTCGCCACGGTTCCCGCCGGACGAGCCAGGTTATGCACGACGTGCATAGCGACATGCCGACATAGCATTGGAATTGCTGCGCTGCGTTCCAATAAGCTGCCGCACGAACAACTGCCCCGTTTCCGTTACAGCCCTGTCAAGTCTTACAGCTAATGTTTCCGGAGTGGATAACCTATTCTGCATCATCCCTCGCGCACCTGATGCATCGGAAAGGAGCAACGCACCATGAGCAACCGCCAGCACAATCAATCCGGACTCGTGCCTCAGGAAACCTTCGCGCCGCATCCCCCCGGCAATGCACCCGATGCCGCGCCGATGCGGCTTTCTTCAGCCGCCTCCCACGATGCGGTCAACGAAAACGTGTTCAAGATCATCGCGGCCTGCAACATGCAGGTCAGCGGCGTAGAGCTTGCAACCTTCTGGATGCGTTTGGCCTGACTGCGGCAATCCTGGCAACCGTTCCCGCTGCGTCCTCACGCTGATTCAGAGAAGTCCCTGCCGGCTTCCAGTCTCCAGCCATCTTTCATCGCTCCCCAACGGCCCTTGATGGCTTCACCCGTCAGTTGGCTCGCATCGCCCTGCTGCTCGGTGCCCGCGCCCCAATTTTCCTCCCTCATCTCGCCTTGAAATCGCCTGTCACCTGCGCAGGGGATGGCGCCAATCCGTCTGCAGCGGCTGAGTTCATAACAGGCTGTAGCTATACATTCGGAACTGTTTGCGTCCATCGCGCCACTCATGATTGACCGGTGCTGCTGCCGGGCTAGAAGTTGCGCCGGCGTGCGCTGCGACGACGCGACGGATGAACTTTTCGGGAGGCCTTATGCGCTGTCACGGAGAATTGATCAAGCGCGACGAACGCCGCGAAATGCTGCGTTTGATGCAGCAGCGGATCGATCAAACGCCCGGAAAACCGGCGCCCGTATGGCTTAGCCGCTTCTGGCTTTCCCGGCAAAGGAGGCTGACATGCGACGTGACGACATGACCAGGGTTCGGCGTGAGCTCGGCCTGGATTTGGCGGAGGCCGCGCGAAAAGCCGGCGCGACCGCGCCATTGCAGCCGCCGCGCCGCCCGGCATCCGACGCGGATGATTGCGAGATCGACGAGCCGCCTGATCTGCAATTCATCGATTTCGGACATGCCGATGCATGGCCCGATGCATCGTAAGTACATGACACCTCTCGGGGTGTCGACGCATGGAGCGTTCCGGCATCCTGCCTGGTAACGCTCTCTGCGTACGGAGTCTCCTCCAATCGCTCCGCGATTGGATTCGCCGCAGCCGGAAACGGCTCGCGGCTTTTTTTATGCCGATTCGAATGGCGACACGGCAATCGTCGCACACGCCCTGTCGAGGCAGGCACCTCAGAGAGACAGTTGCTCTATTTCCATCGCCCGCTGTTCCGATCGGTCGCGCGCCTGGCCGACGCCCGCATCCAGCAACTCGAAACGCGACGGCTCCGGCAATAGCTCGGGAAGGATGCGGGCGATGCGTTGCAGCCGGACGTCGTCCGGTTGCGCATCGTCACAGGTGTCGTTGATGCAGAAATAGCGCAGGAGATCGAAACGCGCGCGCAAGCGTGCAAATTGAAGGGCTGCATTGCGATCGCCGGTGGCGATATATAGCATGTCGGGCGTCACCGCGCGCCGGGCATACCCGACATGCACCATCCAGCGCAGAACCAGGTCGCAAATGATCGGCGGTTTGCGCCAGTTCCGGAACGGGCTGGAGCGAACCTGCGCAAACATGTCCGGCGCCAATGCCTCGAATTGATGCAGCACGCTCTTCAGCAGCGGACGAGGCGCATGAGCGAACAAGCGCGGATCGTGCCGGTAATCGGCGTAGCGAGACGCCATCCAGTGGCGGGATAGGGTGGCAGCGTTGACCATCGAGGTCTCCTGCGGCTGGAGATCGTCGTAGAGCGCCGGGTTCTCCGCATCGACGAACAACGTGACTTTCTCCCCGAACCATTGTTCCGGGACGACGGGAGCACCAAAGAAAACATCGTCGTTCATGTAAAAGAAGCGTTCCGACAGCCCGGGCAGGCGATGAATCCAGGACTCGATATGGCCGGAGTTGAATACCGGCAGAAAAGCCGACGGAATCAGCTCTCGATGATCGACGATTTCGACGCCGGGCATATCGCGCAGCCATGCGGGGCGCTGGCCATCGGTCACGATCCAGACCTTGCCATGACGTGGGAAAAAACGCTCGAGCGCACGCAGACTGAAACGAAGCTCGTCGTTATCGCGATAGCGTCCTTCGACATTGCCGTACATTTCCAGCGCATCGGGGTGCTGGCGTGCCCATTTCGCCCACGCACGCTCCCGCTTGCGCCGCCATGCCTGGTCGGCTCCGTTCACCCAGAGATAAACGATATCGATCCGTTCGCGCGCCTTCTCCACAATCGCTCCTGATGCATCTGCCGATGCACCATGAGTGACAGGGCAGAAGACGTGGTTCCGGCGAAATCAATAACCGGGATGCGGGCCGTCGCCAGTGCGATATGGAACTGGAGCGCATTATCTTTCACTCATGAGGTCGCAAATCTGCTACGCGCGGCGCGGCAGCGATCCGCTGACGCAGCAGAAGCAGGAAACAGGCATTATCGGGAGAAGGATGTGATACCAGCAGCAGGCGCATCATGCCACCACAATCAGCCGGCAGACATGCCGCCAACCGTATCGCCGGATTCGGCCGGAGGATCTGCGTCAGAAGAACGGGCGCTCGTTTCGGCGGCACACGGGCCTGCCGGCAACCCGGATGCGACAGACGCGCCGGTGCCCTTCGTGCGGAACAGGCATGCCGGTTCTACGGCGCGATTCCAGCTACACGCAGGCCTGGGCGAGGGCAGTCCGGGATTTTTGCGGAGCAGGCTCGGGCCACCTTCCGGGCGAGATATATTCGACCCTGAATCGGAGGAAGCGCCGGCCACCATCAGCATGGACGATGCGGTCGAGCGCATCAGCACCGCGCTGGAGCTCGAATCGCTCCGTCTCGAGTTCGATGAGCATGGCGCGGTGAAAACGGAGAACCTTCCGGAAGACATCGCGATGCTCTTCAAGATGGCGGATGCCCGCCCCGGCTTCGAAACGCGGCAATCCGTGCGGGATATGACCGATGCCGCCGCCTTTCACGGTTACGACTTCCCCTGCGTCCAAGCCGCCAAGGGTGTTGCGCTGGACGTCATCGCTTCCGAGCTGGAGAACAGGGTAAAAATGCTGGAAATGGATCCCGAGACGGCCAGGCGGTTTCCGAATACCATGAAGCGGACGAATATGATCGCCAGGCAAAAGCAGGATAACGTCATTCAGAAGTACAAATCGGACGTATCCATCTCGCTCATGCTGAACAAGACGCGACCGTTCATTTACCCGATCATTGCTGCGTGGGCGATCAAATATTTGAAGGTCCCCGCGGGAGAGGCGATGCGGAAGATCGGCATGCACATCGTCTCCGAATATGTGGCCTGGGTGCTGCATGAAGATGGCGTGAAGTGGGTGAAGCAACTGGAGAAGACGCGAGAAGAATATTTTCAGCTCAAGGACTCGCTTCCGGCCGATGCGCGCTTCAGCACGGAAGAGGGCCGTGCACTCCTGCTGGACATCGTGAAGGCAAAGCTCGACGAAGTCAGGAATAAGCAAGAGGGAATGAATGCATCCCCGACGGTGTTGGGGAGCTACGAGCACATTTTGTTCCTGGCGGTCTTGCAGTATTTACTTCTTCTCTCGTAGGCCAACTATCGCTGAGGCCGGCGCGGCAACGGAAAACAACCCACCGTATCCGGCGATCGGATTTGCGTGTCCGGTCTTCCGTCTGCATCGAGATGCATGAAACGCGTTGCCTACGCCTTGCCGCACTTGCGACAGGCCTGGCCGGCCATGAGGCGCCTGTGCTGGGTCAACGCGCCGCCTCATCCGGACGCGCCATTGCCGCCCTCGACCTGCATCAGGGTTCGCACGATCGCTTCGATGTTCGCCGCCTGCAGAATCACATTCTCGTGATTGCCCGGCAAAACCCGCAGCGTGCTTTCGCGCGCGCGCCGGGTGTGGCGCAGCCAGTCAGTCTTTTCCGTTGCCGCTTGCACGGATTCGTTCGCCGTGAACACATGCAGCGGTGCATCGATCCGGCCGGGAATGAATCCGGCCATCAAGGCGCCGTGCGTGCGCATGATCGTGTATTGCTGCCACATGAACCGCAGGCAATCCTTGTCCGGCATCAGCTCGCGTTCCAGCCACTGCGGATCAGCGGCGAGGCGCTGTTGAAATCCTTCCACGCCATGCCGGGCGATGCAGGCCGCGACACGGACGCGGGCCGCGTCCATCGCGGCGTCATCGCGCCACGCTTCGGAACAGGTGCGTGTAAATGCCCAGAGCACAAATTCCTCGAAGCGCATCGGTTCGGCCTGTTCCCGGACAGCGGTGTCGAACAGGCCGACCCACGCAACGGAATGCCCCGCGTTTTCCAGCAATCCGGCAATCCCGAACGCAAGCGCGCCGCCCATGGACCATCCGGCCAAGGTGAACGGACCCGCCGGCTGCACGTGCAGAATCTCCGCCGTATAACGCCGGCACAAGCCGTCGAAGTCGAGCCCTGAAGCATCGATGCCGGCGATCTCCGGCGACTGGATCGCGTTCACCGGGCGTTCCGGCGGGAAGCCTTCGGCCAATCGGCGGTAGCAGAACACCGTGCCGCCACCGGGGTGGAGCAACCAGACCGGGAGCGTGCCAGGTTTGCCCGGCCTGAGCGGCACGACCAGATGCCTTGCCGGATCATTGGCGGCGATGGCCGCAGCCAGTTGCGCGATGCTGGGCGCCCGGAAAAGAAGCGAGAGCGGCAGCGGTCTGCCTGTCGCTTCCTGAATGCGCGCCATCATCCGCGCCGCGAGCAGCGAGTGGCCGCCGAGGTCGAAGAAATTGTCGTGCCGACCTATCTGCTCCAGCTTGAGCAGGTCGCGCCAGATACCCGCGAGCGTTTCTTCCACCTCACCCTGCGGTTTCTCAAAGGCGCCGGCAAGTCGCGCGTCCTCTCCCGGTGCCGGCAGGGCATTGCGGTTCAGCTTGCCGTTGGGCAGCAGCGGCAGCGCATCCAGCGGCACATAGGCCGCGGGCACCATGTAGTCGGGCAGACAGGCGGCCAGATGGGCGCGCAGTGCCGCAGCATCGACTGACGCATTGCAGGTGTAGTACGCAATCAGGCGCTGCATGCCGCCCTCGACCCGCACCGTGGCCACCGCATCGCGGATCGCGGGGTGTGCCGCCAGCGCCGATTCGATTTCTCCCAACTCGATACGGAAGCCCCGGATCTTGACCTGATTGTCGAGGCGGCCGAGGTATTCGATCGCGCCATCGGGAAGGAAGCGAGCCAGATCGCCCGACTTGTACAGACGGGCACCAGGCGTCTTGCTGAATGGATCGGGAATGAATTTCTCCGCGGTCAGGTCGGGGCGCCCGAGGTAACCGCGCGCGAGCCCGCTGCCGCCGATATGCAATTCACCCGCTACGCCGACCGGCACCGGGTTGAGACCGGCGTCGAGGATATGGATGCGGGTGTTGGAAAGCGGCCGGCCGATCGGCATGTCGCGCCGCTCTTCACCGCCGGAGAAAGGCAGCGCGTACAGCGTTGCGTTGACCGTGGCTTCCGTCGGGCCGTAGGCGTTGACCCACGCGCCGTCCCGACCCTCGGCGTGCCTTGCCCAACGCCGATAGTGTTCGATGTAGACTTTCTCGCCGCCGACCGCGACCAGCTTCACGCTGTCCGGAATCGTGCTCTCCCCTGCATCCAGGCGCTGCACCCAGTCGTGCCAGAACACGGTGGGCAGGTTCAACGCATCGATCCGATGGGCGCGAATCAGGTCCAGGAATGCGGCATCGGGTGCACGCATCGAGGAGGGACGAATCACCAGGCGTGCCCCGCAAATCAGCGCCGGGAAGATTTCTTCCACCGACATGTCGAAGTTGATGCTGGCGAACTGCAGCATGGACCGGCATCCGTGCGCCCGCAGCCGTTGCGCCTGCAGTGCGACGAGATCGGCCAGCCCTCCGTGCCGGACCATCACCCCCTTTGGCTTGCCCGTCGAACCGGAGGTGTAGAGAACATAGGCCAGATGGTCCGGCAGCAGCGCGATGTGCGGATTGCCGTCGGGGCAGCGAGCCAGCGCCTCGTCGCTGTCATCGAGGCAGACAAGAGGCGAAACGGCGGGCAGATGTCCGCGCAGGCACCGCCGGGTCAGCACCGCCGCGGGCGCCGAGTCTTCCAGCATCTGCGCCAGGCGCCCGCGTGGATAGTCCGGATCGAGCGGTACATAGGCACCGCCGGCCTTCAGGATCGCGAGCAGCGCGACGATCAGGTCAGCCGAACGTTCGAGGCAGACGCCGACCAGCCGGTCCGGGCCGATGCCCAGGCCGATCAGGCGGTGCGCCAGCCGGTTCGCCGCCGCATTGAGTTCCGAATAGCTCAGGCTCAGGCCTTCGTGAACGAGCGCCGTCTCATGCGGAGTGCGCTGCGCCTGCTCCTCGAACAGTCGCAGCACGGTGCATGGCGTCGACGGCGCAGCGGATACATTGCTGAACGCCTGCAGCCGCGCATGCTCGTCTGCAGGCAGAACATCGATCGCATGGCAGGGCGTGCCGGGTGCGTCCTCCAACGCGCGAACGAGATTCTCCAGCGCGGTGTGCATGAAGGCGCAGAGGCGCGACGGGCTCACGACGTCGCTGGTCTGCGCAGTCAGTTCAAGTTCCGCGCCGAAGTCGTCGATCGACAGGAAGAACGGATAGTTGGTGCGCTCCTCGCCCGACAGCAAGGTGATGCCCGGCCATGCATGCGTTCCGGGAGAAGAGGCATCCTTGTCGCTGTAACGGTAATTCAGCAGCGCGGAAAACAGCGGTGCTGGCGCCGGCACGGCGCTGCAGCGCTGCGCCAGCGACAGCGGCGCATGTTCGTGCTGGAGCAGTTCGGCAAGCAGGGCATGCACCTCTCCGGCAAGTTCGCCGGCACAACGCCCGGATAAGCGCACGCGCAGCGGCAAGGTATTGACGAAGAGGCCCATCGCGCGATCGGCACCTTCACCGTGCAGGCGACCGAACAGCACCGTGCCGAATACGACGTCGTCGCGCGCCGACGCGCGTGCAAGCACCAGCGCCCAGGCGAGATGGCATAGACTGGCGGTGCTCACGCCCAGTTCGCGCGCCTGCCTGCGCAGGCGGGCCGCGAGGTCGGCGTCGACCGCTCGCCTGCTCTCTGTAATGCCGGCCCCATTGCCCATGACGTCCTGCAGCCCGAAAGGAAGTGTCGGCTGGTCGACATCGCCCAGCATGCGGCGGAAAAATTCCTCGTGCTCCTGCATCCTCGCTGTCGTCCGCGTTTGCGCTATGTAGTCGCGGTACTGCGGCGGCACCGGAAGTTCGCCGGCCCGCCCCGTCATCCGCAGGCGCAGTTCTTCGGCGAAAACCTCCAGCGAGGTATGGTCGAAGACGAGATGGTGGCTGAGCAGCAGCATCAGCCGGCGGTCGTTGGCGGCATCGTGCGCCAGGGCGACACGCATCAGCGGTGCCTGGCGCAGGTCCAGCCGGAAATGCCGGGTATCGAAACGCGCCATCAGTTGTTCGCCGATATCGCCGTCCTCGCCATCCAGCGTCACGGTCTCGATCTTCAGCGTCGCTTCGCGAAGCACGACCTGCACCGGCTCCGCCAGCCCTTCCCAGAGCACCGCCGTGCGCAGCACATCATGCCGCGCGATGACCGACTGCAGCGCCTGCAGCAAGGCGTCGAGGTGTTGCCGCGAATCGGCGGCAAACAGGGCGCGCAGCAGGAAAGCATCGCCCTCCGCCACGGCGAGCCGATGGAGCAGTAGACCTTCCTGCTGCGGGCCGAGCGGGTAGATGTCCTGCACGTTGGCAGTGCCGCCCGGTATGGCGGCGGTGATGCGGTCGATCTCGTCCTGGTTCAGGTTCACCAGCGGAAGCATGTCGGGATGAATTGCACTGCACTGCGGCGGAATGCGATTGGGCGGCGTGGCACGTGCCTCATCCAACGGGTGCGTGGCCGCAGCAAGTTCGGCCAGGGTCGGCGCGGTGAACAAGGTGCGGACCTCCACGTGCAGGCCCTGCTTGCGCATGTGCTGCACCATGCTGATGGCCAGAAGGGAATGACCGCCGAGATCGAAGAAATTGTCGTGCCTGCCCACGCGTTCCATCTTGAGCAGACTGGCCCAGATGGCGGCCAGCGCTTCCTCGACCGGCGTGCAGGGTGCGACATAGCCCGCCTCCGCACAATCCATTCGCGGCGGCGGTAGCGCTTTGCGGTCGGCCTTGCCGTTCAGCGTGCGCGGCATGTCGGCCAGCAGCACGACATGGTGCGGCATCATGTGCCTGGGAAGCGCGCGTTCCAGCGCGTCCTTCAGCTGGCGTATTGCCTTCGCAGCGGCAGCGTCTGCATCGCTGACCTGATCGTGCAGCACGACATAGGCCACCAGGCGCTGGTCGCCGGGCGCATCTTCCCGGACCAGCACGGCGGCATCGCGTACCGTGGGCTGGGCCAGCAGCGCCGCCTCGATGTCGCTCAGCTCGATGCGAAAGCCGCGCACCTTGACCTGATGATCAGTGCGCCCCAGGAACTCGATGCTGCCGTCTGGCCGCCAGCGTGCAAGGTCGCCGGTCTTGTACATGCGCGCGCCGGGACGGTCGGAAAACGGACAGGGCAGGAATTTCTCTGCCGTCAGGCCGGGCTCGCGCAGATAGCCGCGCGCCACGCCGTCGCCGCTAATGTAGAGTTCGGCCGGGACGCCGACCGGGACCGGCTCAAGGCACCGGTCCAGCAAGTGAATCCGCACGTTCTCGATGGGCTTGCCGATCGGCACCGGGCCGGCTTCCTGCTCCCGCTCGCAGCGATATGCGGTGCTCCAAACGCTGCCCTCGGTCGGCCCGTACTCGTTGAACAGTTCCGCCTGAGGCAGCATGGCGAAATGCCGTTTCACCAGGTCCGCGCCGCACGTCTCGCCAGCGACGATGACGGTCGACAGCGACGCCAGTTGCCACGATTCGGCGCCGTCCAGCAGCAGCGCGTGGAAGGAAGGTATCGAAAGCAGGTGGGTGATTGCATGGCGCTCGATCAGCCTTACCACCGCAGCAGCGTCGTTATATTCGTGCTCCGCCGCGAGACATAAGGTTCCGCCGCTGAACAGGGTCCAGAAGATACCGGTGATCGAACCATCGAAGGCAAACGACCAGGTCATCAGGAAACGCTCGACCGGATCCGGATACCACGCGAAGCGGGCACGCATCGAATGGAGCAGGTTGCCGCGCGAGATGGCAACTCCCTTCGGATTGCCGGTCGAGCCGGAGGTGTAGATGACGTAAGCGATGTTTTCCGCGGCAGCCGAATCGTCGATGACGTCTGCGGCATGCACGGCAATGGAATCCCAATCCCTGTCAAGGAACACGACCGGCGCATGCGACTGTGCAAGGCGGTTGGCCAGCCGGTGCTGACCCAGCAGCACGGCCGGACGCGCGTCGTCCAGCATGCGCTGCAGCCGTTCGGCCGGGTAGCCCGGATCGAGCGGCAGATAGGCGGCTCCGGCTTTCAGTATGCCGAGCATGGCGACGATCATTTCCACCGAGCGTTCCATGCAAATGCCGACCAGCATGTCCGGCCCGATGCGATGGGAAAGCCGCAGATAGCGCGCCAGCCGGTTCGCGCGTGCGTCGAGCTCGCGGTAGCTGATCCGCACGCCATCCACGATCACCGCCGGGCGATCTCCCTGCCGCCGCGCCTGCGTGTGAAACAGGTCGAGCAGGCCGCGGCTGTCTCCATGATCGCGCCGGGTTCCATTCCACGACGCGATCAAGCTGGCCTCGTGCGGGAAGAGTAGCGAGACGGAGCGCACCGGCGTATCCGGCGCATGCAGCGCGCCGTCGAGGATGTGCAGCAGGCGCTGCTGGAGGGCATCGATTTCCTCGTCGCTGAAATAGGCCGTGTGATAGACGAAATCCAGCTGCACCGGCTCGTCGTCATGGAATTCCCGCACATACAGCATCAGCGGATTATTCAGATGTTCGTTCGCCAGCGGAATCGCGACGCCGCTCGCCTTGCCGAACGTCGCTTCGTAGTCATGGCGTTCATAGGACAGGCTGATATCGAACAGTTGCGGTCGGTCGCCGCCGACACGCCCGGCTTCGCGATGGAGCTGGCTGACGGGAAAGCGTTGGTGCCGGTAGTCCTGCTTCAGTTCGCGGCCGATCGCGCGCAGCAATTCGCCGAAACCCAATGCCGTGCCGAACCGGAAACGCGCAGCGGTCACCCCCACGAACAAGCCGGCAGTCGCCTTGAACGCCGCATTGGCGCGGTTCAATACCGGCAGCCCCACGACCAGCTCATCGCGCTGCGCGGTGCGTGTGAAAACGACGTAAAGCGCCGCGAGGATCGCATGGAATGTCGTGCCTCCATATGCGCGCGCCAATTCTCCGATGCGGCCATACCAGTCGCGCGGCAGCGAGAGCGTGCTGCATCTGCCGGGCCGAAACTGGCCTTCATTCCCGAGCGCACGGCGCGCGGCCAGCAAGGGTTCCGGCGCGGACAGGAATTTTTGCAGCCAGTACTGACGCTGCGTCTCGAACACGGGCGACGCAAGATAGGCGCGATCATTCTCCACGAAGTCCGCGTAGGAAGGCGCACGGACGTCGAAGGTCTCGCCGGCTTGCAGCGCGGTATAGATTTCCGCCACCGACCGCGCCAGCAGAGCAACGGTCCAGCCATCGGCAATCAGGTGGTGATAACAGACGAAGGCGTGGAAAGCATCGGGACCGATCCGGATCAGCGCGTACCGGAACAAGGGCCCGCCATCCAGCGGAAACGGATCGGCGAATCGCTCGCGCATCCAGGCCAGCGAGGCCTCCTGCGGCGCATGCTCCCGCGACAGATCGATGAAGGGCACCGTCACCGATACGTCCGGTGCAAAAGCCTGCATCGGCGTGGCATCCGCATCCGGACCCGCGACCAGCGTGGTGCGCAGGACATCGTGTTTGCGCACCAGCCGCCGCACGGACTCTTCGAACAACGTCGGATCGATCGAACCGCTGATACGCATGTAACCACCGATGTTGTAGAGCGGCGAGTCGCGATGAAGCATCTGGTCGAACCAGATTTCATGTTGCGGCGTGGAAAGCTGGATGGGTTGGATTAGCTGAATTGCCGGTGGATTCATGGGATTCGTCATCTGGCACGAAGAAGAAAAGCGCGGGTTCGTCAATGAAAAGCCGAACTGTATTTTGCCGATGTGACGACGGGATGACATGCCGCGCGCGCCGGTGCGAGGCACGCGGAATCGTTTGATTATTTTTGAGTTTTTTTGTCATCGATTCGACATATTCGATCCATAGACTGCATGGTCATCACTGCGTGCGACGCAGGACATTCAGAGGGTTTTCAACATGGAAGAAATTCGCTACAAGCTTGTCGTCAATCATGAAGAACAATATGCATTGTGGATCGCCGGCAAGAATAACGCGCCGGGTTGGCACGACACCGGCGTCGAAGGCATGAAAGACGATTGCCTTGCGCATGCCCGCGCGGTATGGACCGACATGCGGCCGCTCAGCCTGCGCCGTGCCATGGAAGGCGGCAACAAGACCGCGTCCGCAAGCGGCGTGAACTTTGCTCTGGCCTGATCATGTCGACGAAACGGTTTGCGGAAATCATCGAAGGCCTGTGCCGCATTTACGGCCTGGACCATGCCCGCGTCCTTCAGGGCGACTCGCTCATTCTCGGCGAGGTCCGGATCGCATTGCGTTACGCCGAAGGCCAGCTATCCACGCTGCTGATGATGTATTGCGACTTCGGCCCGGTTCCCAAGGACCTGGAAGCGCGGGTCTACCGGCAATTGCTGGAATCGAACCTCACGACCTATACCGGCCAGAGCGAGACATTCTGCCTGACGCCGGAAGGCCGGGTGGTGTTCGTGAACAACTATCTGCTGGACACGTTGACGCCGGAAATACTCGGCGGTTACCTGAGTCTGGCCGCGATCTACGCAAAGCGCTGGCGCGAAGACTTCTTTCTTCCAGAAAGAGAGGGAAAGGCGAGGAAGACGCGCGCGAATACGCTGCCCGACCTGAACCGGCAATCGCCGGCGCGTGGGTCCGAACGGACAGAACCAAAACTGGAATAATGAAACGAGGAAGAACGATATGGGCTTGACAGCACTCACCTGCGGCTGGAATTGGCACCGCACGGAACCACAACCCGGCGGGCCGCACCAAACCCAGGCGGCATCGGCATCCGCCACGCCGGATCACCACGCCGGCACCGACAGCAATTCGCGAGCAACCCCCGCGCAACGTGCCATTTTCCTCGCCGGCAGGACCGTACGCCAGCTACCCGCTGCGATGTTCAACGTTGCATGCAATGTCGGCCTCCAGTCGGCGGCACTCGCGGCAGCGAAAAAATTGCGGGCACGGGCGACGATTGCACTGCCATGGGGCGCATCGCTTGCCGGGCAAATCGGCGTATCGGGGTCCAAGGAATTCTTCGGGGAGCTAGCCGAAAACTTCGGACCGCGGCTCGCGCTGCCGGGCTCGAATTCCCGATGGTGGCCATATTCCACGCAGGCCTTGATTGCCCGCCTGTCGAGCGGCATCGCCGATGCGGGCTTTTATACCTTGGGTGTCGTGATTGGCTCGGGGGCCGGCAAGGATATCATCTCGGCCCACGGCGTCACTAATGGAGCAGGAACCGATGCCTCGCAGGCGCTGATGGAAATATTGCAGGACCTCGGGAATGGTGAACTGATCGCATTTCTTGGCCCCAACGGCGCATGCGACTGGGGACATCGTATTACAGAGGCCTTCATCATTGTCTGCATGCCGGATGCGAAGTACGACTTCCAGTTCTGCCGCAAGCCGGAATGGAAAAATTTTTTCGTGCGCTTCGGGCTTGGCATGTTTTCCCGGGTCGTCGTCACTGGCCTGTGCAGCAGTGGATGGCTCAGCGCGATCGCCAGCGAGAACCAGGCGGGCTACATGGTCGGGGGTGCATATAGCGCGATCGTGCCGGCGGCGCTGAGAGTCGCGCAACCGATGATCCGCGACGTGCTGTATCAGGCTTACCTGAATCGCTCGGGCGCCGGCGCCGAACATCGACGAATCGACGAAGAGGCCGTGTTTGCCGGCCCGGCCTTGGAACCGGTCGAGAATACCGGGGACTTCATCGAATTCCGGCCTGCACACGGCGAGGATCAGCGCGGCCCGGATGACGTCGCCGGACAGGAATTGGCGACGCTTGTGGTTGCTGCGCCAGCCGATGCGGAGGCGCGCGCAACGGCCTTGCCGCCGGCCACCGTGCCGGCCGGCGAGGATGCCGACGCAATCACGCCCGCTCAGCCCGAGCAGCGGCCGGCATCAGCCGGGGCATGACGATCAATTCTTCAGCGGGGCCAGCGAGGCAAGAGACGCCTGCAATTGATGTGTGGCTTGCGACGCCGACCTTCGCTGATGACCGTCAACGCCACGCGTTTCAGGCGTTGCTCAGCCAAGACGAAAGGATCCGGTTGCAGCGATTTGTCGCCAACGACGCGCGCGACCAATTCCTTGCGGCGCGCGTTCTCCTGCGAACGGCGCTGTCCACCTGCGCCGACGTTCCACCCACGGCGTGGTCTTTCGGTGCCGCCCCCTTCGGAAAGCCCTGCATTGTCGCGCCCAAAGACGGCCGCAACCTGCATTTCAACGTATCGCATACGGCCGGGCTGGTCGCATGCGCAATAAGCCGGCACGGCGAGATAGGGATCGACGTCGAAAACACGCAGGGCGCAATCGATCCGCTGGCGATTGCCGACCACGCCTTTGCTCCGGCGGAAACCGAGATGCTCAAGCAGCTTGATGGCAGCAGGAGGCTTGCGTATTTCCATTCTTTATGGACGCTGAAGGAGGCCTATATCAAGGCGCGTGCGTCAGGACTCTCCTTTCCGCTCGACGCGTTCTGGTTCGAACTTGGCGATGGCTCTGCGCGCGCGCACTTCTCCGCCAGATGCCGGGATGCCGCCGAAAACTGGCACTTTTTCCAGCGCGATATCACTGCGCATCACAAGCTTGCCTTGGCTGTGCCAATACCGGCGAATCAAGTTCTGGACGTGCGCTTTCGCTGGGCCACGCCCCAGGCCAACCATCCGATGCCGGCGCACTCGACCGGCGCACCGGCATTCAAAATGCATGAGGTTTGATTCCCGTTCCGAGGTGGAACCGGAGCGGGATGTAGGCCACTCATTCATTCCTGATTTTCCCGATAGTGTCCGATGCAAGCCACACCACCTGCTACGCAAACGCATTTTTCACCTCCAGCGACCGTTGCACCCAACGCCCCGACATCCCATGATCGAGCTACGCGAGCCGCGCCCGTCATAGGCCATCGCGAAGCGCGGGGAGATGCGCCGTCCGGGGCGCCCGGCGAAAGCGCAGGCGGAAAGCATTGGCGTACCGTACTGGGAAATGTATTGAGGCCCGTGCGAAGCTTCAGGAATCTCATCCCTTCCGAACCGCCTGCGCGGCATGCGAGCGGTACCCGGCCGCCCTCGCGAGAGGCGCAGCATGGCATCGATAACGCCCCTCCAGCGCCGCCGGCCGGGCCGCAGCCATCGACGACCAGCCGGCGCCGATCGCCGGTGGCGGTGGCAACCGTTCAAAGGACTGCCGACGACGAGATCACGAATCAGCTGAAACTCGGAAATGTGGCTCTCACCCGGTTGATTGCGACGCTGCGCCGGCATGGCGGCGTCCGGCCCGATACCCCGCCAGACCAGGTTGCAAGCGGAAGAGGTTCCGCGAGCGCCGGGGTGGAGAAGCAGTTGACGCTGACGAACGTGGCGCTTGCCAAAGTGATACTCGCCCAACTGACCATGGCCGCGGACGAGCATGCCGATGGCCGGCCCGATACGCCGCTGGACCCGGTGACGACGGGTAGACGGCCCGATGAGAACTGGCGCGAAATCGAGCCGCTGCTGGGCCGGACCGCTACGCTCATTGATGTGGCGCTGAACGAACTCCGCGGCGCGACGGACCGGTCAGGTGCCGACATGACGGCAATGGAACGGTTGATGCGCAAGACCTCCGCGCTCGTTGACGTGGCGTTGGACGCGTAACGCTGCTTCCTGCATGCGCTGCACGGGATCGATCGTATTATTGGACATCGTTACATGCTGCCACGGGAACGCTTCGCCTCCCCCTTCATTCCCTTTCCGTCTTCGCGTCTCTCCCGCACATCGCGCTGTGGCGAGGGCGACACGCATCCATTGAACTGATCGACAGAGAAATGCCTGGTTTTCATATCAATCTTTGTCCCTGTATTCCGTTCTTCACCGGGAGACCGAAACAGAACGGAGGAATGATAACGGAATCTCAGCCTGCCGCCGGCAATGCCGATACCGCCGTCTCGGCACCAGCCCGAACCAGCCGGCCCGTTACGCCGGCATCTCAACGCAGCACCGCATCGCATCCACTCGTCAGGCAGGCCAGGCAGGCAGATGCCTCAAATCGACAGAATGCGGATGCAGGCAATCGGCCCATGGCGGATTCAAGCACTCCGCGTTCCGCTCCGGATGATCCTGCCGCCATGCACCGACGCGCCCGGGAGGTCCGCGCCGAACTGTCGGAGTGCCAGCAGACAGGGAACTATGAAACGTTCGGGGAGGTCATCCGGGATACGGACAGCACGCCCGTCGCCATTCACCTCAAGCCGGAGCGGTTGGAAGACCTCCGGTGTCTGCTCAGCCTGGCGAAGGAAGAACTCGGCCGGAAAAAGGCGGCGCCTGTGACGCTTCGAAGTGCCAAGTACTACGAAGGCGTTGATCTGTTCATCTCCCTGGATGGGAAGGCAGGCGCCGGCCTGACGCGGGAAAACCGGATCGTCAGCTTTTTCAAGGCGCCGCCCAATTCGCCGAAGAATGCAATGCACCATCGCGCGCATGATGTGATGAACGAGGTCATCCTGCGAGGCGGCGACCATCTTGTCTGCTTATCCCACATGCTCGCTTACTACAACAAGCATTACGGTTTTGAACTTCTTGCCATCGTGCCGCGCTCTCCGCTGGACGCCTATCCGGGATGGACCGAGCAGAATAATGAAGACTATGAAGAGGAAATGCGCCAGTTCACCGTCGTCACCGGTGAAGGCGACAACCAACGGACAGTGGCTCTTCCCTATGTCGTCATGCGATTGAATCCGGCCCTGCACGAGATCATTCGGCAAGACGGGCGGCTTTCCGAGACATCTCAGGATTTCACTAACCTCAACGCGTTCAAGCAGGTTCCCGGCGTGCCGGCAGCGTATGAGGAAGTTGTCAGGACGCGCGCCGGGTCTTCCGGCACATGAACTGGTGGCCACGATTCGCGACCGGCGGAAGATCGCGGAACCCTCTTCGACAGCAACCCTTCCATTGCATGAGTTGTGCAGCACAATGGAACAGTTTTGCCGCCGATACCACCTATTGGAAAGAATTGTTGTGTGCGAGGCGCATGCCTCGCGGGACGTGAAGGCGAAAGTCTGTCTGGACGGGAGTTCGATTCTCCCCACCTCCACCACATGGCGATGGCATGTCGAACGGACTGCCGTCGCCATCTGACGGGGGTGACCTGGTTTCGACAGGCGGCGCGAGTAACCGGATCTACAGCACGTCAGGCGCCTGACGCAAATAGCGCAAATCCAATAAACGTCAACAACGTTTACGCCAAAGTCGGACATGTCGGCGGCAAATATGCCGGCTTCATGACCAATGATGGCGATCGCTATTCGCTGGCGGCTTAACAGCCGTTAGCCATAGCCGAGTATCCGGCCCCTTCGCAAGAAGGCTTGGGAACAGAAAGGCCGGACCGACACAAGCGTAAATTCATCGTTTGCATTGTGTGCCGAGCGAGAAGTGGGGAATGCGGCGCTTCCCTGTAATCGGCTGCCGTAGAGGGCGCTCCCTGTAGCACTGGGGGCAACGTCACCACTCCCCGTCCCTTCTCCTTCGCAGTCGCATCCTGGATGCCTGAAATTACAGCGCATTTGTCAACGCAGTTTGAGAAATTCCGCGGAACCGGCTTGCCACATTGACCACATATGGCATCGGCAACCCTACAAGCATGTGGCACCCGAAAGGGATGGCTGGCCCATCGGGCTCTTCGATGCCGGACGCAAATCGTGCATCGCCTTGCCGTCCGGATTCTGGCGTGCTTCCGGAAATCGCATCCGCAGGCAAGCCGTGTTTTGTGATCGTCAATTTACAGGAACAGATATGCCTACATTTAATCCTTGTCCCGCGCCCCTCGCCTCATCATTCGGCAGTATCGGAAACAGCTGCGACAAGAGCGCCAATACGGATCAATCGCAAGGTGCGGAGCTGGACAACGTCGCCCCGAGACTATCCTCTACTCCACCGGTCAGACGCGAGTCGGGCGACTCCGGACCAATCGCACGCATGCCCGCCAAAATGCAGGACAGTCGCGGCCGAGCAATGGTGCTGAAAAGCCAGGGGCAGTCAAGCCGCACGGTGGAAGGCGGCGAATCAAGCGTTCAGGCTCCGGGAGGCGAGGCGAGCGCTCAGGGTCCCTCTGTGGTCTTGCATCAGCCGCGTACGGCGCGCAAACCAGGCAACCCCGCTGACGGGCCTGTGGTTTTGCATCCTAGCAAGTCAGGGCACCGGAGATCGGAATCGCGTGACACGCTCAGCCCGGACGACGCCAGAAGCCAATATATCGGGCATCGCCGCTCCACGTCGGGACCACATGGTCGCACCTCGGCGCAAGCGCTTGGCCGCTCGTCGTCGCTCGCCGCCACCATCGACGAAAACTCCTCGCGCTTGTCGCTGCAGAATGTCGTCACCAATATGGACCCGAACGACAAGCAGCACATGCATGAGCGGGGCGACAAGATCAGGAGCGAACTGGCCCTGCGAGTGCAAGGTGGAATTTGGGGAGGATTCGGCACCCCTATCGTTACGGAAAATGGCGACGTTCTTGCCATTCGCGTCGATCCGGAGCGGATACAGGACTTCCGCTGCCTGCTTCAGCGCGCCAAGGATGACATGTCGGTCGGAGCCAATAACGTCCTGCTGCGCAACATTACTGGATATGACGGATGCAATGTGTATACCTCCAAGGATGGTCACGCCGGATTGGGCGCGACCAGGGAAGGAACCATCATCAGCGTGTACAAGGCGGGACCGAGATCGCCGAAGGAAGGCGAACGGCATCGCATGCCCGATCTGGTGCGTGCCGCCGTCAAGGACGGCGACGGCAATCATCTCGCCTGTCTGGCGCACCTCATTCCTTTCTACGCCATGTTCGGATTCGATGTTGCGGGCGTGATCCCGCTCCCCCCGGACAAATCGACTCCGGGCTGGACGGACAAGGATTCGAAAGACTTCGCTCCGCAGATCGCCCAGTGGAAGGTCACGAGGGAGGATGGAACGGAAGTCAAGCTGCCGCTCGTCCTCATGACCTTGAATCCGGAAAGGTTTGCCGAGTTCGACGCCAGCCCCAGAAACAGGGCTGCAATCGTTCAACCGATGGATCCCAGCGTCTTCGAGGGCTTACCGCATTTCGAGTCCGCTGTTGCAGCTTACGCGGCGGCATTGGAGATGCGCGACGCAGCCAAGGCCGAAAAAGCAAAGGCCGAAAAAGACGAGGTAGCCACCGCGGTATAAGTTTCGCACGCAGGCCGCTTCCTGACCGGCGCCCGGCATTGCCCTCCCCGGCGTGCCGGGCGTTGTCTCTCCGAAGATTGAATTGCATGACATCGTGGAACAGTTCGATGCGACGCGCCACAGATAGGGCGTAGCGGCGGGGAATTCGCCCGTCGGCGAGCGGCGTCGTCGCTCATTGGCATTGAAGGTTCCGCGGAATGGCAATGTGCGCCTGGCGCATGATGTGGCACCTATCGGCGCTGATCCGGCACATCCCGATTCCAGTGCAGTGTGCGCGGCTTGCTGCAACCTGAGCGTGCTGCGGATCGATTTCAGGAGGAGCTTCACATGGCGTCAGAAAATTTTCAGAAATTTGTGGACAGGATTTGCACGCTGGCAAAGATCTCGAATCCGGCGCAGATGTACGACCGGGCTGTCATCGAGGTCGACGGCATTCGTTTCGTCATCCATGAGGACGATACCGCGGGCTCGAGCGATGCCGCGATCTATACGGACTTTGGCCCGCTTCCGCAAGGCCCGGAACGCGAGCGGGTGATCTATCGATTGCTCGACATGAACCTCACGCACTTCGAGTACGCCATGCCGTACTTCGCCGTTGACCCCATGTCCGACCACGTCTATTTGATGGCTCGCCTGCCCGTGGATGCCGAGCGCGCGACCGGATTCCTGGATGGACTGGCGATGTATGCAGCACAAGCCAAGGATTGGCAAAACAGTTATTTCCTGGTCGGAGTCCCCGACGAAAAAGCATCTCGCGGCAAGAAGAACGCGTCGCTCCAGGAGCGCCTGATGAAGCGGGCCGGGATATCCTGATCGTCTGCCGGCCGCGCCATTCGGATAACACCTCCGCAACGTGCTCTCTGCGCGGAGTGCGTCTTTGCGAGAGCCTCATGCGCCGCGACAGGGCAACCCGCTTCTTCTATCCGCTGCATCCCCTGGAAAACCGCGACACACGCGTGATTTGCCGGCGCCATCGCCTTGTTCGTCCGTTCGGCCGCCACGCGTTCAGGAAAGCAGGCCTTCCAAAGGAACTCCATTGTCTTTCAGGCCACACATAAGCAATGCTCTTCATCGGGCAGTGCGGAATACGGCCAGCGCCGTGAGAACGGGTCCAGTCATCATTTGGCACCAACAAGAGAACATGCACACTTCAGTCAATCCGTGCTCGCCGATTTGCCTGTCCCGAACAAATCTACACCCGCAAACCGCAGCATGGCAAACACTCCGGGGTGCACACGTCAACCACTCGCGGATCGTCGCCGCGATGCAGCGACTATCGCGCCTCCAGGTACTGCTCTACGTCCGTCGGACGCTTCCGTGAAATACAAATGTGTAAAAGGGCGCGGGAAGATGCGCCCGGAAAGGTAATCGAACATCATGGCACTCACCGTCAACATGGCGCATCAAGCGCAGGACCCTGACATCATCCTTCCCAACCCACGCCCGGACGACGGCCACAGGAAAACGCAAGGCACCTCCGGCGGTGAGAGTTCCACTGCCGTGATCAAGCTGTCCACGCTCAAACCGGGAGAACTGGCGCTGCGTACGAAGCCGGCTGCCCCGCCACCCTTGCCGTTCGGCGACGCCGCGAGGCGAACGCGCGCACTGGTGCCCCCGGCCGATCCGGAAATCCCCGGCATGAGCCCGCATCAACGCGGACGCATTACGAACCGCTTGAGAATTCATGAAGCCAACCACGCAGGCGATCAGTACGCCTTCGATGTGAATATGGAAGAGTTCAAGGGGGCGATGACGGTGTGCGTTCAAGCCCTCGACATGGAGCACCAGGCGAATCTTCTTCGGGTCGCAAGCAAGAAAGGCGACAAGACAGCGGGAAAACGCCTGGCGAAGCTGCAAACGCAAATCGAGGCGCTTTGGGATCAGGGCACCGGAAGGCTTATCGGTTCGCTCGGCATCTCGCACGCCCTCTGGCAAAAAGGGGTACGGCGAGGCGCGGTATTTTATTCGGTGCGGGTCATCCTGCCCGGGCTCATCGGTACGCTGACGGCGGGTATCTCGCTCATTCCCCTCAGTGATGACGTCGCGAAGCATATGGCAGGCGTGGTTCTGGGCTACGTGTCGCAGCTGGTCACGCTGGGAGTCGTGGTACCGGTCGTTTTTGCAACGTGCGTCATCGTGGGCGTGACCGGATTCGACAAAAGCGGCACCTGGTTCACCAATCTGGCGAAACTGCTGAAGACCCCCATGTTGCGCGACCTCGGGCCGCGTATCCAGAATGTCATGACGGAATCGGGCAGGGCACAAGGCGCGTTGCGAGCGATGGACCTGGATGGCGCCACCGCCGAACAGCTGCGCCCGGTGGCCCGCGACCTGATGAATTCGGAGGCAGCACTGGATGACGTGATACACCATTGCGACATGCGTGCTGTGTTCAATTCTTGCTACCAGGTGGGATTTGGCGCCACGGGTATCATCAACGGTGTCCAGGCGCTCCTCGCCCTGGCGGCCGGTTACCTTTACTCCTACACCGCCATGCTCGCCTGGGGCCTTCAATGGGGCGGGACGGCTCTCCAGGTTGTCGGGACAATTCCGGCGGGCGTCGTCGACAAAGTGAAAGAGCAGGACATCATGGCGAAATATGTGGCACGCCACGTCGCCTATCGCTACAAGAACGATTTCAACGGATCGCCGGAAGGGCCGGATGACGAAAGGATCACCGAGGTCGTCGACTATACGACGCAGCATTTCCGCAACTCCGTCACCACCGCGCGAGGCGCCGTCGGCGAACCGATCAAACTGGATATGGAAGTCATTGTCTCGGATGTCGCAAAGTCGATCAACATGGACCCGAAGTCAGTCTCCGTGATACTCGCCTTCAGAAACTACGATGGAGAGACGCTGCCTGCGCCCGTGATCAAGTACCTGACCGACCGACTCGATCGCGCCTGCAAGGCCGATCCGACGCTGCAAACCCTCGAGAATATCGACGAACTGATCGCCAGTCGCGCGAGTGACGTCGATGCTTTCAATAAGTTCCTCGTGAACGAGGATGATCCGACCATCGACGCTTCGGCCGGTGCGGCGGAACAATCGATCGACCAGCTTGCGCGCGGTTTTCAGGCGGCCTTGCAGACGGAATGCGATACGTTCAACACGCGCGTGAATGCGTTGTCCGCGAACGCGGAGACAACGGGTAGAAGTGTCGAATGGGACAAGCTGCGCGGCAACCTGGACAAATTCGATGCCGCTTTTACCGATCTTCGGCAAATTGGAGATGGCACCTATTCACAGTCGTCCGAGTATTACCGGGAGCGCCTCGCCGTGGAATTGGAAATCCCGAATCTCACCACCGGAAAACTGTGGTTTGCGAAAGAACTATGGCGGGCAGGGACGTTCAAGCCGGAGTATCGGCGTGCCTACCGCCAGGCCTGGGCCCGAATCCAGACGCCGAGGGAGTTCGTTACCGCCATTGGTGCGTCGTTTTGGGCATTCTGGCAACTGGGAGTTGGTGGGCTGAACTGGTCCGTGGTGTCAAACGGAGGCGCGCGGGTGATCAAACAGGGATGGTCCGCCGCGAAGCATCAGCCTTTCCCGATAGAGACAGCCAAGAAGATCGCCGGCGCGCTAACGGGCTTGCAATTTGCAGTTCATGCCACGCTCGTGCTTGGCAGCTACCTCATCGCATCTGCCGTCCCGGGATTTAAGATGACGAAACTCGTGATCACGAACCTATTATCAGGAGCGAAGGGGTCAGTCCCGATGGGAATGTACATCAACCTCCTGGTCTACCTGCGCGATTTCCAACGCGATGAAGGCGGCAGTACCCTGCCCGGCACGGGTTTCAGTGAAACAGGATTCCGGAAGAATTTCTGGGGAAACGAGTTGGCGTCGACCATCTGGAAAGGCATCGCCGTCATGCTCCAGGAGCCGATGTATGGCGTTCAGGTGCGGCGCGCCTATCCCGAGGCCCATCAGCGGCTTGAAGATGTCCGGAACGATCTCACCACGGTGCTGAACAGGCTGGAGGCGCTGGAAGGCAGAGTCACGTCGGCGGAGGATGACGATACGGGCGACAACCGGCCCTCCAGAACCGCACCTGTCATGCGTGGTGCGCTCGAATCGCCCGAAGACGTGGCCAAGCGATCCAAAGCCGGAGAGGAAGAAGCCCCCGTCGCGAAGACGGATACCGACACGCCTCCCGTTGGTGAGTCATCGGCAAAGGCGGCGGAAGAACCTCCGCTCACCGAGGAAGTGCAGGACGTCGAGCGCCCGTTGTCACGCGGCGAGGACGACGTTTCTCCCGTACCGAGAGATATGGAAGCGGAGGTGGACACCGAGGTACCCGTCGCGGAGACATCCGACGACGCTATCCGCGAACCCGTCACGCCGCCTGTCCGCGAGACTCCCTCGCGCGCATCGGAAGAGCTGCCACGCATCGAGGACGTGCAGGACGCCGAGCGTCCGTCGTCTCGCGGCCAGGAAGACATCGCACCGGTGCTGCGGGACGTGGAAGCAGAAACGCCCGTCGCGGAAGCATCTGACGACGCCACTCGCGATCTCGTCACGCCGCCTGTCGGCGAGACCTCCGCACGTGCATCGGAGGA
>JAKACN010000151.1 GCA_021821365.1 Pseudomonadota bacterium | reverse complement strand
GAAGATGGAAGTGCCGCTCAACGCGCAATACATCCGCAACCTGATCATTACGGCGCACGCCATCCATGACCATATCGTCCACTTCTATCACCTCTCCGCGCTGGACTGGGTGGACGTGACATCGGCCCTCAAGGGCGATCCGGCAAAGACCGCGCAGCTGGCGGAAAGCCTGTCCACCTGGAGCGGCAACAGCAAGCATGAATTCGCGAAGGTGAAGGAGCGCCTGTCCGGCTTCGTCGGCACCGGTCAACTTGGCATTTTCACCAACGGCTACTGGGGCCATCCGGCCATGAAGCTGCCGCCGGACGTGAACCTGCTGGCGACCACGCACTACCTGCAGGCGCTGGAAATCCAGCGCAAGGCGAACAAGATCGTGTCGATTCTCGGCTCGAAAACGCCGCACATTCAGAACGTCGCCGTGGGCGGCGTGTCGAACCCGATCGATTTCGATTCGCAATCCTCGCTCACCATGGAGCGCCTGATGGCGATCAAGACCTGGATCGACGAACTGGCGGATTTCGTGAAGAACGTGTATCTGGTCGACGTGGCCGCCATCGGCGCCTTCTATGCGGACTGGACCGGCATCGGCGCCGGCGTGATGGAATACCTCGCCGTGCCTGACATTCCGCTCGATACCAAGGGCACGCAGTTCGCCATGCCCGGCGGCTACATCAAGGGCGGCGACCTCGCGTCCTTCCAGCAGATCAAGAACTTCGGCGATCCGTTCTTCCGCGACGGCGTGGAGGAAAGCGTCAAGCACGCGTGGTACAAGGGCGGCAAGGGCGCACTGCATCCATTCAAGGGCGAGACCGAGCCGCAGTACACCGACTTCCAGGATGACGGCAAATATTCCTGGGTCAAGTCGCCGACCTTCTACGGCAAGCCTGCACAGGTCGGGCCGTTGTCGCGTGTGCTGACCATGGTCGCCGCCAAGCACGAACCCACCATCAAGTACGTAAACCAGACGCTCGACACGGTCAGCGCGCTGGCGAAGACCAAGGTGCCGGTGGCCGCGTTGCACTCCACCATCGGCCGCCACGCGGCACGCGCGGTATCCTGCGCGGTGCAGGTAGACATCCTCGCGCAGCAATGGCAGCTCCTGATCGACAACATTGCCAAGGGCGACCACCAGACCTTCAACAAGCCGACCTTCCCCAAGGGCGAAGTCACCGGCGTGGGCTTCCACGAAGCGCCGCGCGGCGCGCTCTCGCACTGGGTCGTGCTCAATGACGGCAAGATCAGCAATTACCAGTGCGTCGTGCCGACGACCTGGAACGCTGCGCCGCGCAACGAACATGATGCCATCGGCCCGTACGAAGCCTCGCTGATGAACACGCCGGTGGCCGATCCGGAACGTCCGCTGGAAGTACTGCGCACGGTGCACTCCTTCGATCCCTGCCTCGCCTGCGCGGTGCACGTGCTCGATACCGACCAGCAGGAAGTGGTCAAGGTGCAGGTTCTGTAAGCAGCAAACCATATCCGTAGCGTGCACCATGTGCACGACGATGCATCGGTTGACGCATGTTGTGCCCATGCCGCACGCTACGGTGAACTCTTTTACTGCATTGGGAAATCATGCGCATAGTCATCCTCGGCGTCGGCAACATTCTCCTCTCCGATGAAGGCGTCGGCGTGCGCACCATCGAGCGTTTCCAGCGCGAATACCGCGTGCCGCCGCAGGTCGAGGTGATCGACGGCGGCACCGCGGGCATGGAATTGCTGGAAGACCTGGCCCATGCCACGCACCTCATCATCGTCGATGCGGTGCGCAGCCGGAAGGCGCCGGGCACCATCGTGCGCATCGCCGGCGACGATGTGCCGGTGTTCTTCAAGACCAAGCTGTCGCCGCACCAGGTGGGATTGTCCGACGTGCTCGCCACGCTGGCCTTCAACAATGAACAGCCGGGCGGCGTGACGGTGTTCGGCGTCGAGCCGCTGTCGCTGGAAACCGGCATGGCGCTGACACCGCGAGTCGAAGCGCTGCTGCCATCGCTCACTTCCCTGCTCGCCTCCGAGCTCAACCTGTTCGGCATCACGGTCCAACGCGCAGCGCTGGAGGCAGCGTAATGTGCATGGCGATTCCCTCGCGCATCGTCGTCATCGACGGCGACATGGCGACCGTGGAAGCCTTCGGCAAGCAGCGCCGCGTCAGCCTGATCCTCATGGCGGAACCGGTGCATCTCGGCGACTACCTGCTGATCCAGGCCGGCAGCTTCGCCTACGAGCGCGTCGAACCGGAGCGCGCGCTGGAAACACTGGCGATTCTGGACGGAATCGTCGATGATGCAAGGAACTGAAGCACATTCCTGATCGACGTTTCTGAATCCGTATCGTGAGCCTGGAAGGAAAGATCCGCATCGCGCTGGACTGGGACGGCCGGCGTATCGTCGCCGCCGCCGTGCAGCCGCGCGCGCTCGTTCCGCTCAA
Organism: Pseudomonadota bacterium; assembly: GCA_021821365.1. Lineage (GTDB taxonomy): Bacteria > Pseudomonadota > Gammaproteobacteria > Burkholderiales > Burkholderiaceae_D > Noviherbaspirillum. Next base: position 9,508 of record JAKACN010000151.1, on the reverse strand, counting down.
CCGGCTTTTGCAGGGCAAGCCTCCCGCACAGGCGCCGCAGGTCATCCCCATGCTCTTCAGCATTTGCGGCAAGGCGCAGGGTGCTGCGGCGAGCACGGCCATGCGCGCCGCGCTGGAGCAATCAACAGCGGTGCCCTTGCAACGCGAACGGCTTGTGCTGGCAGAAGCCTTGCAGGAATTGCTGTGGCGATTCCTGCTCGACCTGCCGCGCATCATGCAGACCTCGCCGGACACTGCTCTGCTCGCATGGCTCCGGCAGCGCATGACGTCCTGCTGCTGTGATGGCATCGGCGAAACCGACTGGCAGTCCGGCATGATCGAGATAGAAAGCCGAATCGGCGCCACGCTGCTCGGTGAGGCATGGCCGCGCCTGCGGGATGCCGGCGACGTCGAAACGCTGATGTCTTGCCTGCGTGACGCAGGTACGGCTACGGCGCACCTGTTGTCGCGGTGCCAGGCATGCGATGAGCCCAGGCCTGATGGCGTCGCCTTCCTGATGCCCCAAGCGAACCGCGAAGACGTGCTGACCAATCTGTTTCCCGCCATGACGACCAACGCCGATTTCGCCTCCCGCCCCCACTGGCAGGGACAGGCGATGGAAACCGGCAGCCTCGCACGCATGCAGGCGCATCCCGCCCTTGCCGCATCGCTGCGCCGCGATGGCGTATCCATCTTTGCGCGACTGCTGGCGCGGCTGCTTGAAATCCATGCACTGTTCGATCGTTTGCGCAGAAGCGAACCGGTGAACGATGGCTGGGTGCAGGGCCATGCGCTGGAACCGGGCATCGGCGTCGCCTGGGCACAGAACGCGCGCGGACTGCTGCTGCATCGCGTTGCGCTCGATGCGCAGGGCAGGATCGCGGATTACCGGATCGTCGCGCCGACCGAGTGGAACTTCCACCCGGACGGCGCCTTCGTCCGAAGTCTTGCCGGATTTGAAACCGCCGAAGAATCGGCGATACGGCGCCGCACGGAATTGCAGGTTCATTCGCTGGACCCGTGCGTTGCCTGTGAAATCGAGGTCAACCATGCATGAAATGTCGCTTGCGGAAGGCGTGCTCCAGGTCATCGAAGACAGCGCCAGGGCCAACGCATTCACCCGCGTAAAAACCGTGTGGCTGGAGATTGGCGCGCTGGCCGGCGTGGAAGTGGAAGCCATGCGCTTCTGCTTTGACGCTGTCGTCAAGGACACGCTTGCGGAGGGAACGCGACTGGAGATCATCGAGACCGCAGGGCAAGGCTGGTGCATGTCCTGCAACAAGACAGTACCGATCAGCCAGCGCTACGATCCCTGCCCGGATTGCGGCGGATACCAGGTGCAGCCAACCGGTGGGCTGGAACTGAAGGTCAGGGAACTGGAAGTCGAATAGCCTCGCGCCCGGCCGACTGGCTGATGCGGCGTGCGACCGTATAGCCGCCAAGAATGATGACCAGCACTGCGGCGCCGAACACGAGTTCCTTGCCGTCGGACCATCGATCGAACGCCTCCGACGCGAGCTTCGATGCGCCCAACCCCGCCACCAGCAATGCACTGGCGGCGACCAGCAGCGAAAACATGCGGCCGGCACGCTGCACGAAGCGCTCGCTGCGCCGGATCAGGCTGGCCACCACCAGGCCGTTGAGCGTATCGGTCAAGACCATTCCGACGACGAAGCACGCCGCAAGCAGCAGTGTTGCCAGCATCCCGCCATGACGGCTCCCCGCCAGTCCGAACCAGGCCGCCAGCGACATCGCGTCGAACGAGAGAGCGAACATCGCGCCGACAAGGACGCTGCCCATGAAGCCTTGCGGCAGCGGCAGGCGCATGACGAAGCGCGCCAGCGGCGGCGGGACGGCCGGGCTATGCGTCGGGCGCGATGCATTGGCCAGATTGACCATGCCGATAGCAAGAAGGAAGACAATGGAAATCCATGCGCCGAGCGGTTCCAGCCATGCAGGTAAATGGCCCGCGCCAAGCTGCACGAACACCCAGGCGGCGCCCAGCACCAGCATTCCATGCCCCAGCGAGAACAGCAGTCCGGCGCTGCGGGCAAGCCGCACATGTCCGAGCCGGGACTGGAGGCGCGCCAGGCCGTCGATGCTGGCGAGGTGATCGGCATCGAAGCCGTGTTTGAGGCCGAACAGCAAGGCAAACACCATCAGGCTGCTGAACGCGAGGGAAGCCTCGGGCATGCGTGTCTCCTTTTTGCTTGAGGATTTTTCAGGGAACTCATACAAGAAGCATGCCATTGTCGGGTAGATGGCCATGCTTGCCAGGGCGACCGTGCGATACAGGAAGTTTGCGGCCTGCCGGGCAGTTGGCCTTGCTCGTGCAACTCAGGCTGTCGTGCGAGGATGCGGCGAGACGGATAGCAGGTTTGCGGCAATGCCTCGTGCTGAAAGCGTGCTTTCCAGCGGGGCGTTGCGTTGTCCCATCGCGCCGCGCTCGAACCTGCATCGAACGGTTCCCTCCCCCTTGCAGGGGGAAGGATCTATTCATCGGCTACTTATGCCGCAGCTGTACTACGCGACAGCACCTGCAGCCGGGCTCACCTCCAGAATGATCCTCCTCAGCTCGCTCACGCACGACCCGCAATTCGTCCCGCACTTCAGCTTCTGCTGCACGTCCGCCAACACGGCACTTGGCGTGGCCGCATTGCTCCAATCCTGCTTGCCGAGCACATCCCTGATTTCAGTTTCGGCAACATCGAAGCAGTTGCAGACGATCCTGCCCCGCGCGCGAAAGCCTTGCGGCGCTTTCGCCGACGGCGACAGCAGCATGCGTCCCAGCGCCGCGACGGGCTGGCCGCTTTCGAGGTATTCCTTCAGCCAGGACTCGGCGGAGGTATCGCCAGCCAGGGACACCGCCACCAGCTTCCCGTCCCGCACGAAAATGTGGCGCGCATTGCCGCGGCGGGCGTCGTCATAACGCAGCACCTGCGGGCCTGTAATGCCGAAGCGCGCCTCGATTTCCGCGACCAGCCCGGACTCGGCCGGATAGTCGTCGGCGGCGCGAAACAGCACGCCTGTCTTCTCGCGCCCGAACAGCGTGCAGGAGGCATAGGCAAAGCGACGCATCAAGGGCCTCAGCGCCGCCCGCACGGCGAGCGCCTGCGATGCGTCGATCCAGCCGAATGCCAGGAAGCGCCACGGCAGCTCCGCCTTCAGGATCTTCACAGCCGCGTGCTTGAGTTCCGGCTGCTTCGAGACCGGACACAGTGCCGGCAGGGTCAGCGCGTTCACGCCGTGCGTGCCTTCCTCGTCGCGCGATCGACCCGATACGAATTCCTCGCCCCAGTGCATGCCGATGAAAACCTGTCCCGAACGAAGGTCGTCGCTTGCCATCGCCGGCAGGATCTGCGAGCCGCGCCGGCTGGTGACATGGACCAGCTCGCCCTTGCCGATCATGCGCCGGTCCATGTCGGCCTGCGCCATCTGCACCGCCGGCTCCGGCGCATGCGAAAAGAGCTGCGCCACGGTGCCGGTGCGACTCATGCCATGCCACTGGTCACGCAGGCGGCCGGTATTCAGGCGAAACGGGTAGCGTGCATCAACCTTCTCGGCAACTGGCTGGTACGTCACGTTCACGAACTTCGCACGCCCGCTTGTCGTCGCAAAGCGGCCATCTTCGTACAGCCGCTTCCTGCCTTCGACCGCGCCCTCGGGAAAGGGCCATTGCTGCGGCCCCTGCTCTTCCAGCAACCTGTACGACAGACCGGTGATGTCGAGGTCGCGCCCGCGCGTCGATTCGCGATGCTCGTTCCATATCTCCTCGACATTTGCGTAAGGGAAAAGCGTCTTGTTGCTTCCCATTCGGTTTTCCAGCCGGCGCGCGAATTCGGCCACGATCTCCCAGTCGTGGCGTGCCTGTCCGGGCTTCGGCAGGACCGGCCTGAAGCGTGTGATGCGCCGTTCGGAATTGGTGACCGTGCCCTCCTTTTCGCTCCAGGTCGTCGCCGGCAGCAGCACATCGGCATAGCCGGCCGTTGCCGTCGATCCGAAGGCCTCCTGCACGATCACAAGCTCAGCCCGCTTCAATGCCTCGCGCACCAGGGCTTGTTCCGGCAGCGAGTGCGCCGGGTTGGTGCAGGCGATCCAGATGATCCTGATCTCGCCGGCACGCAGCGCCTCGAACATCTCAATCGCTGTCTTTCCCGGCGTTGCGGGCACATCGTCCACGCCCCACAGACACGCCACTTCCGCACGGTGCGCAGGATTGGCCAGGTCGCGATGCGCCGAGAGCAGGTTGGCCATGCCGCCCACTTCGCGCCCGCCCATCGCATTCGGCTGACCGGTCAGCGAGAACGGCCCGGCCCCGGGCTTGCCGATCTGGTGCGTGGCGAGATGCAGGTTGATCAGCGCGGCATTTTTCGCCGTGCCTTGCGATGACTGGTTCAATCCCTGGCAATACAACGACAGTGAAGCCTTCGATTCGCCGAACCAGCGCGCTGCCTTGACCAGGTCGTCTTCGCTGATGCCGCAGGTATCGGCCACAAATTTCGGCGTGTATTCGCGCACCGTGCGCTTCAGCTCGGCGAAGCCTTCGGTGTGCGCGTCGATGTAGGCGGTGTCGATCAGGTCTTCCCACAGGCAGATGTGCAACATGCCGTTGAACAGCGCGACATCGGTGCCCGGCAGGATCGGCAGGAACAGGTCGGCATCGCGCGCCGTGTCGGTGCGGCGCGGATCGGCGACAACCAGCTTCAGGCTGGGATTGCGCCTGCGCGCCTCCTCGATGCGTCGATAGAGAACGGGATGCGCATAGGCCGTGTTCGAGCCGGCGATGAAGATCAGTTCGGCGTGGTCGATGTCCTCGTAGCAGGCCGGCGGCGCATCTGCGCCCAGCGTCTGCTTGTAGCCGGCGACCGCACTGGACATGCACAGGCGCGAGTTGGTATCGATGTTGTTGGTGCCGATCACCCCCTTCGCCAGCTTGTTGAAGACGTAGTAGTCCTCGGTCAGCAGTTGTCCCGAGATATAAAAGCCGACGCTGTCCGCGCCATGCTTGCGGATCATCTGGTCGAATTTTCCGGCGATGAAATCCAGCGCCTCGTCCCAGGGCACCTGGCCTCGCGACGCATCGCGCGTGCTTCGCATCTCCGGATGCAATGCACGCGCCTGCCGCTGCAGCACCGGATCGGCGGTCAGGTGCAGCGTGCTCCCCTTGGTGCAGAGCCGTCCGAAGTTGGCCGGATGCTCCGGGTCGCCGCGCACGCCGACCACCTTTTCACCGTCGCTCTGCACGATGACGCCACAGCCGACGCCGCAATAGCAGCAGGTGGTCTTCGATTCGCGCAACGCACTCATGCAGCCTTCGCTTCAATAGCGAGCGTGTTCAGTTCGTCCAGATCGAGAAAGACCTTGCCGTCTTCCACCTTGACGCTGAATTTCTGGGTGCAGCCTTCATCCGGCGAAACCGCGCAGCCTGAGTCGAGTTCGATGTTCCAGTTGTGCAGCGGGCAGGCAACGCGCTCGCCGAACACGATGCCTTGCGACAGCGGCCCGCCCTTGTGCGGGCAGCGGTCGAGCAGCGCGAACACCTTGTCGTCGCCGCTGCGGAAGATCGCGACATCGGGTTTGGCGGCACGATGCACGACGCGTGCGCCGAGTACCGGGATCTCCGTGACCGTGCAGATGGCTTTCCATTGTTGGGACATGTTGTTTCCTTGATGATGACGTTGTGGATGGTTGGAAGATGACGCCCGATCACGCGTTGATCGGCTCGAACTGCCGCTCGTCGACCTGCGCCTTTTCCTTCTCGTGCCACGGATCGGGCTCGCCATCGAGCGAGAACAGCAGGCGCTCGTACAAGGCCTTGCGACTTCCCTCATCCTCCAGCACCTTCTTCTTCACGTAATCCAGACCCACGCGCGCGATGTAATGCACGGTGCGCTCGAGGTACCAGCCTTCCTCGCGATACAGCTGCAGGAATGCGCCGGAATACTCCAGCACCTCCTCGTGCGTCTTCACCTTCACGAAGAACTGCGCCACCTCGGTCTTGATGCCGCCGTTGCCGCCCACATAGATCTCCCAGCCGGAATCCACGCCGATCACGCCGACGTCCTTGATGCCCGATTCGGCGCAGTTGCGCGGGCAACCGGACACCGCGATCTTGACCTTGTGCGGCGCATACATGCGCCACAATGCGCGTTCCAGCTCCTGTCCCATGCGTGTGGAATCCTGCGTGCCGAAACGGCACCATTCCGATCCGACACAGGTCTTCACCGTGCGCAGCGCCTTCGCATAGGCGTGACCGCACGGCATGCCGAGGTCGCTCCATACCCCGGGCAGGTCTTCCTTCTTCACGCCCAGCAGGTCGATGCGCTGGCCGCCGGTCACCTTCACCGTCGGGATGCGGTACTTGTCGACCACGTCGGCGATGCGGCGCAGTTCGGAGGCATTGGTCTCGCCGCCCCACATGCGCGGAATAACCGAATAGGTGCCGTCCTTCTGGATATTGGCATGCGCGCGCTCGTTGATGAAGCGTGACTGCGGGTCGTCCTTCACCTCATGCGGCCAGGTCGAGATCAGGTAGTAGTTGAGCGCGGGACGGCAGCTCGAGCAGCCGTTCGGCGTGCGCCATTCCATGAAGCGCATCGTGTCGGCGATCGTCAACAGCTTGTTGACCTTGATCGCGTCGCGCACTTCCTGGTGCGTATGGTCGGTGCAGCCGCACAACGGCTTGGCCTTGTTCGCCGCCGAGTAGTCGCCGCCGACGGTCGCCATGATGATCTGCTCCACCAGCCCGGTGCACGAGCCGCAGGAGGCCGATGCCTTGGTGTGCTTGCGTACATCTTCCAGCGTAAACAGGCCCTTTTCCTTGATCGACTTGACGATGGTTCCCTTGCACACGCCGTTGCAGCCGCAGACCTCGGCATTGTCCGGCATGGATGCGGCCTTGGTGAAGCCGGCATGCCCGGTATCGCCCGGCCGGCCGGTATTCGATTCGCCGAACATCAGCGTGTCGCGAATGTCGCCGATGCTCTTGCCCTCGCGCAGCAGCTTGAAATACCAGCTGCCGTCCACCGTGTCGCCGTACAGGCAGGCACCGACCAGCTTGTCGTCCTTGATCACCAGCTTCTTGTAGACGCCGCCGATCGGATCGGCCAGCACGATCTCTTCGGTGCCTTCGCCGCCCATGAATTCACCCGCGGAGAACAGGTCGATGCCGGTGACCTTCAGCTTGGTGGAGGTGACCGAACCCTGGTAGCGGCCGATGCCGAAGTTCGCGAGATGATTGGCGCATACCTTCGCCATCTCGAACAGCGGCGCCACCAGGCCATAGGCGGTGCCGCGATGGTTCACGCATTCGCCGACCGCGTAGATGCGCGGATCGTAGGTCTGCATGGTGTCGTTGACCACGATGCCGCCGGGTCTGGCAGATGAGCAATGCAGGCCCGCCGATTCCGCCAGCGCGGTATTGGGACGAATCCCGACGGCCATCACCACCAGCTCGGCCGGCACTTCGAGGCCGTCGGCAAAGCGTATCGCCTTGACCTGGTCGTGTTCGTCGCCGACGATCTCCTTCGTGTTCTTGTCGAGCAGGAACTTCAGGCCGCGATCTTCCAGCGACTTCTGCAGCATCTTTCCCGCGGTCGGGTCGAGCTGCCGCTCCATCAGCCAGGCGGGCAGGTGTACGACGCTCACCTCCATGCCGCGCTGCTTTAACCCGTTGGCCGCTTCGAGGCCAAGCAGGCCGCCGCCGATCACGATCGCATGCTTGCGCATCTTCGCGGCTTCGATCATGGCGTTGGTATCGTGAATGTCGCGGTAGGAAATGACGCCCTTCAAATCCTTGCCCGGCACCGGCAGCATGAAGGGCGTGGAGCCGGTGGCCAGCAGCAGGCGATCGTATTCCGCGCTGGTGCCGTCTTCCGCGATGACCTGACGCCGCGCGCGATCTATCTTCACGATCTTCTTGCCGAGGTGAAGCGTGATCCGGTTCTGCGCATACCAGTCGACATCGTTCAGCATGATGTCCTTGATGGTCTGCTCGCCGGCCAGCACCGGCGACAGCAGGATGCGGTTGTAGTTCGCATACGGCTCGGCGCCGAATACCGTGATGTCGTAGATATCGGGTGCGATCTTGAGCAACTCTTCGAGCGTGCGCACGCCCGCCATGCCATTGCCGACCATGACCAGTTTCAGCTTCTTCATTCCATCTCCTTCCGTAGCCGGCTGCGCGCTGCGAGCCGCAATAGTGATCCTTGCACCGCTTAAGCAAGAGCGGTGCCAATGGTTTGATGCGGGAAATGCACCGTGATGAGGTGAAGCCTGCACTGAGGCGGTGCGACACATGGAAACTCGTGGTGCATGAATGCTGGCCAAACCGATGTCGCAGATTCGCAGGCTGGGTTGGGGAACGAAACCCGGCATTTCACTCGCCGAACGCCGGGTTTCATTCCTCAACCCAGCCTGCGTCTTTAATTGGTTGCGCACAATTCACGACCGGCAAGGAGACTTGATGGCACAACGATTGCATTACGTCGTGCAAGTCCAACATCGTGCAAAGGAAGATCGTGAAATCCAACTCGTTCTGGAAGGCCGGCCACACGCCGACGCTGCTCGCATCATTTTTTTATTTCGACCTGAGCTTCATGGTTTGGGTCCTGCTCGGCCCGCTCGCGGTGCAGATCTCGAAGGACCTCGGCCTCAGCCCGGCGCAGAAGGGCCTGATGGTCGCGACACCATTGCTCGCCGGCGCGCTGCTGCGCATCGTGATGGGTGTTCTCGTCGATCACCTGAAACCGAAAAAGGCCGGCGCGATCGGCCAGGTGATCGTGCTCGCCGCGCTGTTGTGGGCCTGGCTCGGGCAACTGCAAACCTATGAGTCGGTCCTCGCGCTCGGCGTCCTGCTCGGCGTGGCGGGCGCGTCGTTCGCGGTTGCCCTGCCGCTTGCGTCGCGCTGGTATCCGCCCGAGCACCAGGGCACGGCGCTGGGCATCGCGGGGGCAGGCAATTCGGGCACGGCGTTCGCCGCGCTGTTCGCTCCGTCGCTGGCGCTCGCCTTCGGCTGGCAGGACGTATTCGGCCTGTGCCTGATTCCGCTCGGTGTCGTGTTCGTTGTCTACCTGGTTCTGGCGAAGGATGCGCCTTCGTCGCCGGCGCCGAAGGCTTTGATCGAGTACCTGCACGTGCTCAAGGACAAGGACGCGTGGTGGTTCATGTTCTTCTACAGCGTCACGTTCGGCGGGTTTTCCGGGCTGGCCTCGTCGCTCACGATCTATTTCAATACGCAATACGGCCTGTCGCCGGTCACCGCCGGCTATTTCACCGCGGCCTGCGTTTTTGCGGGATCGATGGTGCGTCCGATGGGCGGCATCATTGCGGATCGTATCGGCGGCATCAGGACGCTGTCGCTCATGTATGTGGTCGCCGCCCTGTTCCTGTTCATCGCCAGCCAGGGCTTGCATTCGTATGTCCTGGCGCTGATCGTGTTCGTGGTGGCGATGCTGGCGCTGGGCACCGGCAACGGCGCGGTATTCCAGCTGGTGCCGCAGCGCTTCCGCAAGGAGATCGGCGTGATGAC
>JAKACN010000150.1 GCA_021821365.1 Pseudomonadota bacterium | reverse complement strand
CTGCAACGTCGTCGGACTGCGGCCATCGGTCGGCCGGGTGCCGCAGGTGCCGGTGACCGACGGCTGGGAAACGTTGTCCGTGAGCGGTCCGATGGCGCGCAACGTTGCCGACCTCGCGCTCTATCTTTCCGTGATGGCCGGCCCCGATTCGCGCGACCCGCTTGCCATTGCGGAGGACGCCGCGCGTTTTCGCGCGCCGCTGGAACGCGACTTCAAGGGCGCGCGCATCGCATGGAGCCCGAACATGGGCGGCCTGCCGGTCGACAAGCGCGTGGTGCGTGCCATCGATGCGCAGCGCAAGACCTTCGAAGACCTCGGCTGCGTGGTCGAGGAAGCCTGCCCGGATTTCCGCGACGCGCACGACATTTTCATGGCCCTGCGCGCCTATGCCTTCGAGTCGGGCCTCGGCACGGTGATGGACCGTCATCCCGGCGTGCTCAAGGATACGGTGGTGTGGAATATCATGGAAGGACGCAAGCTGAGCGCGTCGCAGCTGGCCCGCGCCAACAAGCTGCGCACGGCCCTGTTCCAGCGCATGCACCGCTTCATGCAGACCTACGATTTCATCGTGCTGCCCGTCAACCAGGTACCGCCCTTCCCCATCGAACAGCAATACGTCACGGAAATCGATGGCGTGAAGATGGAAAGCTACATCGAATGGATGCGTTCCTGCTACCTGGTCACCGCGACCACGCATCCGGCAATCTCCCTGCCATGCGGATTCACCGATGACGGCCTGCCGGTCGGCATGCAGATCGTCGGCCGGCACCAGGGCGAATTCGCACTGCTGCAGATTGCACATGCGCTGGAGCGGACGATGGGTGTGTCGGAGCGGCGGCCGGCGCTGTAGCGGGCAAAAACCCCTTGTCCACGAAAAACACAAAAGACACGAAAATTATTGTTGTTTTTCGTGCTTTTTGTGTTTTTCGTGGACAAGGGTTTTTGTGCCGTAAATATACCTTCGGCTCTTCATCCACCAACGTTATCTCCACGCACAGCGAGACGGCGAAAATGCCAGGACCTGCTACAGTATGGCGTTAGCGGAATTACGAAACCGAAGAGGCATGCGATGGACTCCACAAGAAAGCAAGCCGAGCAGGACGGGGCGGAACGCATCTCGCGGCTGATCGTGTCGATTGTTACTTTCCTCGGCGCGCTTGGCATGCTTGCCCTGCTGTACTTCCCGCTCAGCAGGCTTTGATCCCCTTTCATCGACGGAGCAAGACATGAATCTGCAACAGCTGCTGGGGATCGCATTGCCGATCGTCCAGGCCCCGATGGCCAGTTCGCAAGGCAGCGCGCTTGCGATTGCGGTGTCGAATGCGGGCGGCCTCGGCTCCCTGCCCTGCGCGCTGCTCGGCAGAGACGCCATGCGCAACGAACTGGCGACCATCAAGGCGCAGACGGACAAGCCGTTCAACGTCAATTTCTTTTGCCATCAGCCGCCTGCGCCAAGCGCGGAACGCGAGGCGGGATGGCGCAAGGCGCTCTCGCCGTATTACCAGGAATTCGGCATCGACCCCGACAACATTCCCGCCGGCCCCATGCGCAAGCCGTTCAGCGACGAGGCGGCCGACGTGCTGGATGAATTCAGGCCCGCCGTGGTCAGTTTTCATTTCGGCCTGCCCTCGGAACATCTGCTGGACCGCGCGAGGAAATGCGGCGCGAAGATCCTCTCCTCGGCCACGACACTGGAAGAAGCCCTCTGGCTGGAAGAGCGAGGCGTCGATGCCATCATCGCACAGGGCTTTGAAGCGGGAGGACATCGCGGCATGTTCCTGACCGAAGACCTGACGACGCAGATGGGAACCTTTGCGCTGCTGCCGCAGGTCGTAAAGGCGGTAAAGGTGCCGGTCATTGCCGCCGGCGGGATTGCGGATGCGCAAGGTGTTGCTGCCGCCATGGCGCTGGGCGCTGCGGGCGTCCAGGTCGGCACGGCCTACCTGCTGTGCCCGGAAGCGACGACGAGCGCGGTATACCGCGCCGCCCTGGCAAGCACGGATGCGCAGCACACCGCCGTCACCAACATCTTCAGCGGGCGGCCGGCGCGCGGCATCGTCAACCGCATCATCCGGGAACTGGGGCCGATGACATCCGCGGCACCAGCGTTTCCCCTTGCCAATTCAGCAATTGCTCCATTACGGGCGAAGGCCGAAAGCCAGGGCTCCGGCGACTTTTCCCCCTTGTGGAGCGGGCAGAACGCCACCGGCTGCAAGGCAATTCCTGCTGCAGAGCTGACACGGCTCCTTGTTGCCGGCCTGCGCCTGCCAGGCTGAACAAGGTTCCTGAAAACTTGATTCAGATCATTTTTTCCGCGCTTGCGGCGGGGTAGGCTTGTCTCGATTGAAACGCACACCGGACCGACTCGGCGACATGCACATCCCCCTCCTACAGATACCGGACGACCAGCAACTGGAAATGGCCTCGTATTACTTCGGCGTGCTATCGGAACCGACACGCCTGAAGATTCTCACCGCGCTGCGCCATGGCGAACGCACGGTCAACGAACTTGCTGCCGAAATCGACGCCAAGCAGTCGAACGTCTCGCACAAGCTCAAGATGCTGCACCAGTCGCGGATCCTCCACCGCCGCAAGGAAGGCACGCAGGTGTATTACCGCATCAGCGACGAGGCCACGATAGCGCTATGCCGCGCCGTTTGCCGTCTGCAGGCCATCTCCATGCGACGGGCACACGGCGAGCCTCATGACACCTGCCGCCTGCCCGACCAGCGCTGCAGCATCAGCGGCGGCACCTGCCACTGGCAGACGTCGCTTCCGCTCGCCGTCAACGACGACACTGGGAGCGCCGGCTGAAATTACCAGTGCAGCTCGCCGCTGCCCAGCTCGATCACGCGGCCGCCCACATGGATTTCGCCGTCCGTCACCTCCAGCGTCAACAGGTTCGGCCGCTTGATATGCGTTCCCTGCCTGATCGCCGCTTTCAGGGGTTCGTCGCCCTCGGCGGCCATCCACCAGCCGCCAAGATTGGCACAGGCCGATCCCGTGCCCGGATCTTCGGCAAGCCCGGACTGGCCTGATATCCAGAAATAGCGCGACTCGAAGCCGTCTGCCGTCCGTGCGAACACATAGGTTTTTGCCTGGCCCTGCGCGTTGGTGCTGTATTTCGCCATCAGATCGGGATCGGGCCGGCAGGCATGTACGTGTTCGACCCCGGTGAGCGGGATCATGGGCTGTTCGGTGCCGCAATTGACCCACATCGCGGGCGCTGCGATCGCTTCCTCGGGCAGGTTCAGCATGGCGGCCAGTTCGGCGCGCGTCGCCAGCATCGCGCGATACTCCGGTTGGTTCGCACGCAAGGTCCATTGATCGCCGTCGGCGTGCACCGGGATCAGCCCGGCCTGCATCTCCAGCGCGAAACTGTCGCCGGCCTTGAACAGCTCGCGCACCACTTGCGCCGATCCGAGCGTCGGATGCCCGGCGAACGCCATCTCGTAGGTCGGCGTGAAAATGCGTACCCGGGCCGCTGCCCGGTCGGAGGGCAACAGGAAGGTGGTTTCCGACAGGTTGAACTGGCGGGCCACTGCCTGCATGTCGGCATCGGTCAGAACGCTGCCGTCTTCGATGACTGCCAGCGGGTTGCCGCCAAAAGGGGTTTCAGCAAAGACGTTGAGAATGCGATAGCGAATGGAGGGCATGTTCGGTCATCGAGGGTTGAAGGGTGTTGCCGGAACGGTGTCGATGCGCAATTTCGCGCAAGCACGCGGGCAATCGCCAAAGTATATCCGCAATATCCGGATGCCGGCCCAGGCGGCGCGGGACCGAACGCCTATTGCCCGGCAGGAAGCGGCTGGCCGGCAAGCACTTCGAAGTAGGCTGGGAAGAGTTCGGCGCGACGCGCATGCGATTCGGTGATGCGCATGGTGTAGTAGCCGACCTGGTGGTAGTAGGTAATGCGCGCGCGGATCATGGCCTCCTCCTCCGGATAGCCGAGCACGGAAAATATTTTCGTGAGCACGCGCAGGCGGGCCGTATCCGCCGAACGCACGGCGCGCGCGACCTCGGGCGCATTGCGCGCCCAGTCGCGCACCGCGCTATCGTAGGCGGGATCGAATTCCTTCTCGTCGAGCCAGATGCGCGTGAAGCGCGCCAGCTGTTCCAGCGGCGGTACGGCATCGTCGGCGATCACGCGCAGGAAGGGTCCGGTATTCTGCGAGCGCCATTGCTTGAGCAGTGCATCGAGCAAGGCCTGGCGGTCGGCGAAATGCCAGTAGAAGCTGCCGCGCGTCACCTTCAGGTCGCGCGCGAGGCGATCCACCTTGACGTCAGCCACCCCATGACGAATCAAGGCGGTACGCGCAGCGAGAACCCAGTCCTGTGCCGAAAGATTGTCGTCGGGTTTGCTGCGCGTTTTCGTCATGGTTTGCCTTATTTGATGGTTTCCAGCGGCTCGAACTTGCCGTTCCTGACCTGGGAAATGGTCACGGCCGCCGAACGCAAATCACCCTTGCTGTCGAACGCGATCGGACCCGTGACACCCTTGAAGCTGAGCTTGTAAATCTGCGGCAGATATTTCTTCGGGTCTGCGGAATCAGCGGCTTTCATGGCGTTGATCAGCACGTTGGTCGCATCATAGCCATACGGCGCGTACATGACAACCTTGCCATATTTCGCGTTGAACTTCTTCACAAAATCCGGGCCGCCGGGCATCTTCTCGATCGCCTGTCCGGAATCGCCCGAATACGTGCCCTCGGCCGCGTCCTTGCCGGCCAGCGTGGCGAATGCATCGCTGGAAATCGAGGAGCCGAACAGCGGCATCTTCATGCCCATCTCGACCATCTGCTTCTTGAGCGGGCCGGCCTGCGCATCGACGCCGCCATAGAAGATGGCCTGTACCTTTTTGCTCTTGATGCTGGTCAGGATCGGACGGAAGTCGGACGCCTTGTCGCTGGTGTACTCGCGCGCGGCCACCTTGCCGCCGAGTTTGACGACGGTCTTTGCCACAACATCGGCCAGTCCCTGGCCGAAGGCGGTGCGGTCGTCCACTACGGCGACGTTCTTCGCGCCGAGCTTGGTCACCATGTATTGCGCGATGGTGGCGCCCACCTGCTGATCGTCGCCGATGACGCGAAACACCGTCTTGAAGTTCTGGCGGGTCAGCGTCGGATTGGTGGCGGCCGGTGCGACCTGCGGAATGCCGGCGGCGTTGTATACCTTGGAGGCCACCACGGTGGTGCCCGAATTCAGGTGACCGACGACGCCGGCCACGCCGGCATCGACGAAGCGGTTGGCGACTGCCACGGCTTGCTTCGGATCGGCCTGGTCATCCTCGGACAGCATTTCGAAGCGCACCTTCTCGCCGCCCAGCTTGATGCCAGCTGCATTCGCGTCGTCGATCGCGAGCTTGACGGAGTTCTCGAAATCCTTGCCGTAGTGCGCGATGCTGCCGCTGTACGGGCCGGATACGCCGATCTTGACGACCTTTTCAGCAGCGGCAGGCTGGCTGAATGCGAAAGCGCTTGCGCAGAGCGCGGCAAGCAAGGTCATGCGGCGCGAACGCGAGAAAACAATATGCTCCATTGCGAGAGTCTCCCTGTGTGAAGAAAAAACAATGCGTCGCGGGAAACCCGCTCAGCCGGCTTGCCGGAAAACGACGGTGCGTTCCCCGTTCAACAATACGCGCCGTTGCGCATGCCAGCGGACGGCACGCGACAGCACGACGTTTTCGATGTCCTTCCCGATGCGCACGAACTCGTCGGGCGTCAGCGCATGGCCCACGCGCACGGTTTCCTGCTCGATGATCGGGCCTTCGTCGAGGTCGGGCGTGACGTAATGCGCCGTCGCGCCGATCACCTTGACGCCGCGGGCATGTGCCTGGTGGTACGGCCTGGCGCCCTTGAAGCTGGGAAGGAAGGAATGATGGATATTGATGCAGCGTCCCGCAAGCGCGCGGCACATGTCATCCGACAGGATCTGCATGTAACGCGCCAGCACCGTCAGCTCCGCGTCGTACTCGCGTATCACATCCAGCATGCGTTGTTCCTGCGCGCGCTTGTCGCCGTTCTCGAGCGGCAGGTGCACGTAGGGAATGCCGTACCACTCGACCAGCCGTCGCAAGTCGTCATGGTTCGATACCACTGCAGCGACGTCGATCGGCAGTTCGCCGGAATGCCATTGATGCAGCAGGTTGTTCAGGCAGTGGCCGTGCTTCGACACGGCGATGATGGTGCGCGTCCGCTGCGATTCCGGTGTCACCTGGATGGTCATGGCGAATTTTGCCGCCACCTCCTGCAACGCGGCGTTGACCGCATCCATGCCATCAAATTCTTCGCCTTCCGGGCGGAACACGGTGCGCATGAAGAACAGGCCGGTGTCCGGATCGCCATAGTGCGAGGACTCAGTAATGAAGATTTTGCGGCTCGACAGCGCGCTGGCCACCGCCGCGACGATACCCGATTGATCGGCGCAGCGGACGGTGAGAATGTAGTGATCAACTGGATGTGTCATGTCGTTTTACAGGGCGTTGCAGGCATAGGCCCACCAGTCATCGAGATAAGGTTCCAGCGTGGCATCGGCGAGCAGCAATGCCTCGGACTGCGAAAGGCGCATCAGGATCACCGAGACATCCGCCCAGCGCAGGCGCGTGGCGCTTCCCGGCGCCGGCAGCGCCGACGCATCGGCCAGTCGCGTCATCACGCCGGCCAGCGCGCCGCCATCCAGGTGCCAGACCGCGATCGCTTCGCCGAGATCGACAGCGCAGCCCGCTTCGCTGCATCCGGGGCGCAAGTCCGCCAGCAGCGTCTGCAACTTGTTTGGCGACGTGGCCACGGCAATGCGCTCAGCCGGGCTGCGCCAGATCATCCACGGATCGCCGCCGCTCCACGGACCGTGGCTCTGCGGCCACGCAATGCCGAGCGCGCCGCTCGCTGCGGCAGCGACAGCCGGTTCGCCGTTCTTGAACACGCGGATGGTGGCCACGCTCCAGCCGGCCAGGCGTTTCATCGTGGGACGCATGAGGTCAGGCTCCATTCAATCGTTCTCCGGCACGGTCGTAGAACGGCGTTTCAACCACCTCCGCTTCGAGCCACGCGCCCATATGATGCAAACGGATGCGCTCTCCCGTTCGGCTGCGTCCGCGCCGCAGCATGCCGAGCGCAATCGGCTCGCCAAGGATCGGGCTGTAATAGCTCGACGTGACCCAGCCCTCTGTCTCGCAGGGCAGCGGCTCCGGCGCGACCTGCGCGCCGACCGGCAGCTTCGTGCGACGGTCGATCGGGCGCATGCCGACCAGTTGCATGCGTGACACGTCCATGGCCGCGGGCCGCAGCAAGGAACGGCGGCCGACAAAGTTCGCTGCCTTCTTCTCGATGCCGCGATCGAATCCGACGTCCGCCGGCAGCGTCGTGCCGTCGGTGTCCGCGCCGACGTGCAGGTAACCCTTTTCGGTGCGCATGATCTGCAGCGCTTCGACGCCATAGGCCGTCACGCCGAAGGCCTGCCCCACTTCCCACAGGCGTTCAAGCAAGGCTTGCGCTTGCGAGGGAGGCAGGTTGATTTCGTAACTGAGTTCACCGCAGAAGCTGGCGCGCAGCACGCGCAGCGGCACGTCATCGACGGTCGCCTCGCGCATGGTCATATGTTTCATGGCGTCCGGCGCGAATTCCGGCGGCAAGCCTGCCGCCTGCAGCAGCTTCCAGGCGAATGGCCCGGCCACGGTGATGTTGGCCCATTGGTTCGTCACGGGAATGACGGCAACCCGCATGTCGATGAATTCGCATTGCAGCCATTCGTCGAACACCGACGCGGTGCGCTCCACGCCACCGCTGGTGGTATTGACCCAGAAGTGCTGCTCCGACATCCGCACCACGATGCCGTCATCGACGATCACGCCGTTCTCGTTCAGCAGCAGTCCGTAGCGCCCCTGCCCCGTCTTGAGGGTGGACATGGTGCCGACGTACATCAGATCGAGGAAGGTGGCGGCATCCGGCCCCACCACCTCGATCTTGCCGAGCGGAGAACCGTCGAACAGGCCGACGCCATTCCGCACCGCCAGGGATTCGCGCGCTGCCGCCTGCTCCAGACCTTCGCCATCGCGCGGATAGGCCGCCGGGCGCATCCATCCGCCGAATTCTTCGAACAGCGCGCCGCGCTGCTCATGCCATGTCCGGGCCTGCAACTACCGGCGCGGGCGATAACGCTCGCCGCTGCGCCCGCCGACGATGGCACCGAGTGTCACCGGCTTGAACGGCGGACGGAATTTGGTGGTGCCGACTTCCGCCGGTTGACGGGACGTATGCGCGCCGAGCCGGACCAGTGCGTTGACATTGCTGGTCTTACCCTGGTCGGTGCCCATCCCGGTCGCGGTGTAGCGCTTGAGATGCTCGACCGAACGATAGTTCTCTCCGGCAGCGACGCGCACGTCGTCGTTGCTGACATCGCTTTGCAGGTCAACGAAGATCTTGCCCTTGCGCGCTGCCTTGTCGAGCGCAGCGGACGGCGGATGAGTATCGGCGAGCGATTGTCCCGCCTCACCGACGGGCGCGGCCGGAACGCTTTCACCATGCAGCAACGCGCGCACCGCGTCTTCCGCATGGTTGCAGGCCGCGGCATCGTCGAACACGCCGGCGGCTGCGCCCACGCAGGCGATGTTGGCAGGCGATCCAGCGGGCACAAACATCGCGCAATCATCGCTCCAGCGCAGCTTGCCTCCCGCCTGGGAAAACAGGTTGACGTTCGGCGTGAAGCCGCCAACGCAGGCGATCGTGTCCGCCTCGACCGACAGCAGTTTGCCGGACGCCATGATTTGCGCGCCGCCGACCGAGGCCTTTCCCTCGACGCCGATCACAAAGGCATCATGCCAATGCTGCATGCCGGCCGGAATGTTCACCTTGTCGCCGCGCTGTTTTTCCGGGCGCACATCGGCGATGCCTGCCACGTCCATCCCGGCGCGCAGCAATGCATCTGCTGTCGCGTAGCCGCTGTCGGCATTCACCGCCAGCAGCACGCGCTTGCCGCAGGCCGTCGCGTAATCGGAGGCGTAGCGTTGCACGGCCCCGGCGAGCATCACGCCGGGTCGGTCGTTATCAGGGAACAGCATCGGTCGCTCATAGGCGCCGGTGGCAAGAATGATATGCGTCGCGCGAATCTTCCAGAGTCGTTCGCGCACCGGTGCGCCGTGCGGCAGCGTTTCCAGCGCGGTGACGAAATTGTGGTCATAGAGGCCGAATGCCGTCGTGCGAAGCAGGACCTGGACGCCGGCACGCGCGAGATCCTCGCGCCATGCACCGGCATCGGCCTGCTGTGCCCAGCGGTGCCAGCCGCCGAGTGCCTTGTCGGACTCCAGCAGGATAGTGCCGGCTCCCGCCGCAGCCGCCCTGCGCGCGGCAGCAACGCCGGCGGCGCCGCCGCCGATGACCAGCACATCGACATCGATGCTGACTTCGTCATACTGATCCTGATCACGTTCCTGCGGTGCCATGCCCAGGCCGGCCATCTTGCGCACCCTGGGCTCGAACAGGTGCCAGTGCGGCCACATGAATGTCTTGTAGTAGAAACCGGGCGGGAGGAAAGGCGCAAACGCTGACGTCGCCGCGGCCAGATCGAAGTCCACGCTCGGCCAGGCGTTGCCCGCATCGGCAATGAGACCGTCGAACAGTTCGACGTCGGTTGCGCGCGTCACCGGCGTGCGCGCCGCGCCTTGGCCGATGTCCACGATCGCACTCGGTTCCTCGGGACCGCAGGTAAAGATGCCGCGTGGACGGTGCAGCTTGTAGCTGCGCGCCACGGTGCGCACGCCGGAGGCGATCAATGCCGATGCCAGCGTATCGCCCTCGTAACCATACAGCGTACGCCCGGCAAAGCGGAAGGCGATGCGCCGCGACCTGTCGACCAGACTCGGCCCCTTGGCATCAAGACGGTAGCCGCTCATCGGGTTTCTCCCTTGTCTGCCAGCGCCGGTGGCTTGCCGGCGATGTCGTACACCGCGTGCACTTCATGTGTAACGGTGTCGCGCAAGACGTTGAACCATTGTCCGCAACCAAAGGTATGGCGCCAGCGCTCAGCGTGCGTACCGCGCGGATTGTCGCGAAAGAACAGATACTCGCCCCAGACTTCATCGGAAACGCTGTGTGCTGGTCCGGGACGGGCGATGGCGGTTTGGCCGCCACAGTGAAATTCGTTTTCCGGCCGGGTGCCGCACCACGGACATTTCAGTTGCATCATGATCGGAATTCCTAGTGTGCGATACCCGACGCCGCCGCTTCGTCGATCAGGCGGCCGGTATGGAAACGCGCGAGCTGGAACGGTTCGGCCAGCTCGTGGCTGGTGCCGGTTGCCATCACATGCGCAAGTGTCCATCCGCCGACCGGGATTGCCTTGAAGCCGCCGGTGCCCCAGCCGCAATTGATGTACAGGCCTTTCACCGGCGTGGGCCCGATGATCGGGCTGGAGTCGTGCACCACGTCGACGATGCCGGCCCATTGCCGCATCAGGCGCAAGCGGCTGAACGCAGGGAACATCTCCAGCGTCGCCGCCAGCACCTGCTGCGTGACGGCAAAGCTGCCACGCTGCGCATAAGAGACGAAGTGATCGATGCCACCGCCGATCACGAGTTCGCCCTTGTCGGACTGGCTCCAGTAGGCGCCGACGGCAGGCGACATGAGAACGGTGTCGAGCACCGGCTTGACCGGCTCACTCACCATCGCCTGCAGTGCATAGCTGGTCACCGGCAGTCGGAATCCGGCCATGTCGGCCAGCAGCGTGCTGCTGCCCGCCACCGCAACACCGATGCGCTCCGAACGGATCAGTCCCCGACTCGTTCTGACGCCGGTCACCCTGCCATCCGTCATCTCGATTCCGGTCACGGCGCAATTCTGGATGATGTCGACGCCCAGCGCGGAAGCGGCGCGCGCGTAGGCCCATGCCACCGCGTCATGGCGTGCCGTGCCGGCGCGGCGCTGGATGAAGCCGCCAAGTATCGGAAAGCGTGCCTGCGGCCCGCCATCGGTCAGCGCAGGGCAAAGCTCCATCACCTCATCGCGCGACAGAAGGTCGGAATCGATGCCGTTGAGCCGCATCGCGTTCGCCCAGCGCGCCATGGAATCGAGATCGTGCCGCGTATGCGCCAGCGTGATCATGCCGCGCTGGCTGAACATGATGTTGAAGTTGAGGTCGCGCGACAGGTTCTCGTAGAGCTTCAGTGAAAACTCGTAGAGCCGCGCGCTTTCCGGATAGAGATAGTTCGAGCGAACGACCGTGGTGTTGCGCCCGGTATTGCCACCGCCGATCCAGCCCTTTTCAAGAACAGCGACCCTGCGGATGCCATGGTTTTTCGCGAGGTAATATGCGGTCGCCAAGCCGTGCCCGCCGCCGCCGATGATGATTGCGTCATAGTGCGCCTTCGGCTCGGCGTCCGACCATGCGGGAGTCCAGTCGGCGTTTCCCGCCAGGCCTTCCCGCATCAGTGCCCATGCAGAATATTTCATCGAAAGGAGTTTATCTCCGGCCAAGACGGGGTGTCAATACAGTACTGTATGGAGAGGCAAGTCGACACCATACAACGCTGTATGTGTATAGGTGAATGCGGCGTCATGTCCAGCGGACGACTACGGGCAAAACGAGATCCGCCCCAGCTCTGCAGGCTTTTCGTGTTTTTTGTGTTTTTCGTGGACAAAAAAAGCGCCAGCTTATGGCTGGCGCTTCCAGTATGCGGATCTTGTCCGACAGACTATTTCTTGCGTGCCGGCGGCAGGTCGGTGCACACGCCTTCAAAGGCCTCCGCCGCCATGCCGATGGATTCTCCCAGCGTCGGATGCGGGTGGATGGTCTTGCCGATGTCGACTGCATCAGCACCCATTTCGATCGCCAGCGCGATCTCGCCGATCATGTCGCCCGCGTGCGTGCCCACGATGCCGCCGCCGACGATGCGGTGCGTCTCGGCATCGAACAACAGCTTGGTGAAGCCTTCGTCACGCCCATTAGCCACTGCCCGGCCGCTCGCTCCCCAGGGGAACAGGCCTTTCTCCAGCTTGATGCCTTTGGCTTTTGCTTCGTCTTCGGTGATGCC
>JAKACN010000149.1 GCA_021821365.1 Pseudomonadota bacterium | reverse complement strand
GGTTCGCGATCCTGCCGGGAACCTGATACGAATTCAGCAGTTGCGGCAGGCCTGACAGTTCATTGCGGCAGACGGCGCTGGCGGGCCGCTTCCGACCTCAAACATCCAATCGTGGAATCGTGCCCATGTCTCACGCACAACCAATATTCAATCTGAGCGCCGAGCAATCCGAGCTTTGGCAACGCGTCAATGCGCTGTGGGAGTTGTCGGCCAAAAAAGACGCCGTACAAATCCGGAATGCGCTTCATCCCGAGTACATGGGTTGGGACATGAGCACTGCGCTCCCGCACGGCCGGGACGCAGCCGTCCAGTCAGTCACTGACGACTCCCCCAGATTGACTACCTACGAACTTGAGCCGCTCAGTATTCGCGTCTATGAGGGCTCAGTCGGCGTCGTCCACTACCGGTACCAGGCAACGGTTGAGTCCCAGGAAGGCAAGCCAACCCACGTCACAGGTGGCTGGACGGAGGTCTATGCCAAGCGGGACAAGCGCTGGCTGATGATCGCAGTCAGCGGCCAGCCGAATGTGGGCGGGGGAACACCTGGATCGGAATCGGCGGCGCAATAGTCTGGCTGACAAGGCCCACGGGTGTGGGATCAAGTCTTCCGCTCACCCCTGTGTCAGAATAGTGGATCTGGCCCCATATCCCTCAAGAGAATTAAGTGACAAGAAAATCATTCTGGGACAACGCGTATGCAAGCTCTCATCAGACCGTCGTGTCTGCAATCGAGGGCGGCGACATCGAGCTGGAGTCCACGATTTTCTTTGCCTTCTCCGGCGGCCAGGAAAGCGATCAGGGGACAATCGCTGGAATGCACGTCACTTCTGCCAGGAAGGAAGGCTTGCGAATCAAATACGCTCTTCCGCCCGATCATGGGCTTCGGGTCGGCCAGTCCGTGCTGGTTGAAATCGACTGGAGCAGGCGCTATCGACTGATGCGACTTCATTTCGCCGCGGAATTGGTTCTTGAACTGTTCTACAAAGAACTGCGTGGCGTGGAAAAGGTGGGCGCCCATATTGCACAGGACAAGGCCCGGATCGATTTCGCATGGCCGGAAAGCATCGCTCCGCTCCTTCCATCTATTGCTGACAAAGCCAACAAGATCATCTCCTCGGATAGGGAGATTCGCACCGGTTTCGACGACGTTCCGAATGAACGGCGATATTGGGAAATTGAAGGTTTCTCCAAGGTCCCGTGCGGCGGCACCCACGTTCGCTCTACCGGGGAGATCGGACCGATCAGGCTGAAGAGAAACAATATTGGCAGGGGCAAGGAGCGGGTTGAAATCTTTCTTTGCGAGCAGTGAAATACTTGGTCAATCAATACGAAAAATTGCCTTGCTGCCGTCTGACAGGAATGAAAGACCGTGGCCGGCATGTGCTGCAATCACCCCTATGTCGTAGTGAGAGATTTACCCGCATTTAGTGAGCAGACTTTTCCCCGGACATAGTCAGGAGCGCAACTTGATTTTAGAGGATGAAAACATGGGTTTCATTTACAGCTTCGACATGAGCCGGGAAATAGCTCACTTTAAACTCATGCCTGAGCATATCCAGTCAAGCGCCGAACGCAACGTCGTTGATGTAATTTACGAGTCTTTTGTTGTGCCGGGCGATCAGGATTATCTAATGTCTCGGCTGCTCGCGCAAAAGGGGCTGCCGCGAGGATTTTTTTGGGCAGCGGCGCAGGCTATCGAGAAATACCTAAAGGCTTTCCTTTTAATGCACGGCGAGGGTGTCAAAGGGTATAAGGCCCACCCAATAAAAGCACTCTTTGAAGCCGCATGCAGAATTGACGCATCGATTGTTGACCTCAATATCCTGCCTCATCAATCCATACAAGTTGACCCTGGCGTATTTCACCACCTAAAAGTATTTACCATAACGGCCTTCATTGGTGACCTAGAGAAGCATGGAGCTGCCGACAACAGATATAACGCTTTTGGTGTCGAATTTAATACAGGCCATCTCTGCGCAATAGATAGCTTGGCATTTCATTTGCGGAGAAAGATTGGTGCGCTGCCAATAGGGGATAGCCTCAAGAAATTAAGCCCCGACTTAATTTTGATTTTTGAAAAGAACAACCCATGGTTCCAAACGAAAGAAAATCAAATCCTCAACCGCATTTCAGATGAAGAATTCCCCATTAGATACTCATTAAGCGTTACAAAATTTGAGTTCCTCTCACAAAACGCAAATAATCCTGCTTACGAAATTGCCTTGCAGTGGTTAAGGGAGAAAATGAAGCTGCCAACGCCAAATGGCGATGCTAGGTGGAAATGACTGGGGCGCACCATATTCACAGAAAAGCGATATTTCTTTGACGACGCTCCTGCTCTT
Organism: Pseudomonadota bacterium; assembly: GCA_021821365.1. Lineage (GTDB taxonomy): Bacteria > Pseudomonadota > Gammaproteobacteria > Burkholderiales > Burkholderiaceae_D > Noviherbaspirillum. Next base: position 9,710 of record JAKACN010000149.1, on the reverse strand, counting down.
TGAGTGCCTGCCGGACAGCGGGCGGAATCGCCGACAAGCGGTCCGGCAGCGGCATGGCCGCCGCCGGGAAGTCAGCAGCGCAGCCAGCCTTTGGTGCGTGCGATGTCGATGAAGGAGCGCGTGCCTTCGGCGACTTCGCCGGCGGTATCGGGAAACGCCGACTGGAGGTCGGCGATGATGGTGTCGACGCTTTGCTTGCCGTCGCAGCGTTTCAGGATCTCGCCGGCCGACGGATTGAGTTTGATCAGGCCTTCGGGATACAACAGGATGTAGGCGTTCTGGCTGTTCTCCCAGCGGAAGACGAAGTGCGGCGAGAGCCTCGGACAGGCATTGCCACTTGTTGTGGTTTCTATTGCAGTGATCGTCGTGGTGGTCATGGCAGCAGGGGCTGCGGCGCCGGGCGGCAGGGTCGTTCGTCCACCGCCCGGAATGCCGCTCAGCGCACGTAGACGTAGGCGGTCACCTCGAAGCCGAGGCGGATTTCGCAGAAGGCGGGGGTTTCCCAGGTCATGGCAAGTCTCCTTTGTTGAATGAGGCGACGGCATGCCGCCCCTTGAAGGATTATCGGCATTCGCCCCGGCGTGCAACAGCATGCTTTGGCCAGAAGCCGCTCATGAAAATCATGATCCGGTCGTACCCGTCCCCATCGGCACCATCCGCGCCATCGGCGTATAGGCCCCCCAGCCATCGATCTGCACATTGGCATAAGCCAGCAGCATCGCATCGAGCATGGACCAGAGAATATCCAGCTTGAATTGCAGGATGGCCAATGCGCGCTCCTGCAGCTCGCGCGTAGTGAAGTGCCCGAGCGTGATGCGCAATCCGTTGATAACGTCGCGCGGCGCTTCGCTCAGGCGGCGGCGGAAATAGTCGTAACCTTCGGGCTCGATCCACGGATAGTGCTTTGGCCAGAAGTCGAGGCGCGACTGGTGAATGGTCGGGGCGAACAGTTCGGTCAGCGACGCCGCTGCCGCTTCCTGCCAGGGGCGCTGGCGTGCGAAGTTCACATAGGCATCGACGGCGAAGCGCACGCCGGGGAGCACCAGCTCCTGCGAGACGATTGCCTCGCGCGACAGACCCACCGCCATGCCGAGACGGATCCAGGCCTCGATGCCGCCGTCCTCGCCATTGAATCCGTCATGGTCGAGGATGCGTTGTACCCAGTGGCGACGCACTTCGCGTTCCGGGCAGTTGGCAAGGACCGCCGCATCCTTGATGGGAATGCTGATCTGATAATAGTAGCGATTGGCCACCCAGCCCTGGATCTGCTCGCGGCTGAGCTGGCCACGGTGCATCATCACCTGGAAGGGATGATGGATATGGTAGCGCTCGCCCATGGCACGCAGGCGGGCTTCAAATTCCTCGTCGGTCCATGGCCGCATGTCATTCATCTTCATTGCTTGTCTCCCGTGTCGATCAGCATGCCGTCCCACGCGACCTCGATGCCGGCGCGCGTCAGTTCGGCGCGTTCCGGCGAGTCTTCATCCAGGATCGGATTGGTGTTGTTGATGTGAATGAGCACCTTGCGCGGTTTGTCGTAGCGCGACAGCAAGGCCATCATTCCGTCCGGCCCGCCCTGGGGCAGATGTCCGATACCGCGCGCGGTGTTGGCGGACAGGCCCATGCGGATCATTTCGTCATCCGTCCAGAAAGTGCCGTCCAGCAGGACGCAGTCCGCATCGGCGAGACAGGATTCCAGGTGGTCCTCCATGGCACCGAAGCCGGGTGCGTAGAAAATCTTTTTCCCGGAGGCGGTTTCCTCGATCAGCACGCCGATGTTGTCACCGGCATGCGGGTCGTGCCGGTGCGGCGAATAGGGCGGCGCCTTGCTGGCCAGCGGCACGGGGGTGAAGCGCAGGCCTGGCGCAACGGGCACGGTGAAGGCAGCCGGCGGCGTCACCTGCAGTGGCTGCCAGCGCACCGTGCAGAAGTGCGACAGCACATTGAAAATCGGGTTACCGGTGCTCAGGTCTTCCTGCACCTGCGGCGTGCACCAGATATCGAGCGGCCTGCCTTCGCGCAGCATGAAGAGACCGGTGGTATGGTCGATCTGGGCATCGATCAGGACCACGCCTGCGATACCGGTATCGCGCAATCCTCTGCCCGGCTGCAGGCAAGAATTGGCGCGGATCTGGGCATGGATGTCCGGCGAGGCATTGAACAGGACCCAGTCGCGGCCGCCGGTGCTGACCGCGATCGACGACTGGGTGCGCGGCAGCGCGCGCACCGTCCCCTTGCGTACGCCGTCGCAATTGCGGCAATTGCAATTCCATTGCGGGAAGCCGCCACCCGCGGCAGAGCCAAGTACAAGCAGTTTCATGCATCCAGTATGGGGGCGCTGCCACCGCGCCGCGTGCGGAGATTCACCAAAACGTCTTCATGGTTTTCTGGAGTCGGCGATCGCAAGGCGAGTGTTCCACTTTGGTACAGATTGTTCGATTCCTGGACAGTGACAGGTGTTGCGTCATGGATTGAAGACCTGCGGTGCACTGTATCAGGCGACGCGCTCAGGACTTGGCGCGAAATTTGCGTCGATGGAAGGGCCGCCCCCCGGGGTCTCATCAGGAGTGAGTGACGCCATGCCGTTGCGATTGGATGAAATGCGTCTGCACACGCGCATCAGCCTCGTGCTGACAGCCCTCGCCGCAGCGCTCGTCCTGGCGCTGGGGAGCCTTTGGCTGAAACAGACGCGCGACGGCATCCGCGAAGAAGTGGAAGCCGCCACGCGTGTCGCCGAACAATGGCTGACGGTCTCGGCGCGCGAGCTGCATGCCGGGCAAGACGGATGGAACAACGCGCGGTTGCTGGCGCAGCTGCGGGACGTCGGCCGGATCCGCGCCAATGCGCTGGAGGTCGTCGATGCCGCCGGCACGCGCCGCTACCTGTCGCCCGGTCCAACCTACAAGGCCGGCCGCGCCGCGCCCGGCTGGTTTTCCGCCGTGGTCGAGCCCGGTTTTGCAGCACGCCGTGTCGATGCGGGTGAACTGACGGTGATACTCCATCCAGATGCCTCGCGCGCGACGCTGGACGCCTGGGACGATCTCTGCGCCATGGCGGGCTGGGCCGCTGTCCTGCTTGCCGCCCTGTTCTTCACGGTCCGCCACGCGCTCGATCGCGCGCTTCGTCCGCTCGGACAGGTCATGGCGGCGCTTGATCGCACCGGGCGCGGCGCCTTCGATATTCGCCTGCCGGTGTTCCCCGAGCCGGAACTCGGCCGCCTCGCCAAGGCATTCAATGGTATGGCCGATCGTCTCGTGGAAGCGGTCAATGACAACGTGCGTCTCGGCAGCGAGAGCGAACTGAACGAACGCCTGCAGGCTAGGATCGAAGACGACCGCCGCAGCATCGCCCGTGAATTGCATGATGAGATGGCGCAGGGCATCACCGCTGTGCGCGCTCTCGCCGGCGCAATCGTGCAGCGCACGGCGGACCAGCCGGCATTGCATGCTCCGGCGCAAAGCATCATCGCCGTCACTGGCCAGATGCAGGACGGCGTGCGCACCATCCTGCATCGCTTGCGCCCACAGCAGGACAGCCCTGGCGCCAGCGTGGATGACGCGTTGGGACGCTACCTGCTGGCCTGGCAGCAGCAGTATCCGGACATCCGTCTCGGCATGCAGCTCGCCGGCGGCGACGAACCGATCGGCGACAGCATCGTCCAGGCGATGGTTCGCATTACGCAGGAGGGATTGACCAACGTGGTCCGTCATGCGGCGGCGACGCGCGTGGAGATCTCCCTGCGGCGGCTTGAAGCCGGCAATGGCGCCTGGCTGGAACTGGTGCTCGCCGATAACGGCCATGGCCTCGGCGCACCGACTTCTTCGAGTGGCTGCGGCCTCGGCCTGGCCGGCATGCGCGAGCGCGTCGCGACGCTGGCGGGAGAATTCCGGTTCGATTCTGCAGCCGACAGCGGCACCCGCCTATGCGTGCGCCTGCCGCTCACGAAAATATACCCAGCGGAGGAAGCAAAATGAGCACATCCCTTTCCGGTCGGAAGATCCTGCTTGCCGACGACCATGCCATCGTGCGCATGGGATTTCGCCTGCTGCTGGAAGGAGCAGGTGCGGTCGTGACCGGCGAAGCCGGCAGCGGTGAAGAGGCATTGCGCCTCTATGGCGAGCTGGAGCCGGATGTCCTGGTGATGGATGTGTCGATGCCGGGCCTCGGCGGATTGGCCGCGCTCGAACGTCTGTCAGCACGCCACCCCGACGCGCGCGTGCTGATGCTGTCGGCCCACCAGGACGCGCTCATCCCAGTGCGCGCGCTCAAGGCCGGCGCCGTCGGCTATCTATGCAAGCGCTGCCTGCCCGAGGAATTCCTGGAGGCGGTGCGCCAGGTGAGCCAGGGGCGACGCTATCTCGATCCGGAGCTTGCGCAGCAAGTTGCTCTCGCGCAGATTTCCGGCGCCGCGCATCCTGCCGATGCGCTTACGGAAAAGGAATTCAGCGTCTTCCTGCAACTGGCACAGGGGCGTTCCGTCAACCAGGTGGCCCAGGATTTTCATCTCAGCGCGAGCACGGTCGGCACACACCTGTACCACATCAAGCAAAAGCTCAATGCGAGCAATGCGGCCGAACTGGCGGTGATCGCAATGCGCTCCGGCTTGATGGAGGCGTAAGCGGCGCACGCCGCCCTGCCGTGATGCACGATCCGCTTTTCCCTCCGACTATGCCGTACCGGACGCATCAACTGCCAGTCGGCGACGGGCATGTCCTGCATGTCGAAGAGTGCGGGCGGCAAGACGGCATACCCGTGGTGTTTCTGCACGGCGGTCCCGGCAGCGGCTATTCCACCGAACACCGCCGCTTCTTCGACCCGAAGCGCTTTCGCGCAGTGTTGTTCGACCAGCGCGGCTGCGGCGGCAGCACGCCGCTGGGTGGGCTGACGTGCAACACGACTTTGCATCTGGTCGAGGATATTGAGCGCATTCGGACATCGCTCGGCATCGAACGCTGGATCGTCTTTGGCGGCTCCTGGGGAAGCCTGCTTGCGCTCATCTACGCCGGAAGGCATCCGCTGCGTGTCGCCGGGCTCGTACTACGTGGAATCTTTCTCGCCTCCGACGAGGAATTGCGGCGCTACGTGAACGGTGCGGAAGGCGCCGTGCCGCGCGCATGGAAGGCATTCGCCGGCGGCATTCCCGAGGCAGAGCGCGGCGACCTGCTGCGCGCCTACACCTCGCGCCTGCTGGCCGGCGATGCCGCCGCGGCCCGACGCTGGCTCGACTACGAGCGCGCACTGATGGGCGAGTCGCCGCTGTCAGAGGCGCCGGATGCACGGCGCCTCGCCAAGACCACGATCCAGGCGCATTACCTCGCCCATGCCTGCTTCTCCGACGTGAACGAGGTGCTCGCCGCGTGTTCACGATTGCGCCTTCTTCCCGTCCGCATCGTACAGGGACGACGCGATGCGGTTTGTCCGCCGCACATTGCCGCACGCCTGCAGCGCGCGCTGCCAAATGCGGTACTGCGCTATGTCGAGGCCGGTGGACACAACGCGCTCGCCGCCGACATGGCTGCGGCCTGCACCGCGGCGCTGGGCTTCGTTGCGGCCTCCGCCGATTTCTGAGTCATCCAAATCAATCCGGCGCTCCAGAAAATCGCGAGGCCGAACCCGATAAAAGCACGACGCCCATCTCCGCGCCTTCTCGTCGCGCCGCCTTTCACGCCGATCCACAATACATGCAAGACAGCGGGCTTTCCGCACCGCTGCGATGGAGACGAAAGGACGCAATCATGCCGAAGGAATCGCGCGGCGTCAGCCTGGACGGCGACGGCAAGCCGCTATGGCTGACGCTGGAACTGACTTACCGCTGCCCCTTGAAATGCCCGTGGTGCAATAATCCGCTGAACTTCAAGGACTATGCGGAACACGAGCTGTCCACCGAGGAATGGAAACGGGTACTGCGCGAAGGCCGCGAACTCGGTGCACTGCAACTTGGCTTCACCGGCGGCGAACCGCTGCTGCGCGACGATCTTGAAGAGCTGGTCGCGTATGCCGACGGCCTCGGCTACTACACCAATCTCATCACCTCCGGCATCGGCCTTAGTGAAGAGCGCATGATCGCCTTGAAGGAAGCCGGCCTCAAGCAGGTGCAGCTGTCGCTGCAATCGACCAGGGCGGCACTGACCGATGAACTGGTCGGCGCCAGGGCGCATGCCCTCAAACTGGAAGCCGCGCGCCTGATCAAGGCGCACGGCTTCCCGATGGTGATGAACATGCCGGTCTGCAAGCAGAACATCCGCGACATCGATGCCATGTGCGAATTCGCCGCGTCGATCGGCGTCGAGTACATCGAGTTCGCCAACCTGCAATACTACAACTGGGCGCTGGTCAACCGCGAGGAACTCATGCCCAGCCTGGACGAAGTGCGCGAAGCGGAAGCCACTGTGCAACGCTGGCGCAAGAAGCTGGGCGACAACATGACGATCTATTTCGTCATTCCCGATTACTACGAAGGCCGCCCGAAAGCCTGCATGAACGGCTGGGGTGCGATCCACCTGACCATCGCGCCGGACGGCGTGGCCATGCCCTGCCAGGAAGCGCGCGTGATCCCCGGGCTCGATTTCCAGTCGGTGCGCGACAAGCCGCTGTCCTGGCTCTGGCATGAATCGCCGCTGTTTCGCAAGTACCGCGGCCTCGACTGGCTGCCCGAGCCATGCAGTTCCTGTTCCGAAAAGGAAAAGGATTTCGGCGGCTGCCGCTGCCAAGCCTTCCTGCTGACCGGCGATCCGAGCAATACCGACCCGGCCTGCAGCCGCTCGCCGCATCACCACGTCGTGCAGGACACGGTCAAGGATGTCGTGCGCCCGCTGCGGTTTCGTAAACCGCTGCTCAAGCGCACCAGCGCCGCCGTATCGACTGCCTTCATGGAGGACTGAATGCGCCATCCCTACGACACGGCAACCGGCACAATACTGCTCGGCGCGATGTTGACGGTATTGCTCGTCGCACTGGTCCGTCTGCTTCCGTTATGAGGTATGAACCATGGATAGCATTCCCTTCGACCTCCTGCTGCGCTGGACGCATTTCATCGCTGGCATCATCTGGGTCGGGCACAACTATTCGAGCGTCGTGCAGCGGCCATCCTGGCAGCCGCTGACTGCCGCCGACCTGACCGATGACCGCAGCCCGCGCTTCCAGGCATTGCTGAACCGCGAGCATGGCTTCTTCCGCTGGGCCTCTGTCGTCGCCTGGTGTGCCGGTATGCTCATGCTCTGGCAACGTGGCTGGCTGGTCGGTGCGCTCGGATTGCAGGGCGCGCTGGCGCCCATCGGTATTGGTGCCTATCTCGGCACGCTGATGATGGCCAACGTCTGGCTGGTGCTCTGGCCGCACCAACAAAAGGTCCTTGGCCTGAAAGCGGCGACCGTGGAAGAACGGCTGCGCTGCTCGCGGATCACGCATCTGTCGTCGCGCACCAATACCATGCTGTCGATCCCGCTGCTGTTCTTCATGGCAGGCGGTTCGCATGGCGGCGTGCTGGCGGGATGAGATGACGATGCTGTCTTCGTCCGGCACCGTGTGGAATTTTGCGGCTGGGCCTGCCCGGTTGCCGGATGCCGTACTGGCACGTGCGGGCGATGCCTTGTTCCGGCGCGGCGCAGATGGCGCGGCAGCCATCGAGCGGCCATTCACCGGCAAGACCGTTCGTGCCGTGCTGGAATCGGCGCGCGAGCGACTGATAGCACTGCTCGGCATTCCGGCCAACTATCGCGTGCTCTTTTTGGCCGGTGGCGCCATGCACCAGTTTTCCGCGGTGCCGATGAATCTTGTTGACGCGGACTCCGGCCTGCGAACGGCTGCCTATGCCGACTCGGGCTACTGGTCGCGGCGCGCCATGCAGGAAGCAGCGCGCTTTGCCGAGGTGAGCGTAGTCGCCCGGCACAACGAAGGCGAAGCGGTCGCCGCGCCAATCGTCGGCAACTGGCGTTTGCCGCCGGGCTGCGCCTATTGTCACATCACTGCAAACGAGACTGTGGACGGTCTTGCGTATCCTGCATGGCCCGATACGGGCGAGGTTCCGCTGGTGGCGGACGCCACGTCCTGTTTTCTCGCCGCGCCGCTCGATGTCTCGCGCTTCGGCCTCGTCTATGCCAGCGCGCAGAAGAACATCGGCCCGTCCGGCATGACCGTCGTCATTGTGCGCGACGACCTGCTGCAACGTCCCGCGCGGTCGGCGCCGTCACCCGTTTGCTACCGCCTGCAGGCAGAGCAGGATGGATGCCTGAACACGCCGCCTGTCATGGCGATCGAGATCGCCACGCTGGTTTTCCAGTGGATTGCGGAATCGGGTGGGCTGTCGGCCATGGCGGAAGTCAATCGACGCAAGGCCGATCTGCTGTATCGGGCGATCGACCATAGCGACGGCTTCTACACTGCGCCGGTCATCCCCGCGTATCGCTCGATTACGAATGTGCGTTTCCACCTTGCGGATGACAGCCTGACGGAACGCTTCCTGATCGCGGCGGAAAAGGCTGGTCTGGTCAACCTGCGCGGCCATCGCCATGTCGGCGGTCTGCGCGCGAGCCTCTACAACGCCATGCCCCTGGCCGGCGTGACCGCGCTGGTCGACTTTATGAACGAATTCATGCGGTGTAACGGGTAATCGAGCGGATGGACAAGCGATCATGGCCTTGCCGACTGGGACTGGCCGGCGGCATCGATAACGATGGCAACCGCGCCGCCGAATTGCTTGCACTAGGATTCGACAGCGTTGAATTCGGCACCGTCACGCCGCAGCGGGAGGAAGGTGGCAACCTCGGCGTCGACGCGCTGGCCTCGCGCCTCGCGACACTCTCCCCGCACTTGGCCGGCAGAACGCGTATCGGGATCGGCATCGGCATGAGCATCGACGCGCCGCCATCCGCTCTTCCTGACGAGTGGACTTCCGGATTTCGTGGTGCGCGGGATATTGCCGATTACGTCTGCTTCAATCTGAGTGCCCGTCGCTATCGATCCTTGCTCAACGCCGCGAGCCTGCCGCTGCTTCGTCATGCCTTTGAAGCTGTTGCTGCCGCGAGGGAAGCGGAACCGAGTCGCCACGTCGCAATCGCGGTCAAGATACCGCTTGGTGTCGATGATGCGTTTCCGTTTGCCTTGGCAGAGACGGCTGTCGCGCACGGTTTCGACGCGCTCATCGCGGTGCTTCCGGAGGACGGCTGCCGGCTTGATCGGCTGCGGCTGCTCGCGGATCGACTGCGCGGCAGAGCCGGTCTTGTTGCCGTCGGTGGCATACGCCATGCCGAGGACGCGCAGGCGGCCTGTGCGGCGGGGGCAGATGGCGTGCAAGTGCACAGGATTTTCGCGGAACTCGGTGCGGCATGCTTGCCCGCACTGGGGCGCTCTCCAGAGTCGGTACGGCAACTTGTGTGATTGCCATTGTGTCAGGAGGTTAGGTGATACCATGAGAATCTAAATCGCGCTGCGATGTTGATGGCACAACGTGGATACGCACCGCCCTTCGGGCGCCGAAAGCAGCTCAGCGGGGAACGTCACGGGTCATGAGCAAGCGCAGGTTTTCTTGGATATGCCGCAAGCTACGCGCGAGCCCACCGACTATGCGGCCATGGAATGTACTGGAGGACTCCGATGAAATTCCGCTCTGAACTGCCCGGGTATGCTCCAGATCCCCGTCACTTGCGGGCATAGGATGGCGCCTTCTTTCATCGATCACATCGTCGTTACCACCTTCTCGCTTGAGGCAGGCG
>JAKACN010000148.1 GCA_021821365.1 Pseudomonadota bacterium | reverse complement strand
GGAAGATGCGATGACAACGATGAATTCAAGGCCAACCGAATCGTTGCGCCTGTTCTTCGCGCTCTGGCCCGATGACCTGACGCGCACGGCGCTGGCGGCGGTGCAATCCTCGTTGCACGGGCGACTGGTGCCCTATCACAACATCCATCTGACGCTGGCGTTCCTCGGACAACAGCCGCTCGCGATCCTGCCGGCCGCAAAGGAAATTCTCATCCATCTCGCATCCCCACCCGCGACCCTGCTGCTGGATCGCGTCGGCTATTTTCCCCGCAAGCACATTGCCTGGGTGGGAACGCATCGTGCACCCGACGAACTGCATTCGCTTCAGGAGGAACTGGCCGGCGCCTTGTTGCGGGAAGCTATTCCAAGCGATATGCGGCAATCGTTCAAACCGCACATTACCCTTGCCCGCGACGCGTCGCCGCCGGAGGATTTCGCATTCAACCCGATCGAGTGGCATGCCAGCGAAGTGGCTCTCGTGCAATCGGTCACGACTGCAGAAGGGGCGCGTTACGACGTGCTCGCGTCGCGCTCGCTGGATCAGGCATGCCGGGTGCCGAGGGAGAACGCCGGCGACATGAATGGTTTGCCGCGCTGACATCCGTGGTCTGTGCCGGTGACATGTCTGGGCTGGTACCGGCTGTTATTCACGCACCTCTTCAGCCAGCCTGCGCAGCACCTGCGCGGCGGCGACAAGACCGAACGATGCAGTCACGGCCATCGTCGATCCGAAGCCCGCACAATTCAGGCCGGTGACGCCGGACATGTCGCCCTCATCCATCGCGCATGCCTCGCCGCTCTCGGGGAAGCGTAGCGGCTCGGTGGAAAACACGGCATCAATGCCGAACTTGTTCTTGGTGCCGCGCGGGAAACCATGTTGCGCGCGCAGGCGCTTGCGCACCTTGGCCAGCAAGGGTTCCTGCTCGGTGCGCGACAGATCGCGGATTTCGATTTTGGTCGGATCTATCTGTCCGCCGGCACCGCCGATCGTGATCAAGCTGATACCCTTGGCGCGGCAGTATGCGATCAGCGCGGTCTTGGCCTTGACGCTGTCGATGGCATCGATGACATAGTCATACGCATGCGCGCCGATCATCTGGTCGAGGTTTTCCGGCGTGATGAAATCTTCAATTTCCGTTACTTCACAAAACGGGTTGATCTGCCGGATGCGTTCTGCGAGCGCGGTCACCTTAGCCTTGCCGAGCGTATCGGTCAATGCATGGATCTGGCGGTTGACGTTCGACTCCGCCACGTTATCAAGGTCGATCATCGTGATGCGCCCGATCGCGCTGCGCGCGAGGGTTTCGACAATCCAGGAGCCCACGCCGCCCACACCGACTATACATACATGCGCGCGGCGAAAACGCGCCAGGGCGGCATCGCCATACAGACGCGCAATGCCGCCGAAACGGCGATCGAAATCGATATCGCAGGTGGACGAATCAAAAGAAGGATCAAGGGAAACAATGGCGTTCATTTCGCCATTTTAACGGACAGCAACGCACTATGTTTTCCTCTAGAATATTTCTTGTAGATTTCTAGCGTCCAGCCTTGCCCCTCCAGCCGTGTTGCCTTCCGTCCCGCTGCTGCAGCTTATTCTTGTGTCATTGACCGCACATGCCGCGCTGGCCGGGGCTCGCGTGACGACCTCGCTCTATGCGCTCTCGATGCACGCGTCGGAATTCACCGTCGGCACACTGATAGCGCTGTTCTCGCTCTTCCCGATGCTGTTCGCCGTTTCCGTGGGGCGACTGATCGACCGCGTGGGGATCATTCGTCCGATGCTCGCCGGATGCGCGGCAATCGTCATCGGCTGCGTCCTGCCGGGCGCGGTCGGCGGATTGCCGATCCTCTATCTTGCCACGGTGCTCGTCGGCACCGGATTCATGGCGGTGCAGGTCGCGTCGCAGCACACTGTCGGGGAAATCAGCGCGGAGGAAAATCGCGCATCCAATTTCGGCTGGCTGGCGCTCGGGTTTTCGATTTCAGGATTCTGTGGCCCCGTGCTCGCCGGACTGATCATCGACCATGCCCGCTACGGTGCAGCCTACTTCAGCTTCAGCGCGGTTGCGCTGGCAGCGCTCGCCTTGACCGCCCACGGACGACTGCGGCATATCCAACCCCGGCTGCATGCGGAAGCGCCTCCTCCCGGCGGCGCACTGGACCTGCTGCGCAATGCGGAAATGCGGCGCATCTATGTGATTGGCACCCTGCTCTCATCGGCATGGGACCTGTTCACTTTCGTGGTGCCGATCCACGGCACGCGTTCCGGTTTCAGCGCATCGACCATCGGCCTGATCCTCGGCTGCTTTTCGGCCGCCACCTTCATGGTGCGCCTCGCCATGCCATGGATCTCGCGGCGCCTGTCGGAATGGCAGGTGCTGGCATCGGCCCTCATGCTGGCAACTGTCTGCTACGCCTTGTTCCCGCTGATGCGGCAACCGCTGCCGGTGATGTCGGTCGCGGCCTTGCTGGGGCTGGCTGTCGGATCCAGCCAGCCCAACATGCTCGCGCTTCTGCACCATTGCGCGCCTGCGGGACGTGCGGCGGAGGCCGTGGGCGTGCGTGTCACCATCGGCAATGCCTGCCAGGTGGTCCTGCCGCTGATGTTCGGCGGCGCGGGCGTTGCGCTCGGCTTGCCGGCGGTATTCTGGAGCATGGGCGCAATGATCGGCGCCGGCATTCCGCTCGCATGGCGCAAGAGTTCCTCCCGATAGCGCTACGCCTCCGTATTTCGATAAAATTGATACAAGACAAGGCAGTGTGGCTGCATATTCGTCTATGTTGCAGAAAGTGCCCTTGGTGCGTCCTGCGAGACAAACATTCCGGGCAACCAGGTATCAAAGCTGCATGGGCAGCCAGTGAAATGTTGCAAAACAATAAACAGGAAACAAGATGTCGATAGCAGATCTGCGTAAAGATTACAGTCGTGCCAGTTTGTCGGAAGCCGACACGCTGCCCAGTCCGGTCGAGCAATTCTCGAAGTGGTTTGGGGAGGCGATCGCGGCCCAGGTGCCGGAAGCCAATGCGATGTGCGTATCCACCGTCGGTGCGCAGGGCAGGCCTTCGTCGCGCATCCTGCTGATCAAGGAATTCGACCAGCGCGGCTTCACGTTCTTCACGAATTACGAGAGTCGCAAGGGACATGAGTTAACGCAAAACCAGTTTGCCGCATTGCTGTTTTACTGGATTGAACTGGAACGGCAGGTGCGCATCGAGGGGCGCGTCGAGCGTCTGTCCGACGCGGAAAACGACGTCTACTACCACAGCCGTCCATTGAAGAGCCGCCTGGGCGCCATTGCATCGGCGCAGAGCCGTCCGATCGACAGCCGCGAAGCGCTGGAAGAGAAGGTCGCACAGGTAGAACAACAATACGGAGAGCATCCATCCCGGCCCGCGCATTGGGGCGGATTCAGGCTGGTACCGGATTATGTTGAGTTTTGGCAGGGCCGCCCGTCGCGCCTGCACGACCGCATCGCGTATATTCTGCAGGCTGATGGCAGCTGGCAACGGCAGAGGCTGCAGCCGTAACCTGGAAGGCTGTTGAAAAACCCGGAGAGCGAGACGACCTCGGGCACCGTAGTGTTCAGGATCGGCCCGCGCAACGGTTGTTCAACAGTGTGCCAGAGCTCGCGCTCATCGCGGGTTCCAGTGCAGCTACCCGAAGTCGCATCACTCGATCGATCCGTTCCTTATACGGAGGCATATCGTGTTTTGGGAAAAAAGGCTGGGAAGCTGGGCAGACACGATCCGCGGCGAATCTGCGTTGCCGTTGCGCCTCGTGCTCTGGAACGGGCAGCAGCTGGATCTGGGCGACCAGATGCCCCCCAAGGTCACGGTCAAGGTGCCGCATGTATCGGCGCTGAGTTATCTGTTGACGCCGTCCCTGTTCAACCTTGGCAAGGCCTATGTCGAAGGCAAGATCGAGGTGGAGGGACGTGCCAGGGAAATCATCTCGATCGGCAGCGCGCTCGCCAAGCATGCACTGAAACCGGAAGGCAGGTTCGCGCGCGTGGTGCATTCGCTGCATCACACGAAGAAAAAAGACGAAGAAGCGATCCGCTACCATTACGACGTCTCCAACGAGTTCTACTCCAACTGGCTGGACGAGAACATGGTCTACTCCTGCGCCTATTTTGAAAATGGTGATGAAGACCTGGCCACGGCGCAGCTGAAGAAGATCGATCACATCCTCACCAAGATCCAGGTGCGGCCGGGCCACACGCTGCTCGACATCGGTTGCGGCTGGGGGGCGCTGGTCATCCGCGCGGCGCAGAAATTCGGCGCGAAATGCGTCGGCGTCACCTTGTCGCAGAATCAGTACGACCTGGCGCGCGAACGGATCATGAAACTGGGGCTTTCGGACCGCATTGACATCCGCATCCAGGACTATCGCGACGTAACGGGAAGCTTCGACCGCATTACCAGCGTCGGCATGTTCGAGCATGTGGGCGCCAAGCATCTGCCGGAATACTTCCGGAAAATCTGCTCATTGCTGGCCGACGATGGCATCGTAATGAATCACGGAATCACGACGACCGACCCGAAGAACGGGTCGACTGCCTATGGCGCCGGCGACTTCATCGAAGAGTACGTCTTTCCCTATGGAGAACTGGAGCATATCGGCACCGTGCTGACCACGATGCAGGAAGGTGGACTGGAGGCCTACGACGTCGAAAACCTGCGCCGTCATTATGCGAAGACCTGCGGCATCTGGGCAGACAACTATGAGGCGCACGCCGACGACATCAAGCCGATGGTCGACGACCGGCGCTTCCGCATCTGGCGCGTCTACCTGGCGGGGTGCGCTTATGCCTTCGCGCAGGACTGGGTGTCGCTTTATCAGGTCGTCTGCACCAAGGCCGACCGCGAGCCGACCCTGCTGCCATGGTCGCGGCGCTTCATGTACTCCAGCTGAACGGAACCAGGCGAACGCCAGAGGCCGCGCGCGTCAGTCGAACACGATTCTCGCCGCGTATTCACGCAGCTTGTCCATGCCGGGTTCCTTGCGCGGCCAGGTGAGTTCGACGCCGTCGCCGTGGAATCGCGGCAAGACGTGCAAATGGAGGTGAGGCACGGTTTGCCAGCCGGCAGGTTTGTTGGCCTGCAGGACGGTGACGCCTTCCGGCTGGAATGCCTTCTGCACCGCCTTTGCGATCCTGCATGCGGCCCGCATCATCGCCGCGGCCGATTCTTCATCGGCGTCCATCAGCGTCTCGTAGGGCTTCTTCGTGGCCACCAGCACATGGCCCGGATTGACCTGGCCGGCGTCCATGAAAGCGTAGACAAGTTCGTCTTCATACACCCTGGCGCTGGGAATCTCGCCGCGGATGATCTTTTCGAATACCGTCGCCACTTTCCTTTCCTCTCGTCCGCTCACTCCGCTGCCTTGGCCTTCTCCGCGAACACCTTGCGGAATTTCGCGACCTTGGGAGCAACGATGAATGCGCAATACCCTTGCAGCGGATGCTGGCTGAAATAATTCTGATGATAATCCTCGGCCTTGTAATATTCTCCGGCCGGTTTGAGTTCGGTCACGATAGGCGCGTCCCAGACGCTCGCCATGCACGCGATCACCTGCTTCGCCGTTTCCTGCTGCTCGGGGGAATGGTAAAAAATCACGGACCGGTATTGCGTGCCGATGTCGTTGCCCTGCCGGTTCGGCGTGGTGGGATCGTGGATGGTAAAGAAGATTTCCAGGATCTCACGATAGCTGACAACCGCCGGATCGAACTCGACGCGCACCACCTCGGCATGGCCGGTCGCCCCATCGCACACCTGCTCATACGTCGGATGAGGCACATTGCCACCGGCATAGCCGGACTCGACGTGCAGCACGCCCTTCAATTCCTGGTACACCGCATCCAGACACCAGAAGCATCCCCCGCCAAGCGTTGCTGTTTCAGTTGCCATCGTTGGTCCCATTACGTTATGACATGACTTTAGCGCAAACCTCCGCCGGTACCCAACCGATTCCGGTCAGGGCATGATGTTTTCTCCGCCGCCGCACCATTGCGTATTCCAAGTTACACCGTTTGCGGGACGGTTTTCACTGTGGTGTATCATTTTTGCGACTTTGTTATCAAGGCGATAAAACCATGCCGTACGCCACCTCCCTCGTCGATTCGCTCAAGCGCGAACTGAAATTGCGCGGCATCACCTATGCCGACCTGGCTGGCCGCATCCGCATGTCGGAAGCGAGCGTGAAACGGATGTTTTCGCAAAAGAACTTCACGCTGCAGCGCCTCGACGACATCCTGAGGGCGGCCAATATCGATTTTGGCGACATTGCGCAAAGCGTTCATGATGAATCGCGACTCTTCTCCGAATTGAGCTTCGAGCAGGAAAAAGAAATCATCGGCGACACCAAGCTGCTTGTCGTCGCGGTGTCGGTGCTCAATCATTTGACCGTCGCGCAAATCGTGCAGGTCTACACCATCACGGAAGCGGAAGTCGTGAAATACCTGATGCAGCTGGACAGGCTCGGCTTCCTCGAACTTCTGCCGAACAACAGGGTAAAGCTGCTCGTCTCGCGCACTTTCCGCTGGATTCCCGACGGCCCGATCCGGAAGCATTTCCGGGAACAAGCGTATGGCGATTACCTCGAATCGCAGTTCGATGGAGACAATGAACTGATGCGTCTAACGAACGTCATGCTGTCCAGGCAATCGATTGCCGCCCTGCTCGATCGCATGAACGAGATGGCGCGCGAGCTCTCGCAACAGCATCAGGAGGATGCGAAGCTGCCCTTCGAAGAAAGATTCTCGGTCAGCGTGATGCTCGCGGCGCGCCCCTGGATGCCGAAAGCGTTCCAGGCCCTGCTGCGCGAACCGGAGTCCGCACCCAGGCCGGGACGACAGAAATAGGCACGGCCCTACCCGGTCTTATCCGCGAAAAAATTTCTTTTTCGGCATAATGAGCACTATTTCCTGGATTTACCGATGTCAAAACAGTCTTCAAGCGCCGGGCCGCCGGAGTTCGATACCCGTCACTTCCGCAATGCACTCTCGCAATTCGCGACGGGCGTCACGATCATCACCACCTGTCTGCCCGATGGCAGTTTTCTCGGACTGACCGCCAGCTCATTCAACTCCGTGTCGCTCGATCCGCCGCTCGTGCTGTGGAGCCTGTCGCAAGGCGCTTCCAGCCTGCCGATCTTCACAGGTAATTCCCATTACGTCATCAATGTGCTGGCAGGCGACCAGAAGGAACTTGCGGAACGTTTTGCGATGCGCATCGAAAACCGCTTCGAAGGCGTCGACTTCGCACTGTCGCGCACCGGATTGCCGATCCTCAAAGGCGTGGCGGCCTGGTTCGAATGCCATAACCGCAGTCGCTATCCGGAAGGCGATCATGTCATCTTCGTCGGCGAAGTCGAGCGCTGCGCTGTCTCGCCGAAGTCCGCGCTTGTTTTCCACGGCGGGAAATTCGTATCCACCAGGCCGATCAAGGATTAACGGAATCGGAGGCTTGCGTCTCCGGCATTTCTCAACACACCAGGACCTCACGATGAATTCCACAACCACGAAAGCCCAATTCCAGTGGGACGACCCGCTGCTGCTGGACCAGCAACTCACCGACGACGAGCGCATGGTGCGCGAGGCCGCCAATGCCTACTGCCAGGAACGCCTGCAGCCGCGCGTGCTGGAAGCCTTCCGCCACGAAAAGACCGATCCCGCCATCTTCCGCGAAATGGGTGCGCTCGGCCTGCTCGGCCCCACCATCCCCGAACAGTACGGCGGCCCCGGCCTGAACTACGTCTGCTACGGCCTGATCGCGCGCGAGGTCGAGCGCGTCGATTCCGGCTACCGCTCGATGATGAGCGTGCAGTCTTCGCTGGTCATGGTGCCGATTTTTGAATTCGGCAATGAGCAGACCAAACAGAAATACGTGCCCAAGCTCGCCACCGGCGAATGGATCGGCTGCTTCGGCCTGACCGAACCCAACCACGGCTCCGACCCCGGCTCGATGGTCACCCGCGCGAAGAAGGTGGCGGGCGGCTACAGCCTGACCGGCAGCAAGATGTGGATTTCCAACTCGCCGATCGCCGATGTGTTCGTGGTGTGGGCCAAGGATGATGAAGGTGCTATCCGCGGCTTCGTGCTGGAGAAGGGATGGAAGGGCTTATCCGCGCCGGCGATCCACGGCAAGGTCGGCCTGCGCGCATCGATCACCGGCGAGATCGTGATGGATGAGGTGTTCTGCCCCGAAGAGAACGCCTTCCCGGAAGTGCGCGGCCTGAAGGGCCCGTTCACCTGCCTGAATTCGGCGCGTTACGGCATTGCCTGGGGTGCGCTGGGCGCGGCGGAATCCTGCTGGCACATCGCGCGCCAGTACGTGCTGGACCGCAAGCAGTTCGGCCGGCCGCTGGCGGCGAACCAGCTGATCCAGAAGAAGCTGGCCGACATGCAGACCGAGATCACGCTGGGCCTGCAGGGCTGCCTGCGCCTGGGGCGCATGAAGGACGAAGGCACGGCCGCACCGGAGATCACCTCGATCATGAAGCGCAATTCCTGCGGCAAGGCGCTGGACATCGCACGGCTGGCGCGCGACATGCTGGGCGGGAATGGCATTTCGGACGAATTCGGCGTGGCGCGCCACCTGGTGAACCTGGAAGTGGTCAACACCTATGAAGGCACGCATGACATCCATGCGCTGATCCTCGGTCGTGCGCAAACGGGGATTGCGGCGTTTTGATTCGGCCAAGGTGGCGTGCGCCATGTGCACGAAATGCGGCTGCAGACGCAGCACAGCCGAATGTGCGCACGGCGTAGGCTACGCCACCCGGGGAGCGCAAACGGGTATCACGGCATTTCAGTAATCTTCGCTGCGCATAAAAAAACCGCATCCGATGCCGGATGCGGTTAAAGCCCGATACAACTCACCTGCTGCAAGAATCTTCCGCCACAAAGGCTTACAGCCAGCCTTTCTTCACCAACTCGGTGGTGACGAGATCGGCAAAAACACGGTAGCCGAACGGGGTCGGATGCACACCGTCGGCAAACTCGTAGTTGTCGACCGATCCGGCCACCAGGTTGTTGCGCGTACAGACCAGCGACGAACCGAGCGGATTCTTTTGCGGGCTCAAATCGCAGGCCGGCGAGGTGACATTGGTGAAGCCATATTTCGTCGGGTTGGCGCTTTCGTCGCGGCTGGCCGTGTAGGCATCGACATACAATACGTCGAGACCGGACAGCCCTTGCTGCAGTTGCGCATTGAAGGTCGTGACCATGGTATTGATCAGTGCCTGCGTCTGCGCACTTTCAGCAAGGGCGAACGGCGTCTTGCTCACGTCAGGCAGGTTCATTACGGTGACATACTTTGCGCCTTTGCCGACAATCTGGGTCTTGATGTAGCCCGCCAGTTCGGCGCCGGCTGTCCCCATCGCCGTCACGGCAGCCGTCGAGGCCGCATTGGGATCGCCACCCGCAGCGATCGTCGCGTTCAGGGTCGCCAGCTGGATGAACACATCGTTGCCACCCGCGAGGACAAACACGATTTCCGAACCGCTGAAACTCCCGCCCTTGCGCGCGAGGTGGGTTTGGATCTGCGTCACAACCGGAACCGTGAGCTGGCCAAGGACGGCGTTCGCGCCGCCGAGGAGTTTGTTGCCGGGACCGACGGGATTCGTGACGCGTGCGCCGCCTTGTCCGTAGGCCGTGCAGTTGGTGAAATTCGTCACCGCGACGGAGAAACCTTGCGTGGGATCGCCATCGAGCCCAGTCTGCGCCGCACAGGGCGCACTCAAACCGAATTTCGGCGCCATCAGCTCGATCCAGTTCTTGCCGTCCGGACCGTTGATCGTGTACTTCCCGCCGCCGAGTTGCGCCACCGTGCCGACGGCATAGGTGCCGACGTCGCTCAGGCTGTCGCCGAAGGAAACCAGGGAAGTAATTTGCGGCTTGCTGTTGCCACCGCATGATGCCAGAAATGCAGCGGCCAGCAGCGCCGCTGCGAATTTGAATTGACGCATGGAATCTCTTCAGCTCAGATTGAATTTTTTATTTCGCTACGGAAAGCAAACTTTCTGTCCATACCGAAAGTTAATATTATGGCAGCCACACTGACAGCTTGACCAGATAACATCGGGGGAAATTTAGAAATAAAGCTCTAAACTTTTTCGGAGGAAAGACGACGCGGACGTACGAAGGAGTCCAACGGGAGGTGGCTACCGCGCTTCGTCCAGCATTCGGCTCAATGCGCCGGCCGAGTCGTGCGCAGCGCGGCGCAGGCGGTCATTGACCCCCTGCCATTCGGGGCCTGTTGGCGGAGATTCCACCAGGATGATGTCCGCCCTCGCCTCGTCCATGGTCCGCAAGGCGGCGTACAAGTCATGCGCATAGTCGTCCGGCGTGGCGGGCATGCCGGTCTGGGCCGCTGCGAGAGGGATGGGGCCGATGGTCCGATACAGCAAAGCAACGCGGCGGTTGTTGAATACAAGTCTCTCGTGGATGTGGTTCAACTGTTCCGAAGCAACCAGCGCGACCGGGGTGTTCGGCGCGTAGTGCGCCTCCAGCGTTCCGGAAGCGCGCGGCGCCGTTGCATCGGGCATGCGTGGATGCACGCCGATGACGCGCGCAATCGCGGACGCACTGACATGTCCTGGCCGCAGCAGCACCGGCCCATGGCTTTCCATGCGCGAAAGATCGAGGATGGTGGATTCGATCCCGACTTCGCTCTGCCCGCCATCGAGAATGCAGGCGACCGGGCTCTCGGACCCGGTGCCGAATTCGTCGCGCACATGCTGTGCGGTCGTCGGACTGACATGCCCGAAGCGGTTGGCCGACGGCGCAGCGACGCCGCCCTTTCCGCCCTTGAATGCTTTCAGCAGCGCCTGCGCGACCGGATGCGATGGACAACGCAGGCCGATGGAATCCTGCCCTCCCGACACCGCGTCCGGTATATGTGCCGCGCGCTTGAGGATCAATGTCAGCGGGCCTGGCCAGAAGGCATCGATGAGTGCGCGCGCTTCAGCCGGAATGGCGTCAGACCAGTATCCGATGTCGGCACCCGGCGCGACATGGACAATCACCGGATGATTCGCCGGGCGCCCTTTTGCGGCATAGATCCTGGCAACCGCGGCGGGATTTTCCGCGTCCGCACCCAGTCCGTACACCGTCTCGGTCGGGAAAGCGACCAGCTTGCCCTCTTCCAGCATGCGCGCGGCGGATTGAATGACTTCCGGATCCAGGACCATCTCAGTCATGATGCCCGCATTTCCTTTTCATCAAGGTTCGATTCCAAGGATAACGCAGGCGGCACGCAGGCTATCTTGCGCCTGCGCAAGTGTCGGCGCGACGAAAGTCACATGGCCCATCTTGCGCCCGCGGCGAGGATCGTCCTTGCCGTAGAGATGCAGGTTGGCGCCGGGCAGCGCCAGGACCTTGTCCCATGCCGGTTCGCGCACCTCGTCGCCGTCGCCTTCGAACCAGATGTCGCCGAGGATATTGAGCATGACCGCCGGCGAATGCTGGCGCACATCGCCCAGCGGCAGGCGCGCCATGGCACGCGCCTGTTGAGCGAACTGGCTGGTGACGCAGGCGTCGATGGTGTAATGGCCGCTGTTGTGCGGACGCGGCGCCATTTCATTGACCACCAGCGTGCCGTCCTGCAGGACGAAGAATTCAATGCACAGCACGCCGACATAGCCGAGCTGCGCGACAATCGCCAATGCGGCGGACTGCGCCTTGCTCGCGGCTTCCGGGCATACGTTCGGTCCCGGAACGGTGGTGGTGAAAAGAATGCCGCCGCGATGGACATTCTCCGCGATCGGATAGACGACCGACTGCCCATCCGCGCCACGCGCGGTGAGTACCGAGATCTCGTAGGCGAGCGGCAGCATCTTTTCCAGTACGCAGGGAACGCCGTTCAATGCGGCGAATGCTGCCCGCGCCTCATCGCGCGCCCGGACACGGACCTGGCCCTTGGAGTCATAACCCATGCGCGCCCCTTTCAGGATGCCGGGGAACATGTCGTCAGTGATGACATCGATATCGGCTGCGCCCGTCACCGCCTTGTAAGGCGCGGGCAGTACGCCCGAGGTCGATGCGCATTCGGTGAAGAAGCGTTTTTCCTC
>JAKACN010000147.1 GCA_021821365.1 Pseudomonadota bacterium | reverse complement strand
GCCATCTTTGGCGCGGCGCTGGCGGTGGCCCTGAACGGAATGAAAGACACGGCGGAGAAGTTCGATTCCTTCATCGAGAAAGACCAGGCATTCCTCGCCAGCGGCAACGCCCTGTATGCGCAAGGCCTGCAAATGGGCCAGGCGCTGCGCAACATCGTGCTCGATCCGGCCAATGAAAAGGCGTTCGCGAACCTGAACGATGCGTCGCGAGGTTTCGACGAAGCCCTGCAGGAGGCACGCCATATCGCGCAGAACAACCGGGAAGACGTCCAGGTGCTGACCAGGATAGGACAGTTGCGCGAACAGCAGGCAAAAGTCCAGCAGCAGATCGTCGGCCATGCAAAGAGCGATTCCGCGGCGGCAATCGCCGCATTGAACAAGGACGAGACGCCATTGTGGCGCCAGATGCGCGCCGATCTGCTGGCGCTGATCAAGACAAAAAGTACAGCGGTCAGCACCGCCAAGTCCCAACTGGCGGAGAAGACGCGCGACCATCTCGTGTTCAGCCTCGCGTTGGCCGCCATCGCCCTGGCAACGGGCGCCGGGATCGCCTTCTGGCTCACGCGCAATGTCATGCTGCAATTGGGCGGCGAGCCGGACTACGCGGTACGCATCGCCGCCGGAATCGCTGCCGGCGACCTGACTGCGCGGATCAGGCTCGAGGCCAGGGATCGTGGCAGCCTGCTGTTTGCCATGAAGACCATGCAGGACAGCCTGGCGGCGCTGGTCGCCAACGTGCGCTCGGGAACGCAATCCATCGCCACCGCGTCCAGCGAGATTGCGGCGGGTAGCCAGGACCTTTCCGCGCGCACCGAGGAACAGGCAAGTTCGCTCCAGCAGACCGCTTCCTCCATGGAGGAGCTGACCTCGACCGTCAAGCAGAACGCCGAGAACGCGCAGCAGGCCAACCAGCTGGCGCATGTCGCGTCCGATACGGCTTCCCGCGGCGGACAGGTCGTGGCCGATGTGGTTCGCACCATGGGCTCCATCAGCACGTCGGCCAGCAAGATTGCGGACATCATCGGTGTGATTGACGGCATTGCATTCCAGACCAACATCCTCGCGCTGAATGCGGCGGTGGAAGCCGCCCGCGCCGGCGAACAGGGGCGCGGTTTCGCGGTCGTCGCGTCCGAAGTGCGCAATCTCGCGCAGCGCAGCGCGGCGGCGGCGCGGGAAATCAAGGCGCTGATCGAGGACTCGGTCGACAAGGTCGGCGCCGGCAGCGCGCTGGTCAATCAAGCCGGAGCAACGATGGATGAAGTGGTCAGGAGCGTCACGCGCGTCACCGATATCATGTCGGAGATCACCGCCGCCAGCCGGGAACAGAGTGCGGGCATCGAACAGGTCAACCAGGCGATGATGCAGATGGACCAGGTGACCCAGCAGAACGCCGCATTGGTGGAAGAAGCTGCGGCGGCCGCGGAGTCGATGCAAAGCCAGGCGGCGCAACTGAATGTCATGGCCAGCGCGTTCCGGCTGAGCCCGGATGCCGCGACGGCCGCGTTACCGCATCCGGCGCCGCGCATTGCGCTGGCGTCCTGATGCAGACAGGCGCCGGTTGAAGGGTTCCTGTCGCACGTCAAGGGATTCGGAATTTTTCGCGGGGCGTCCCCCTGCGGCGTGCGCGATGTGGGCTATAACGATATCAGGCAAGCAATTCCAGACTCTTCCGGGGCATCTCCTCCGCCCCGGAGGCGACTGCAGGTAAATCGAGCATGCAGTTTTTGGGGCGCACCCTGGTGCGCCCCTTTTTTATCGCCGCGAAGGAAACGGCGCGGCAAGCACGCCAAACGGGCGCTGGTGGCGTCAACAGAGGAAAGGCGACTGAGGATATCCAGTCGTGACCCGGTGCGCCGGCAAGCGTTAAAATGTGGCCTGGCGACGCACCCGAAACGACAGCATCAATCGTGCGGCGCCTGCATTGTCAATCCGATCAGATCCCCCATGCAGAACCAGCAACAACATCTGGCAGAACAGAGCTGGAACCAATCCATATTGAGCGTCGAGGTCCAGGTCCCTGAAGCGCGGTTGTGGCAATACGACGCGCCGGCAATTGTGCTGGGACGTTCCCAGCATGCGCTGCTGACTGCCGACCCGGCGCTGTCGCGTGCCGGCATCGATATCGTCCTGCGCCATGCCGGCGGCGGCGCGGTTCTGGTCGGGCCATGGATGCTGAGCGCATCCGTCGTGCTGCCGGCCTCGCACCGGCTGGTGACGCCCAGCACGGCAAAAAGCTATCAGTGGATCGGCGATCTCTACGCGTCGGTGCTCGCCGCGGCAGGCGTGGAGACGCATGTCCTCACGCCCGAGGAAGCGCACGCATGGAAGCTGGAAAATCGCGCGTCTCCCGTCGAATGGGCCTGCTTCGGCGGTCTATCGCCGGGAGAACTGGTGGTCGATGGAAGGAAAATCGTCGGCTTCGCCCAGGTGCGCAAGCGCAACGGCATCCTGCTGGTCGCCGGCATCCTGCTGACGGATCCGGACTGGCCGATGCTTTGCCATGCGATGGGAAAACCGGCGGAAGATGCCGCCGCCCTGGCGCGCTGCACCGTCTCCTGCGCCGAGTTGCTCGGACGCGAGCTGCCGGTAGAGAAGCTTGCGAATTCGCTCGCCTCGGCGCTGGACGAGGCGATTCACGCAGCGTAACGCGCCCACGCGCAGGCCACGTCTAATCCAGCGACAAAATCCACTGGATCAGGTTCCGGATCGCCTCCTCGTCTTTGGTCTTGATGATCTTGTGATCCTCCCAGTCGCCGCTCGCCATCTGGACCGACTTGCCGGATTTCACGTGCTCGATCAGCCGCGCTTCCGCATCCGGCTTGTCCCTGTACTTGGCAGCGACCGATCTATAAGACGGACCTTCCTTTTTCTTGTCCACGCCGTGGCACTTCAGGCAGTTCTCGCGCCGCGCCAGCGATTCCGCGGCCTCGGCATCCACCGCGAAAACCGCATGCGGCGCACACAGCGCAGCCGCCATGGCCAGCGCCGCCCATCGCCGCGCCGGAACACACATCCAATCGCACTTCAATTCTTCCACTCCGGATTCAACTGTTCCGCGTAGCGTGTGCCGCGCGCGACGACCGTGCCATCGCGCCTCGCAAAGATCGTGCGCACGGCGCACGCAACGGGGAATGAGAATTCAGCGGGTCAGCACCACCTTCTGGTACAGGCCGCCGAAATAGGTTTCTTTCTTCATGTCGGAAAACGCGATGTCGTCCGGCAGGTAAGTCTGGATCTCGTTATTCCACAAATCATCGGCATACGGCTCGAGGCGCTTGAGCAGGGCGCGCAACGGATGGCGAACCGGGTTCCAGCTGTCCGGCCGATGGTAATCGACCACGATCACCTGCCCGCCCGGCTTCACCACGCGGCATGCCTCCGCCAGCGTGCGGCGGCGCACGTCTTCCGGCTGCTCGTGCAACAGGAAGAACACCAGCACGCGCTCGTAGCTGGCATCGGCGAAGCCAAGCGCGGACGAGTCGCGCTGGATCAGCGACACCCGCATGTCGGCAGGCAGCTTGCGCTTCAGGTTTTGCAGCTGGATCGGCAGCACGTCGATCACATGCAGCTTGCCGTCGTCGGCGATGCGCTCGCGCAGGCGCGGCGTCAGGTCGCCATAGGCGCAGGCCACCTGCAGCGTGGTGCCCTTCGCGTCGTGCCCGATTTCATCCAGCGCGGCGTCGCGCAGCGCCGAGTAATTCCCGAACAGGATCAGGTTGACCAGCCATTCGCGCTCGAAGACCTTGACCGCATTCGGATGCACATACGCCCACCAGTAAATCTTTTGCAGATAGGCCGGCACCGTGATGCGGACCGGAGTCTTGTCGAATTCAATCGGGGCGGAATGATCAATATGCGGCGTGATGCCATGTTCGGATATCAGATTATTCATTTCCAGGTTCCTTATAGTCAGCTGACAAGAGGTGTGCGATGCCTTGGTGTCCTGTTCCGTAGGTTCGTTGCATAAAAGATGGCGAGAATCGCGCCGATACGGCGTCGAAAATGCTCGCAAGGGGAGCCGCCCTTGCCGCGCTTTTCTCCTTGTCTCGACATGATTTCGCCACTCTTGCTTTGCAACGAACCTACGGAACAGGACACCAGCAGCACTCGATACAGGTCTTGCCTCCCTGTTTCGCTTCCGCGTGATTCGTCCTGGCTTCGGTTCTGTCCGTGCTGCGTCCTGCATCCGCGAATGTCGTGGCGCCGGAATGCGGCAGAACCCGTCTCCCTGTCCCGTTTCACTCGCGCGTGGTCCTCGTCACGCGCAACCGTTCACCCACCCGCAGTCGTCAACGCCGGCCATCTTTTCCCGATTTCGAGACAGATCACGAAAATCGGGAATCGACGCCATCACCAGCAGCCACGGACCGCAGCCCCATCCGGCGGCAAATGCGCCCATTCGCGGGCGGCTGCCGCCATCAGTGCATCCATGTCCTTCCTTCGGACGTTCTGTAGGACATAGTATGCAAACGCTGTACCAGCTTTTCTTGTGCACTGCACTTGAGCGTGGCAGGAATATCCCCGACTGAAAATGCTTCTCGCCACAAAAACCATTTTGCCATGCCGGGAATAAAAACGGGGCACTCAGTGTGCCCCGTTTTCCTTTCGCCACAGCGGAAATGCGCCGCGTCCGAACCGTCTACTGGAACGTATATATCCAGGTGACGCCGAAGAAGTTCACGTTCTGGTACGGCCGCTGGCTCAGGTAGGTTCCGTCGCTATAGACCCAGCTCGACCAGGTCCAGTCATTCGTGCTGTAACGGTCATAGGCATAATCGAAACGCAGCCTGGTGTTCTTCCGCAGCGCATAGGTCGCATACAGTTTCACATTGCTCTGGCGCGTGAATACATCCGGCAGCGAGGACACTGGCGCGCCGGAAATCGCCCGCAGATTGTAGATATCCGCAATCTCGGAATGGCTCAGGTCCATGCCGAGTTCGAGCTTCGACGTCGGATTGCCGCGCAGCCCGACGCCGAGCGAGTTGGCATTGTTCAGAAGCGTGGATGCCCATGGCGCCGTGGGCGTCGTGCGCGTGGCACGGTTCGCAAGGGTATCGTTCTTCGAGAACCAGGCTGTGCCCTGCCACTCATCGTTGAAGGCATACGAGGCGTCGATCGAATAATTCTTCGACCTGCCGTCGCGCAGGCCGTAATCATCGGCGGTACGGCTGCTGTAATCGTCCCAGGTCTGGTCGGCCATGAATTGCAGCGAAAGCGTCTCGGTCGCCTGCCAGTTGACTGACAGGCGCAGCTTGTCGCGCTGGCGGTCAGCAAGGTTCAGCGGTGCCACGAGATTGACGGCCGAGGCGGTGACCGTGCCGCTGGTGCAAGTCACCGCGCCGCAATTGAGGACATTGTTCAGGAATGCAGAGCCGGTGCGGTCGCTATGGATGTATGCAACAGCGCCGGTCACCGTTTCCGACATGGTGCGCTTGATCGCAAGACGGTACGAGGTTTCGTCAGTCCGGTCGCGGAAGCTGACCGCACGAATGTCGGGTGCGGTGCGGTCCTTTTCGACGTAGTCGATGCCGCCGGTCAGGCGCATCGCCAGCGGCAGATGATAAGTCGCTTCCAGCTTGCCGGTGGTGGTCTTGAACGAATGCGGTTCGTACCAGCCGTTGTAGGTCGATGTCGGCGACACGCCGGCCGTCGTATAGAGACGCAGCGGCGTCTTGTCTTCGCGGTCCTCGTAGCGGAGGTCCGCCAGCAGGGACAGCTTCGTCAGCGGATTGGCGGTCAAGCCGACTTGCAGTTGCGTCGTGTCCATGCGGCCGCCGAGATTGCCGTTGGCGGCGATGCCCGTGGCGAGCGGCACGCCCTGGATGAAGGTGTCGTCCTGCGTCGCTCTCGTATAGGCCAGCTTGAAGGTGCCGCGCGTGGTTGGGCTGAAGTTGTAGCCGCCATCCAGCGCAAGCTGGTGCGATTGCGAATCCGGCGGCAGCGCGATCGGGTTGAAGCTGGACAGCAGCGCCCCGCCGCCGGCAAGCATCAGGGCCGTGTTGTGATTGTCGTAGGCCGTGCCGTAATAGATGCCGGACACCTGCAGTTTCTTGTCCGCATAGCCGAGAATGGCTTCGAGCTGTCGCGTCGTGGAGTGGACCGGCTCGGGCGCGAATTCGAACGCATTGGTGCCCGCGCCGCGGCCGAAGATGCGCGCGCCGTCCTTGTCTTCGCTGCGTGCGCGCACCTGCAGGTCGAATCCATGCCCAAGCTGCTTGGTGAATCCCATGCCGACCGCTTCGCGTTTCATTTTCAGCTGCTGCGGCGTTTCGACGGCGGCGGCCGACGTCGGGATCGACAGATTCGGCGTGCCGATGCCGGTCACCGCGGTATTCACGGTGTAGGGTTCGTAGCGCGGTGTCTTGCTGTAATCGATCGTGTATCCCCAATCGCCCTGGCGCTCGTGGCTGAAGCGCAGGTCGCGGTTTTCCAGTTCGAGATTGTTTCCCTGGAACCGGATCCATGTGCCGTCGGCCTTGTCGAGCTTGTTGATGTCGACCTTGAACAGGCCATACGCACCCTCTTCGTTCATGCCGTTGTACAGGCCGAAGCGCGGCGCGTCATTCGACAGATACCCGGCGCCGACGGAGATCGTGCTGTGCGGCGCGGCCAGCCAGTCCAGGTCGCGATTCTGCTGTGCGCTTGCCGGGCCGTACGCCGCAAGCAATGCCGCGGCAATGGCTGCCAGCGGAAACGAAATGTGTTTTTGCATTGTCATGATCGTGCTCCTTTCCCTGTCAGCGACGCATGGTCCGCTCGTTGTTGATGTTCGCCGGGTTGTTCGTGCCATGCGTGTTCGTGTGGCAGTTCAGGCAGCCGCGCGCCAGTGTGTTGGCCGCCTGGGCGGGGCTGGCATTGGATCCGGTCAGAGTTGCAATGCGGCCCTGGTGCGTGGCCGGTTCATGGCATTGCTGGCACAGGAACGGCGGACGCGCCTTCAGCAGGTTGGGAATGGTGGAGCCGTGCGGATTGTGGCAGAGGGTGCAGTCTTCCTGCGCCGGCTGGTGGTTGCGGATGAACGGTCCGCGCTTTTCCATGTGGCAGGTGTAGCAGGTCGCCACCACGCTGTCGCGCGCCAGCAGCGTCGGGCCGGACGTGCCGTGCGGATTGTGACAATCGGAACAGGCCATCTTGCCGTCCTTGATGGGATGGCGTGACGGACGCGTGTAGAGCGCGCGCTGCTCCTTGTGGCAGGTGAAGCACACCTCTGGCTGCGTGAGCTTGTCGCGCACCTTGTCGTGGAGCGCATGCATCTCATGACAGGTCGTGCACAGGAGGCCCGCGCGTTCATGCAGGCTGCCCTGCCAGTGCGAACGCTTGCCGGAGTTATGGCAGCCGACGCAGGCCTCGATATCCTTCGCCGTCGCCTTCTCGCGCGAACTGAAGGCATCCACCAGCGGACGTTCCGACGCATGCGTGGCATTCTTGACGTGGGCCTCGCTGGGACCATGGCAGGACTGGCAGGCCGGCGCACGGCCGTCGGTGCGCACGCCATGGCGCGACTGGTAGATTGCGAGGATCGGCTTCTGTTCGGACTGGTCGTGGCACCGCGTACAGATGGCATCCTGCGCGAGCGCCTGCTCGGCCTGCTGTTTTGCCGCGTCGTCCGCCCATGCGGGCATGGTGCCCAGCAAGCTGCAGGCGAACGCCAGCATCGTGGCAATCTTCTGCCAGTTTTTCATTTTTCTCTCCCTGATTGTGTTGTGTCGGCAAGCGGACGCTTTATGCGCGCCTCGTCGCCGGTAAAGTCTTTATGTCAGCGACAAGATCCACTGGACGAGATTCTTGATCTGGTCCTGATCCTTGGTTTTGGGAATCTTGTGCTCTTCCTGGTGCCCATCCGGGAATTTCACTTTCTCGCCGCTGCTGAGGTGATTAAGCAGGCGTGCTTCCGCGTCGGACTTGCCCTTGAACTTGGCTGCCACCTCCTTGTAGGCGGGGCCGTCCTTGCCGCGGTCGATACCATGACAACGCAGGCATCCCTCCTGGCGTGCAAGCTTTTCCGCCGCGGTGGCGTCGGCCGCATGGGAACTTGCCGTGATTGAAAATGCCGCCGTTGCGGCAATGCAGGCCAGGACCCTGCCGGTAATGAGGATTGATTTCATTGCTTTCTCACTTGCGCTCTGCCCCGCCTTGCGGACGCGGCAATTTTCTCGGTTACGGGAGCAATCCCGCAGCTAAAACATTGCTTTGCGCAAATGTTGCAGGAAATATGCCAGAAATAAAAAAGGACCGGCATGGCCGGCCCTTTCGAGCGCGAGATGAGAATTGAAGGGAGAACGTTGATACGCTCGCCGGGAGCGGTCCGGTGCAACCGGCCGCCGTCCCGGCGTACAGCTTGTTACTGATGCGTCGAGTTGATGCGGATCTTCAGGCCGGTCACGCCCGGCGCCACCGGATCGCTGCTGCCTTCGAGGTCGCCCGCGCTGGGGGTCGCGCTGCCGGACTTCGACACGCGCGCGCCGACCACCACTCTCGGGAAATTCGACAGCTTCGCTTCCGGGGTCATGCTCATGCTATCGTCAAGCACGAACTTGAACGGCAGGTCCTTCACTTGCGCGCGCACGACGGCGAGCGGGAAACGCGGGCCTTCTGCAGCACGTGCGAAGATGAAAACGGTATCCGAATCCGAAACCTTCGCGCGCAGAGCCGGATCGATATCGACCGTGCCCTCCACCTTCGCACCGCTGGCGGCTGCCGCAGGCGCCGGCTGTGCGGCGCCTGCCTGCGCAACCGGCGGCAATGCGATTTGCGGCGCGCCCATCAGGCCTTTCGCTTCATTGATGCTGCCGAGGATGGAACGCGCAATGTCGGAGTCGCGCGGAACGACATCGAGAATCTTCTGCCAGCTCTCGGCCGCACGCGCATAGTCCTTGCGGTCGAATGCGGCACTGCCCGCCAGCGCCAGCGCCTTGACGTTCTTCGGATCGATGGCGAGCGCCTGGTTGATCAGTTTCTCCGGCGCGCCCTGCAGGCTGCGGTCGTTAGCCATGGCCAGCGTGTCCGCGTAGTCGGTCAGCATCGAGGCATCGTTCGGCACCAGCTTGACGAGGTGTTCGTAAGCCTTGGCGGACTCCTGGTAGCGCCCCATGGCTGCATACGAGCGCGCCAGCATGTTCCACCCTTCCGCATTGTTCGGATCGCTCTGGAGGCGCTCTGCGAGCTTGGCCACCATGCCCTCGATCTGCTCGGGCGTGAGCTGGTGCGAGTTGTCGCTCGCGGCCGTCACATTGGCCGGATTCAGCGCCGCCGTATTGCCGATGAACAGGTAGACTGCCACGGCCAGCGCGGGCACGGCGATGCCGACGGCCACCGCGGTCCAGCGCTTGCTCGCGCCACTGGTATGGACCGAGGCATCCGGCTTGACTTCTTCGGCGACGCGCCGCTCGAGCTCGTGGCGAGAGCTTTCATACGCAAGCGGTTCGATCAGCCCGCCCTCGAGATCGGCATCGAGCTCGCGCAACTGGTCGCGCAGTACCGCGAGATTGAGCTGGTCGCGCTGCACATGCTCCGTCGTGACGCGCTCCTTGCGCAGCAGCGGCGTCAGCAGGAAGGCCAGCGCGGTTGCCACCAGCAGCGTGGCGCCAATCAGAAATGCTGTCATGCTTTATCCTTCGAATTGTTCGTTTCTTTCAGCAGGCTGGCCGCGCGCCTGAGGTCCTCTTCCGGCACAGTGTCGGCGGTCGCGTTGCGGCGCTTGAGCTTGGTCATCAGCACGCCGATCCCGACCACCAGCAGCAGGAACGGGCCGAACCACAACAGCCAGGTCGATTCCTTGACCGGAGGTTTGTAGAGGACGAAGTCGCCGTAGCGATCCACCATGTAATTGACGATCTCCTTGTCGGACATCCCGGCTGCGAGCTTTTCGCGCACCTGGTTCTTCAGGTCGATCGCCAGATCGGCATGGGAATCGGCGATGGTCTGGTTCTGGCATACGAGGCAGCGCAACTGCTCGGTCAGATCCAGCATCCGTTTCTCGAGGACGGGGTCGGCCGCAGCGGGGGGAGCCTCCTTGGCTTGTGCGCCAAGGGAGAGGACGAGCATCAGGGAAAGAATGAATTTACGCACGCTGCAACTCCTTGATCATGGGCAGGAGCTTCTCTGCAATCGCTTGCGGCGTGATGGGGCCGGTGTATTTCATCCGGATCACGCCATTCTTGTCGATCACAAAAGTCTCCGGCACGCCGTACACGCCATAGTCGATACCGACGCGGCCATCGCCGTCGAAGGCCGAGACGGTGTAGGGATTGCCGAACTGATTGAGCCAGCCGAGGCCGTCATCACGCTTGTCCTTGTAATTGAGGCCGACGATGGGCACGACGTTGGCCTTGGCGAAGTCCATCAGCACCGGATGCTCCTCGCGGCAGGATACGCACCACGAGGCCCACACATTCAGCAGCCACACCTGTCCTTTCATGTCGGCCGGCGAGATGGTCTTGTCCGCCGCCTGAAGCTGCGTCAGCTTGAAGGCCGGCGCCGGCTTGCCGATGAACGGCGACGGAATCTCGCGCGGATTGAGCCGCAGGCCGACGGCAAGAAAAACCATCAGGGCAATGAATACGCCAAGGGGAAGAAGAAATCGTTTCATGTGCTGTATTTCGATAGGATTGGTTTGTCCACGAAAAACACGAAAGGCACGGAAAAAGCATCTCTCATTTTTTTGTGTCTTTTGTGTCGTTTGTGGACCATCCGTTATTTTGATTCATGCGCCCTGCTTCAAGACGATTGTTCTGTCCACAAAAAACACATCATCGAAATTTCCGTGCTTTCCGTGTTTTCCGTGGACAAATCCTGTCCTTGCATCAAGCGCCAACCGGCTCGGCCACCACCACTTGCTCCGCCGCACGCTTGCGCGAGGCGATGCGATAGCGGCGATCCGACGCCGCCAGCAGGCCGCCGAAGGCCATGATCAGGCAGCCGCCCCAGATCCAGGAGACGAAAGGCTTGTGCTGTACGCGCACGACCCATGCGCCGTCGTTGGTTTCCTCGCCGAGCGACACATAAAGGTCGCGCGTGAACCCGCGGTCGATGCCGGCTTCGGTCATCGGCATGCGCTGCACCGTGTACATGCGCTTCTCCGGCATCAGCGTCGTGACAGGCTTGCCGCCGTAGGTCACGTCAAAGGTCGCCCGCGCGGCGACGTAGTTCGGCCCCTTGATGTCCTGCAGGTCCTTGAAACTGAAGGTATAGCCGTTCACGGTCGTCGTGTCGCCGACGCGCATGCTGACATCCTTGGCGTCGTCGAGTCCCTTGACGAGCGTGACGCCGACCACGAACACGCCGATGCCCGCGTGCGCAATCAGCATGGCCCAGTAGCTGCGCGGTTCGCGCGAGAGGCGCTTCCACAGCGACATGCCCTTCGGGGCATGGCGTGCGCGCTCGACCATATGCGCCACGGAACCGAACAGGATCCAGATCGCGAACGCCAGACCGGCCGTCACCATCGGCGACGCCGCCAGCACCAGGGCAATCGCGAGCGCCAGGCCAACCGCGGCCAGCGCCACCCAGCGCAGGCGGCGCAGCAGGTCGGACACGGAAGCTTCCTTCCAGCGTGCGAACGGACCGATGGCCAGCAGCACCAGCACCGGGATCATGAGCGGCACGAACACCGCCTCGAAGTACGGCGGTCCGACGGAAATCTTGCCGAGGTTGAGCGCATCGAGGAACAGCGGATACAGGGTGCCGAGCAGTACGGTGCCGGAGGCGACCAGCAGCAACACGTTGTTCACCAGCAGCATCGACTCGCGCGAGATCAGTGCGAAGCGGCCACCCAGCCCGACGCTCGGGGCGCGCCATGCATACAGCGTGAGCGAGCCGCCGACAACGAAGGCGAGGTAGACCAGGATGAACATGCCGCGCTCGGGGTCGGTGGCGAATGCATGCACCGAAGTCAGCACGCCGGAGCGGACCAGGAAGGTGCCCAGCAGCGACAGGGAGAAGGCGATGATGGCCAGCAGCACGGTCCAGTTCTTGAAGCTGCCGCGCTTTTCCGTCACGGCCAGCGAATGGACCAGCGCGGTGCCGACCAGCCACGGCATGAACGAAGCGTTTTCCACCGGATCCCAGAACCACCAGCCGCCCCACCCCAGTTCGTAGTAGGACCAGTAGGAGCCCAGCGCGATGCCCAGGGTCAGCGA
>JAKACN010000146.1 GCA_021821365.1 Pseudomonadota bacterium | reverse complement strand
CAGATCGCGCACGAGTTCGGGCAGCCGCGGCGACATCAGTTCCAGGAAGGCCAACTCGACCTTCACATCCGGCACTTGCGCCTGGGTGATCCGCTGCAGGCGGCGGAACGGCTCTGCCCACTTCGGATCGCGGGCGCCGTGAGCAAACAGGATGAGAGCGCGTTGTACCATGAAGCTTCCTAATGCCTTTGGACCCAGAGCAGCGATCCGATCGCCACCAGCAGAAATGTTGCGCTCGGCAGCACCGCGGTGGCGAACGCCGGCCAGGTATTAAGCAGGCCCAGATGCGAGAACAGGCTGTTCAGCAGCTGGAAGCTCACGCCGATCATGATCCCGATGAAAATCTTCAGGCTCACACCGCCGGCGCGGAAATGCAGGTAGGCAAAGGGCAGTGCCAGCGCCATCATGACCATCACCGCCAGCGGGTAGATCAGTTTCTTCCAGAAGGCAATCTCATAGCGCTGCGTGTTCTGGTTGTTCTCCACGAGATGGTTGATGTACGTCGCCAGGCCGTAGGCGGACATGCGGTCCGGGTCGGCGAACAGCACCGACAGGATGTCCGGCGTGATTTCGGACACCAGTTCCTTGGTGGGTACATGGGTCGTCGAGACGGTTGCCGAAATGTCCGGGCTGCGGGTGGAAAAGGTGGTTTCCGCGACGTTCGCCAGACGCCATACATTGTGGCCCTGGTAATCGGCGCGATCTGCCGTGGTGACGCCGGTCATGTGGAAGTCGCGATCGAACTCGTAGAGCTTCACGCCCTGCAATTGTCCTTCCGGATTGACCGTCTTGACGTTGAGGAAACGCGAGCCAACAGGTTTTCCGCTCAGGCCGTGTTCGCGGATCAGGTCCTTGGTCCAGAGGCCGGTGCGGAATTGCTGGGACAGGTTGGAGCCTTGCGCCTGCAATTTCCACCGCTCCGCCATCTCGCTGCTGGCCGGTGCGATGAATTCACCAAACAGGAACGTGATCAGGACGAACACGATGCCCACCTTCGCCAGCATCCATCCCGCCATGCCCGTCGACAGGCCGGAGGCGCGCATGATGGTGAATTCCGACCGGGCGCCGAGCTGGGCCAGCGCGTAGATGGCACCGATCAGGGCCGCAATCGGCATCAGGTCGTACACATAGCCCGGCAGACCCAGGGCGACATAGAGGAAGGCATGCTGCAGCTGATAGCCGCCGCGCCCGACCTGCGGCAGCTCATTGATCAGGTCGAAAAATGCAAACAGGGCAAGGAATGCGATCAACGCGAACAATACGGCGCTCACGATTTCCTGCGCGACGTAGCGATCAAGGACCTTCATTTCGCATCAGCCTTTCGACCATGATAGGCGCGCTTCATCACTCCCCACAGCGTTGCCGGATGATAAGGGCTGTTGATGAACAGCCGCCAGGAGAACAGTGCGACGACCATCGCCACCGCGACCAGGTGCATCGGCCACCAGGCGACGCCCAGCTGCATGCGCTGCTGCTGCACGGCATACTGCAGCACGCTGACCATATTGCTGTAAAAGACATAGAGCAACAGTGCGATCAGCAGGTTGGCCGACCGGCCGCCACGCGGATTGACGAAACTCAGCGGAATGGCAAGCAGCATCAGGAGCAGGCCCATGATGGGCAGCGAGACGCGCCACAGCAGCTCGCCGCGGTTGAAATGGTTGTTCATGTTGGCCAGCAACTCGGGCGTCGACAGGGCATGTGCCGACGTATCGCCGACCAGCGCCTGCGACTGGCGCGATACCAGCACGCCATAGCGCTCGAACTCCATGACCCGGAAATCCGGCTGGTTCGGCAGGCCGTCATAACGGCGGCCCTGGTTCATGACGAGGAACTTGTCGCCGCGCGCATCGAGCGCGATCGTTCCTTCCTTCGCCACCACCACGCTGGCCCGTCCATCCTTGACCGTATTCACGAACACATTCCTGACCTTGTTGGCGTCGCCGTCGACCGCTTCGACGAAAAAGATGCGCTCGGCCGACGCCGATTCCTGGAACTTGCCGGGCGCGACCTTGGAGACGTCGTTCTGCTTCTCGAAGCGCTCCCGCAACTCCGCGCTCTGGCGATTGGCCCAGGGCGTGACGACGAAGCTCAGGGCCGCGATCAGGACGACGATCGGCAGTCCGAATATCACTACGGGCTTGACCCACCGCGCCAGGCTCAGGCCCGAGGCGAACCAAACCACCATTTCCGAATCCTGGTAACTGCGGGTGACGACAACCAGCACCGAAATGAATCCGGTCAGAATCAGGATGATCGAGAGATAGCGCAGCGCCGCGAAGCCGATCAGCGCAACAACGTCCTGCGAGCCGATCTTGCCGCCTGCGGCCTGGCCGAGGATCTTGATCAGCATGACAGTGATGGTGATGGTGAATAGCGTGGTAAAGACGGCGCCAGCGGTGCTGACCAGTTCGCGTCGAAGTGCGCGCTGAAAGATCATTGAATAGAAGACTATAATTGCGTCTGGAGAAGGAGAGACTTATGGACTTTAGCATAAAACCGATCGACGCCAAAACCGGCCTCGCCGCTGTCAAGACGGGCTGTCTTGCCGTGGGCGTGTTTGAAGACAAGAAACTTTCGCAGGCCGCCAAAGAGCTGGATCGCCATGGCGAAATCAGCGCCGCGCTGAAATCGGGCGACATCTCCGGCAAGCCCGGCACCACTCTCCTTCTGCGCGGCGTGGCGGGCGGCGCAGCGGAGCGCATCCTGCTGGTCGGCCTGGGCAAGTCGGAGCCGCTCGCGGAAAAGAATTTTGCCTCGGCGGTGCAGGCGATCACCCGCGTATTTGCGACACTCGGCGCAACGGAAGGCGCGATCGCCTTGCCGTTTGAGGAAGTCAAGTCGCGCGACGCAGCCTGGTCGGTGCGCGCCGCCGTGCTGGCCGTGCGCGACGCCGCTTACCGCTTCGATACCACCAAGAGCCAGAAGGAGCCCGCGCAATCCGGCATCAGGAAGGTCACTTTCCTTGCGTCCGGCGCCAGTGCTCCCGCCGCCAGGACTGCCGCGGCGCAAGCCGTTGCCATCGCCAACGGCATGGACCTGACCAAAGATCTGGGCAACCTGCCCAGCAACATCTGCACGCCGAGCTATCTTGCCGACACGGCCAGGAGACTGGCGAAGGAATTCGGTTTCGGCATCGAGGTGCTCGATCGCAAGCAGCTCGAAGCCTTGAAGATGGGCAGCTTCCTCTCCGTGACCAAGGGCAGCGAGGAGCCGCCCAAGTTCATTGTTCTCAAGCACACGGGCGGCAAGACCAAGGATGCGCCGGTCGTCCTCGTCGGCAAGGGCATCACCTTCGACACCGGTGGCATTTCGCTCAAGCCGGGTGCCAACATGGATGAAATGAAATACGACATGTGCGGCGCCGCCTCGGTCCTCGGCACCTTCCGTGCAATCGGCGAGCTCGGCCTGAAGATGAACGTGGTCGGCGTCATCCCGACCTGCGAGAACATGCCCTCCGGCCGCGCCTCCAAACCGGGCGACATCGTGACCTCGATGTCCGGCCAGACCATCGAGATCCTGAATACCGATGCGGAAGGCCGCCTCATCCTGTGCGATGCCCTGACTTATGCCGAACGCTTCAAGCCGGCCGCCGTGGTGGATATCGCGACGCTGACCGGCGCCTGCGTGACGGCCCTCGGCCATCACAACACGGGCCTGTTCACCCGCCATGACGAGGCGCATGACGCGTTGGCCAACGCGCTGCTCGCGGCCGGCAAGGCGACCGGCGACACCGCATGGCGCATGCCGATCGAGGATGCCTACCAGGAGCAGCTGAAATCCAATTTCGCCGACATGGCAAACATCGGCGGTCCTCCGGGCGGCAGCATCACCGCGGCCTGCTTCCTCGAGCGCTATACGCGGAAATACACCTGGGCGCACCTGGACATCGCCGGTACCGCGTGGAAGAGCGGCGCGGCGAAAGGCGCGACCGGCCGTCCGGTGCCGCTGCTGACCACCTTCCTGCTGGATTGCGCCAACGGCAAATCAGCAGCAAAGCAAGCGGCATGAAGTTAGCCACCTGGAATGTCAATTCCCTGAAAGTCCGCCTGCCGCAGGTCGTTCAATGGCTGGCGGACAATCCGGTCGACGTGCTGTGCCTGCAGGAGATCAAGCTGACCGACGACAAGTTTCCGGTCGCGGACATCGAGAAGATCGGCTACCAGGCGGTGTTCAGCGGGCAGAAGACCTACAACGGCGTCGCCATCCTGTCGAAACATGCGATGGCTGAAGTCGTGCGCAATAATCCGCGCTTCGAGGACGAGCAGCAGCGCGTCATCAGTGCCACCATCGAGGGCATGCGCGTGGTGTGCGCCTACATGCCGAACGGCCAGGCGGTCGGCTCGGACAAGTACCAGTACAAGCTGCGCTGGCTGGACGCGCTGCACGACTGGCTGGCCGACGAATGCAAGGACCACGAGAACCTTGCGCTGCTGGGCGATTACAACATCGCGCCGGAAGACCGTGACGTGCACGACCCGGTCGCATGGCAAGGCCAGGTGCTGGTGTCGGATGCGGAACGCGCCGAGTTCCGGCGCCTGCTTGACCTCGGCTTCAAGGACGCCTTCCGTCTCTTCGAACAGCCCGAAAAAATCTTCAGCTGGTGGGATTACCGCATGATGGCATTCCGCCGCAACATGGGCCTGCGCATCGACCACATCCTGCTCACGCCCTCCCTTGCCGGTCGCTGCAGCGGCTGCATCGTCGACAAGGTTCCGCGGAAATGGGAACAGCCATCGGACCATGCGCCGGTGGTGGCGACGATCGACTAGGCTGTCTGTTCAAGGAAAGCACCGAGTGTTTTCTGTGGACTGGAGCCGGGCAAGCAGTCCGTGCCGTCGATAGAACACTACCCTTCTACAAGAGGCACAAAAAACACAAAAGTATCCTTGCAGATTTTTGTGTTTTTTGTGTCTTTTGTGGACCATTTGCTGGGAGGCGGCGATCCAGCGCTGTGCGCACGAAATGCCGCAGCATCTTCACATTGACCTGTTTCGTACGCAAGGCGCACGCTAAAAATCCAATCTGCTTGTCGACGAAAAGCACGGGCATATCCATCAAAAAATCTTTCGTGTCTTTCGTGTTTTTCGTGGACAAACACCCTATTTGAACAGCCACAGTTTCAGCTGTGACAGCAGTTGCTCAGAGTCGATGGGTTTCGACGCATAGTCCGATGCTCCCGCCGCAATGCATTTCTCCCTGTCGCCTTTCATGGCCTTGGCGGTCAAGGCGATGATCGGCACATTCCTGAACCGGGAATTGCCGCGGATCCTGCCCATGGTTTCGTAGCCATCCATTTCCGGCATCATGATATCCATCAGGACGATGTCGATATCGCTCGCCTGTTCCAGCTGCTCCAGCGCCTGCCGGCCGTTCTCCGCGGTCAGGACCGTCATGCCGTGATCTTCCAGCAATCCGGTCATGGCGAACAGGTTGCGCACGTCGTCGTCGACCAGCAGCACCTTCTTTCCTTCCAGCAGATGGCTGGTGGGCGCGAGCTGTTCCAGCATCGTGCGCTTGCGCTCCGACAGCCCGGTCTTGATACGCTGCAGGAATTGCGCGGTTTCCACCACCAGCCGATCGAGAGAACGCGCTCCTTCGGCGACCACGACCGCTCCCAGTCTCCTGAGCTGGTCTTCCGTGGTGCGGTCAAGCGGCAGGCCGGTGTAGATCACGACGGGGATCTGCGCCAGTTCGCGATCGTCGCGAATTTCCTTCAGAAACGCCTGGCCGTCCATGTCCGGCAGGTCGAGGTCGAGCACGATGCCCTGGTAAGACCGGCTTTGCAGCGCGGCGCGCGCATCGCCGGCATTCGACACCGCATCGAGTTCCACATCCGCCCCCTTGAGCTCGTTGAGGATGGCATCGCGCTTGGCTGGGTCGTTCTCCACCACCAGCAACGCGCGTATCGGACGATGCGCCTCCTTCATGATCTGGCTGAATACCTGCGCCAGGGTAGCGACATCGACTGGCTTTGCAAGGTAGCTGGCGATGCCGAAGTTCTCCGCCGAGGCCGGGCGGTCCCGCACCGAGATGATATGGATCGGAATCTCGCGCGTGGTCGGCACGGACTTCAACTGGTCGACGATATCCCAGCCCTCCAGGTCGGGTAGATTCAGGTCGAGCGTGATCGCATCGGGACGATGCTTATCCGCCAACGACAGTCCTTCCTCGCCGCTCGGCGTCATGAGTGTTTTGAAACCGCGTTCGTGCGCCATTTCCTGCAAGGCCTGCGCGAACACCGGATCGTCTTCGATGATCAGCAGCACGTTGTCCTGCGGCGTGAGTGAAGTCCGGTCATCCGCAAACGCCGTCTGCGGCGCGGCGATGGATGGCGTGCCGCCCAGTGCGGGCCGCGACGGCGCGGGACGCATGCGTTGCGGCTCCGTGCCCGTCTGCGACTTGGCCGGCGCCTTGGGCTCGATCCCGGCGTCCGCTCCGCCTGACCACTGCTGGGGCAGGTAGAAGGTAAAAATGCTGCCTTCGCCCTCCCTGCTCTGCACCCGCAGCTCGCCGCCCAGCAGGTGCGCGATCTCGCGGCTGATGGCCAGTCCCAGGCCCGTTCCTCCGTAACGGCGCGAGGTGCTGGCATCCGCCTGCTGGAACGCTTCGAAGATCAGCCTCTGCTTGTCTTCGGGAATGCCGATACCGGTGTCGGCCACGGCGAAGGCAATCACTTGCGGCGCCTGGCTCAGAGCCTTGTGCTCGTGGCTCCATCCGGACTGCGCGATCCGGGCCGACAGGGTCACCCTGCCGCGCGACGTGAACTTGATGGCGTTCGACAGGAGGTTCTTGAGCACCTGCTTCAGGCGCTGCCCGTCGGTATGCATCGACGCAGGAAGTGCGGGATCGAATTCAAGCGTGAATGCCAGCCCCTTGGCTTCCGCGAGATGACGGAAGGTTCTTTCCACGTGCCCGGAAATTTCTGCCACCGGCACGTCCTCGATGCTGAGCGTGGCGCTGCCGGATTCGATCTTGGAGAGATCGAGGATGTCATTGATCAGGTGCAGCAATTCGCTGCCCGCGCTATGGATCACCTTGATCATCTCCAACTGCTTCGGCGACAGGTTGTTGTCCGGATTCTGGCGCAACTGCTCGGCCAGCAACAGCAAGCTGTTGAGCGGCGTGCGCAACTCGTGTGACATATTGGCGAGGAACTCGGACTTGTATTTCGAGGTGAGCGCCAGCTGCTCCGCCTTTTCCTGCAGGTTGCTGCGCGCGATTTCGATTTCGCGGTTCTTGCGTTCCACTTCCACGTTCTGATCGGAAAGCTGGCGTGCTTTCTGTTCCAGTTCCGCGTTGGTCTCCTGCAATTCGTCCTGCTGCGATTTCAGCTCGCTCGCGAGTGATTGCGACTGCTGCAGCAAGGACTCGGTGCGCGAGGCCGTTTCAATGGCATTGAAAACCATCCCAAGCCCCTCGGCGAGCTGATCGAGGAAATTCAGGTGAATCGCCTGAAAGTGCTCGAACGCCGCAAGCTCGATGACCGCCTTGACCTGGCCTTCGAACAGAATCGGCAGCACGACGATGTTGCGCGGCGAGGCCTGCCCCAGGCCGGAAACGATCTGAATGTAATCGTCCGGCAGGCTGGTGATCAGGATGCGCTGCTTTTCGAACGCCGCCTGGCCGACAACGCCCTCGCCCAGATCCCATTCGCTGGACAGATTCTTGCGCTCCTGGTAGCCATAGCTGGCGATCAGTTTCAGGCGCAGACGATTGTGTGAACCGGATTGCAGAACGTACAGGACCGCATGCTGCGATCCGACCAGGGGCGCCAGTTCCGACAGCAATGTGCGCGACATGGTGATGATGTCGCGCTGCCCCTGCAGCATGCGCGTCAGCCGTGCGAGATTGGTCTTGAGCCAGTCCTGTTCGGTATTGCGCTGCGTGGTTTCCTTCAGGTTGCGGATCATCTGGTTGATATTGTCCTTGAGATCGGCCACCTCGCCGCGCGCAACAACCTGAATCGACCGCGTCAGATCGCCCTTGGTCACCGCGGT
The DNA here is from genome assembly GCA_021821365.1 of Pseudomonadota bacterium. GTDB lineage: Bacteria > Pseudomonadota > Gammaproteobacteria > Burkholderiales > Burkholderiaceae_D > Noviherbaspirillum. The sequence continues at coordinate 4,148 of JAKACN010000146.1, read as the reverse complement.
CGCCACCTCGCCGATCGCCCGCACCTGTGTGGTCAGGTTGGCGGCAAGCTCGTTCACGTTGTCGACCAGGTCTTTCCAGCTGCCGGCCGCGCCGGGCACCACGGCCTGTCCGCCAAGGCGGCCTTCGACGCCGACCTCGCGCGCCACGCGCGTTACCTGGTCGCTGAAGGTGGCGAGCGTATCGACCATGTTGTTGATCGTCTCCGCCAGCGAGGCCACTTCCCCCTTCGCCGGCACCATCATCTTCTGCTTCAGGTTGCCGGCCGCCACCGCCGTCACCACCTTGGCGATGCCGCGCACTTGATCGGTCAGGTTGTCGGCCATCAGGTTCACGCTGTCGGTGAGATCCTTCCAGATGCCGGATATGCCTTTCACATTCGCCTGGCCACCCAGCCTGCCTTCGGTGCCCACCTCGCGCGCCACGCGCGTGACTTCGCTCCCGAAGGCATTGAGCTGGTCGACCATGATGTTGATCGTATTCTTCAACTCCAGGATTTCGCCTTTCACGTCCACCGTGATCTTGCGCGACAGATCGCCATTGGCGACCGCAGTCGTCACGGCGGCGATGTTGCGCACCTGCGCCGTGAGGTTGGTGGCCATCAGGTTCACGTTGTCGGTCAGGTCTTTCCATACGCCGGCCACCGCAGGCACGTAGGCCTGCCCGCCGAGGCGGCCTTCCGTGCCGACTTCCCGCGCCACGCGCGTGACCTCGCCGGCAAATCCATTGAGCTGGTCGACCATCGTGTTGATGGTTTCCTTCAGCTGCAGCACTTCACCCCGCACATCCACGACGATCTTCTTGGACAGATCCCCATTGGCCACCGCGGTGGTGACGGTGGCAATGCTGCGCACCTGGTCGGTGAGGTTGCTCGCCATCAGGTTCACGTTATCCGTCAGTCCGCGCCACACGCCGGACACGCCCTTGACCTGCGCCTGCCCGCCGAGCCTGCCTTCGATACCGACTTCGCGCGCGACCCGCGTCACCTCGCCTGCGAAACTGTTGAGCTGGTCCACCATGATGTTGATGGTGTTCTTGAGTTCGAGGATTTCGCCCTTGACGTCGACCGTGATCGTTTGCGACAAATCGCCGTTGGCGACGGCTGTCGTCACGGCGGCAATATTGCGGACCTGCGCCGTGAGATTGTTCGCCATCAGATTCACGTTATCCGTCAGGTCTTTCCAGGTGCCTCCGATGCCCGATACCTGCGCCTGCCCGCCGAGCTTGCCCTCCGTGCCGACCTCGCGCGCCACGCGCGTCACCTCGCCCGCAAAACTGTTGAGCTGGTCGACCATGGTGTTGATCACATCCTTGATCTGCAGGATTTCGCCCTTCACGTCGACCGTAATCTTCTGGCCAAGATCGCCGCTGGCAATGGCGGTCGCCACCTTCGACACGTCGCGCAACTGCACGGTGAGGTTGCTTGCCATCGCGTTCACGTTATCGGTCAGATCCTTCCATACGCCGGCCACACCGGGCACTTCCGCCTGTCCGCCGAGCTTGCCCTCCGTGCCGACTTCGCGCGCCACCCGCGTCACCTCGCCGGCGAAGCTGTTGAGCTGGTCGACCATGGTGTTGATCACATCCTTGATCTGCAGAATTTCTCCCCGCACGTCGACTGTGATCTTTTGCCCGAGATCGCCGCTGGCGATGGCCGTCGCCACCTTCGACACATCGCGCAGCTGCACGGTGAGATTGCTTGCCATCGCGTTCACGTTGTCCGTCAGGTCCTTCCATGTGCCGGCAATGCCCGATACCTGCGCCTGCCCGCCGAGCTTGCCCTCCGTGCCGACCTCGCGCGCCACGCGCGTCACCTCGCCGGCAAAGCTGTTGAGCTGGTCGACCATGGTATTGATCACATCCTTGATCTGCAGAATCTCGCCCTTCACGTCTACCGTAATCTTCTGGCCGAGATCGCCGCTGGCAATGGCCGTCGCCACCTTCGACACATCGCGCAGCTGCACGGTGAGGTTGCCCGCCATCGCGTTCACGTTGTCGGTCAGGTCCTTCCACACGCCGGCCACGCCGGGCACGTCCGCCTGTCCGCCGAGCTTGCCCTCGGTACCCACCTCGCGCGCCACGCGCGTCACCTCGCCGGCAAAACCATTGAGCTGATCGACCGTGCTGTTGATCACGTCCTTGATCTGCAGGATCTCCCCTCTGACGTCGACCGTAATCTTCTGTCCCAGGTCTCCCATCGCAATGGCCGTCGCCACCTTCGATACATCGCGCAGCTGCACGGTGAGATTGCCGGCCATTGCGTTCACGTTGTCGGTCAGGTCCTTCCACACGCCGGCCACGCCAGGCACGGCCGCCTGTCCGCCGAGCTTGCCCTCCGTGCCGACCTCGCGTGCCACCCGCGTCACTTCGCTGGAAAAACTGTTCAGCTGGTCCACCATGGTGTTGATGGTCTTCGCGTTGCGAAGGAATTCGCCCTTGAGCGGCCGCCCCTCCACCTCCAGCTCCATGTTTTCGGTCAGAACGCCGCGCGCCACAGCGCCGATCACGCGCCCCGCGTCGCGCACCGGCTGCACTAGCCGGTCGATCAGGCTATTCACCGCATTGACTTTCGCGCCCCACGATCCCTTGTAGTTGTCGAACACGATGCGCTGGCCCAGTTGGCCTTCCGTGCCCACCGTGAACGACACCTGTTCGATGCTCTTCGCCACGCGTTGGTTGGACGAGACGATCTCGTTGAAGGCATCGGCGATCCTGCCGTTCAGGCCTTCCCAGTCGACCGGCAGGCGCGCGCTGAAATCCCCGTCGCGCACCGCAATCAGCGTTCGGAGCAGCATGCTCCGGTCGAACTGGCCATCATCCTCGATGCGCTCCCCGCCCGGCGGCATCCGGTCGGATGCGCGCCTGGCATGCACGCGCCGGTCATGCGTTACCGATTCTTGCGCCACGTTTCCCTCCTTTTTTAGCCTCGTCGACTACATCAAACCGCCCGCGCTTGAGGAGCTCCAGTGCCTCATCCGTGGGTACCGGCACGCTGAAGAAATTTCCCTGCATTTCATCGCAATCATGGTCGATCAGGAACGCCATCTGCTCCGCGGTTTCCACGCCTTCGGCAATCACGGTCAGGTTGAGGTTGTGCGCCAGCGTGATGATGGCCTTCACGATGGCGGCGTCCTCGGGGTCGGTGGCAATATCGCGCACGAACGCCGCATCGATCTTCAGCTTGTCGAGCGGAAAGCGCTTCAGGTACGCGAGCGATGAATAGCCGGTGCCGAAATCATCGATCGAAATCGGCACGCCAAGATCGCGTATCTGATGCAAGGCCTGGATCGCCTTGGCGGGATCGGTCATCACGGCCGACTCGGTCAGCTCCGCCTCGAGCATGGCCGGCGGAATACCGGTTTCACGCAAGGCCGCCTCGATGCTGCTGGCAACGCTGTCCTGCCTGAACTGGCGCGCGGAGACATTGACGGCCACGGGGCAGCCGCGCGCACCTTCCGCGCGCCATCGCCGCACCTGTGAAGCCGCCTCGCGCAGGGCCCACTTGCCGATCGAATCGATGCGTCCGGTTTCCTCCGCAATGGGAATGAATTGCGCCGGCGGCATCCAGTCGCCGTTTTCCTGCGGCCAGCGGATGAGCGCCTCGAAGCCGCAGATCTCGCCGCTCGCGGCGCTGACCTTGGGCTGATAATGCAGGATGAATTCGCCTTCCTGGATCGCGCGCTGCAAGGCGCCGCCCACCGAGAGACGCCGCGCGGCGGCCTCGTTCATATGCGGCGTGAAGAAGGAAAAGCGGCCGCGCCCTTCCTGCTTGGCGTGGTACATCGCGGTATCGGCATTGCGCAACAATTCGTCCATGTTCTGCCCGTCGTTCGGAAACACGGCAATGCCGATGCTCGGCGATACGCGCAGCTCTCTGCCCGCGATGTGGCACGGTTCGGCGACGGTCGCCACGATCTTTTCGGCGACGACGGCCGCGTCCTGCACGTCGCGCAACTCGGCCAGGAGCACCACGAATTCATCGCCGCTCAGGCGCGCGACGGTATCCTCTTCGCGCACGCAGCGGCCGAGGCGTTCCGCCACTTCCTGCAGCAGGCGGTCGCCGGCGGCGTGACCCAGCGTATCGTTGATATCCTTGAAGCGATCGAGATCGATGAACAGCACCGCAACCGTTTCATGCTGGCGCCCCGAG
>JAKACN010000145.1 GCA_021821365.1 Pseudomonadota bacterium | reverse complement strand
TCCAGCAGCGAGAGCCCGCCGCCGTAGGTGCCGACCACGAGCTTGCCGTCCAGCCGGCTCACGTGGAACACGCCGTTGGACAGCAGCCCGGAACGGGTGTCCAGCAGCTTGTACTCGTCGGTCCGGGTGTTGTAGCGGATGACGCCCGCCGAGGTGCCGACCCAGACGATGTCGCCTTCGGTGAAGATGTCCTTGACGTTGCGGTTGCCGACGCGGAAATGGGTGAACTTGGCGCTCGGATCGATCTGCACCTTGCCTTGCTGCTCCGGTCCGCCCTGCGCCGTAGCCGTTGCGGCGACCGTCTCGGGCATCGCGGGATGGTTGCCCGGTATCGGCGCGCCGGGCTTCAACGGCCCTGCGCTGAGCTGCTTCACCACAGGCGCCTGATCCGCCCGCTTCGTGCCCATGACATAGGCGCCAGCCACCAGGCCCGCCACGCCGACACCGATAATCGCCAATGTTATTTTATTCAGCTGCAATTCAATTCTCCCTATTTGCCTTTTGCTGGCCCAGATGCGCAACGCCGCGCCTGGTCCCTGCCCAGATATCGCCATTCGGCCCGATCGCCAGTGCATACACGTTGTTATCGAGCAGGCCGGTCCTGGTATCGACGCTGCTCCATGTCTTGCCGTCGTAACGCGTCACGCCACCGTTGGTGCCGAACCAGAACACGCCCTTGCTGTCCTGCACCATGCTGTACACGATGTCGCCGGCGAGCCCGTCCTTGACGGTGAAGTTGGTCCATTTCTTTCCGTCGAAATGGGAAACGCCGCCGCCCCATGTGCCGGCCCAGATGGTCTGGTCATGCGCGGCCATGATGGCGAATACGTAATTGGGGTTGTAGGTGGCGGCGCCATCTTCCGAGCGGAAGCCGAGGTCGTGGCGTGAACGGGTGCCGAGGCCGGTGTTGGGGCTCGTCAGCAATTTCTTTTCATTGACTGCGCCGAGGCCGTCCTTGTGCGTCCATGATTTCCAGGTCTTGCCGTCGAACATGGACACGCCGCCCTCCGTACCGAACCAGACGCGGTCCTGCTTGTCGACGTCGATGCCGTAGACCCACTCGTTGATCAGCTCCTTCACATAGGTGCGGAACTTGAGCGTCTTCAGGTCGACCACGTTCACGCCGGCCCAGGTGCCGATCCAGAAGTCGCCGTTTTTCTGGTTGCCGAAGGAATACACCCAGTAGTCCGCCAGGCCATGCATCGGGAAGAAGGTCTTCCATTTGCCGTCCTTGTAGCGCGATACGCCGCCGGCATTGGTGCCGAACCACTTGTAGCCTTCCTTGTCGATGCCGATGGCAAAGACATATTCATTCGCCAGTCCGCTGCTGCGCGTAAAAGTATTGCGCGGCTTGCCGGTGGCGGCATCGATCTCGTGCACGCCGGCCGAGGTGCCGACCCACAGCGAGCCGGTCTTCGGCTCCATCGTGAGTGCGCGTACGTAGACGTTGTCGCCGACCGCGAAAGTCTCGATGACTCTGGGCTGGATCGAATTGTCCGGTGCTTTTGTTTGTGCGGCGGCAGTGCCGATGAATGCGCAAAACAGCGCGGGCAGCAACAGCGTATTCAGTGAATGCTTCAATTCAAGGTCCTTACATAGGCAATGACATCCATGATGTCGCGGTCAGACAGGATGCCCTGGAACGCAGGCATCGCATTCTTGCCGGCGCGGATGGCGGCAAGTAAGGTGAAATCCGGCTTGAGGATGCTTTCGCCTCGGTTGAAACTGGGCGCGCCCGGCAAGCGGGCCTGGCCGTTCTGTCCATGACAGACCGCGCAATTGGTCGTATAGATTTTCTGGCCCTTGAAGGTGTCTGCCGCAAACAGGCTGCCGCTATAGCTGAGCGCGAGGATGGCGACGATCAGCGTGGCAAGGACTTTGACCACGAGTGTCATTTTTGCGAAAGTGTTCTCGTGCATTCTCACTTTAGAGAGCATTCTCATTTCCTCCCTGTGGTTATTCTCACTTCCGGGACTTCCTGGAAGACGGCGGCGGCGCGACCGGCTGCGATGCGGGACGGCCGAGGATCTGGCTTGCCTTGGCATCCCATGCAGCGCTTTGGACAGGATCGATCGTGACGCCGAGCTCACCATTCTTTGTGAGGTCGCGCATCAGGAGAACCGCGGGAAGATGCCCCTTTTCCGCGGCGCGCTGGATGTAGGTGCGCGCCTGGTCGGGGTCCTGCTTGATGCCTTCGCCCTTGGCATACATCTGCCCGAGGCCGAACTCGCCGGCGGCATTGCCCTGGGCCGCGGATTTGCGATACCACTCGACGGATTCCTTGTCGTCGTCGGTCTGGTCCAGCATATCGCCCATCCTTGCCTGGGCTTGCGCATAACCCTGATCAGCAGCCTTTTTCCAGAGCGAGAGCGCGACAACCAGATTGCCGCGCGCGAACTCCTTCTCCGCCTGCTCCGTATCCTCTTTCGGACCGGCCCAGGCCATCCGCATCATCAGGATCGCCACAAGAGCGACGGGCAAAAGCCGTCCCCAGGGCGTCGCACCCTTCATTCCGAATTCCATATCCTCCCCTATGCCGATCAAGCCAGGGCGTGCGCGGGAGCCGGCGCGCATGCTGCGCGCGTCCCGCTCCCCATCACGCCTGGCGCGGCGATTGACGCGTGTCCGCGCTGTCCTGCAGCAAGCCGAGCGCTTCGTATTCCTCCAGCTTGCGGTACAGGCTGGACAGACCGATGCCCAGCTTCTGCGCCGCTGCACGCCGGTCCCCGCCGGCATCGCTGATCGCCTTGGAAATCACGGAGCTTTCGAAACGACGCACCTGCTCGCGCAGGCTGTCGCCGGACTCGGACATTGCCACGCCGTTCTTCCCGGCCGGCGCAATGCGTGCAATCTGCGGCGGCAGGTCGGCGCGCGTGATATGTCCTTCATCAGCCAGTATCAATGCTCGATCAACCACGTTTTCCATCTCCCGTACATTCCCGGGCCAGTCATAGGCGCTCAGGATTTCCTCAACGTCCGGATCGATGGCGATGTCGCCAGTGCTGTTCAGACGTTTTGCGCCTTTCTGCAGCAAGAATCGGACCAGCCCGGGAATATCCTGGCGGCGTTCACGCAGGGGCGGCGAGTGAACATGGAACACGGAGAGCCGGAAGTACAGGTCTTCGCGGAACTTGCCTTCCGCGACCATCTGGGGCAGGTCGCGATTGGTGGCGGCAACGATGCGCACGTCGGCGCGCTTGGCCTGCTCGCCGCCGACGGGGCGCACGGTCTTCTCTTCGATCACGTGCAGCAGCTTGACCTGCAGCGCCAGCGGCAGCTCGCCGATCTCGTCGAGGAAGATGGTGCCCTTGTCCGCCTCGAGGAAGAGACCCTTGCGCGCCTTGTCGGCGCCGGTGAACGAACCCTTGATGTGGCCGAAGAGTTCGCTCTCCATCAGGTTCTCGGGAATCGCACCGCAGTTGACCGGAATGAAGGGGCCGTCGGCGCGCAGGCTGTTCTGGTGGATCTGCCGCGCGATCACGCCCTTGCCGGTGCCGCTTTCGCCGGTGACCAGCACCGTGCTGTCGGTCGGTGCCACCTTGGCGATCAGGCGCTCCAGCTCCTTCATCGAGGACGAGGCGAAGCTGAAGCGCTCCTCGCTCGAACCCATCACCAGGTTGCGCAGCACGCGGTTCTCGGAACTGAGACGCCGCATGTCGCGCACCTTCATCAGCCGGTGCAGGACTTCCTCGTTGCGCACCGGCTTGATCATGTAGTCGGAGGCGCCGGCCTTGATCGCTTCGATCGCGGTATCGACCGAGGCATAGGCCGTCATCATGATGAAGTTGGTCTCGATGCCCGCCGCGCGCGCCCGGCGCACGAGCTCGATGCCCGTGAAGTCCGGCATCTTGATGTCGCTGATGGCAACGTCGATGTCCCCCTTCGACAGGCGCTCGAAGGCCTCGGTGCCGTTGGCCGCCTGGCAGACGCTGCACCCGGACTTGCTTAGATGCGCGGCCAGGATCTGGCGGATCGCCGGCTCGTCGTCGACGACCAGCACCTCCAGGGATTTCATTGAGATGTCGTTAGGCTGTTTCATTTATCGGAAAGTAAACGAGTACACGAGTGCCCTTGCCAGGCACGGAATCGATTTCGATGCTGCCTCCATGTTTCTGCATGATGGAGTAACACAACGACAGGCCCAGGCCCGTCCCCTTGCCGGCGGGCTTGGTGGTGAAGAAGGCCTCGAACACGCGCTCCAGGACTTCCTTCTCCATGCCGGGTCCGTTGTCTTCCACCGTCATGCAAACGCGTTCGCCGTCCGGCCTGGTGGAGACCACGATGGTCGGCGGCCGGTCCATCACTGGATCGAGCGCATCCATCGCATTGATCAGCAGGTTCATGATGACCTGCGTGACCTGGTCGGCCACACCGTAGATCGCCGGCAGGTAATGGTCGAGATCGAGCCGCAATTCTACCCGGCGCAATCGCTTGTCGTAGCGGATCAAGCTGGCCGTGCTGCGCAGCTGCGCATTCAGGTCCAGCAACTGCGGCTCGGCCGGCTGCGGCGAGGCGAATTCGGAAATCTCGCGGGTAATCGCGGCCAGCCGCTCGGTCTGCAACTGGATCAGGTCGGGGCGGCACGGCCTGCAATGCTCGTTGGCGCAGGGGCCGAGGCCTTCCGAGCGGCGCTCGGCCATGTCCTGCGCGATGCCGGCGATCGCCGCGATCGGATTGCCGATCTCGTGCGCAACGCCGGCGGCCAGCGCGCCGATCGCGGCCATCTTCTCCTGGTGGAAGTATTTCTGGCGCTCGACGATCAGCTCCTTCTCGCGCTTGTCGAGAATGGTTGCCATGCTGTTCACCGCCATCATCAGCTGCCCGACTTCATCATGGCGCTTGATCGGAATCGGTTCGCCGCGATAACCGTTGACGATCTCGAGTGCGCGGGTCTGCAGCGTGCGCAGGTCTTCCGTAAGCTTCTTGAAGAAGAGCCCGCTGATCGCGCCCAGCAGCGCCAGCCCCATCATGCCCATCATGAGGGTCGTCATGGCCACCGAATCGGTCTGCAGGCGATAGCGTTCCGACATGCGCCGGCGCGCCAGTTGCGATTGCTCGGCGAGATTGGTGAATTCGTTCTTGGTCTTGACCAGTTCGACGATCAGCTGGGTCATGCTTGCGCGCGAGGCTTCGCGGTCTGCCTCGGCCAGCGCGGCGTTGACACCGGCCAGGCTGAGGTCGAACTGCGGCAGGCGCTCCTTCAGCTGCGCATGCATCGTGCGCAGCATCTGGTAGTGCATCTGGATGCGCTGCATGCCGGCTTCGCGGTCGGGCGAATCGACATTCGCGAACACCGCCATGACCGCATGGAACGCAGCGGTATCAGCCTGTTTGAGCATGCTGTCGACCTCCAGCGATTGCTGAATCTCGTCAAAATCGCGCTGCAGCAGGTTCTTCTGGTGAAAGGCAAACAGCGCGATGATGATGGCGTAGGCGATCAAGGTGCCGAACACCACCAGGCCCTTCGTCCTGACCGAGAAAACATGACCGTGCCTTGCCTTCTCGGCAGAGGAGCCGGTCTTTGACTCCTCCACGGCGGCCGCCATTGCAGCATCGGCGGCGGCGTCGGCAGCATCGATCGCGGGTGCTTCGGGTTGGACGCCCAAACCGCGCACCGCGTTCATGAATTTGCGTATGGAAATCATTTAACTTGCCTGATCATAACCCTTTGGGTTGTTTGTCCACTTCATGCATTTTCCCGCGCCGATCGCGCAGGTATGCCTCTTCCAGATGCGCCATCATGGCGTTGCTGTCCCATTCGCGCAAGCCCGGCAAGCGCTCGAGCAAGGTGCCGTCCGGGGCGATCAGGAAGGTCTCCGGGTAAACCTTCATCCCGAGCTGCTTCGCCATGCGGCCGCCCTTGTCGAAAAAATTGGCAAACGTGATGCCGTTCTGCATGAGAAATTCCGATGCCAGGCGCTCGTCATCATCCGTCGACATCCCGATCACCGCAAAGCGCCGTGGATCGAGGGCGCGGCTCAAGCGTTCCAGGCCGGGCATTTCGCTGCGGCAGGGCGGACACCAGGTCGCCCACACGTTCAGCACCAGCATTTTTCCCGTGAGGTTCGACGTCGACAGAATATTGCCGGAGGTCCGGTCCAGTTTCAGCGGGGGGAACGGCCGCCCCTCCACCGCCAGCCTTTCCTCGACCGGCGGCTTCCTGCCGCACGCGGCCAGGACCGACACGGCCATCGCGGCCATGAGCAAGGCGCGCCGCGATACGCGGCCTGAATCGTCTCCCGTCCACTCCATTTTCTTCGATCTTGTCATTGTCGCGAGGGGCTTGCCTGCCCTCCCGCCTGCCACGTTACGCAGGTATATGGGCAACGGCATGCATTCCCGGCTCGAGCAGCCGCGTACCCAGGAAGCAGAACCCCGTAATGCCGAAACCGATGATCGTCCACCACGCCATCCGGCTACCGCTCATTTTGCCCAGATGGCGAAACGCGAAATACGACACATAGGTCACGCACACCAGCAGCGCCCACGTCTCTTTCGGCTCCCAGGCCCAGTATCTTCCCCATGCTTCATAAGACCACACCGAACCGAGAAAGGTCGCGAGGCAAAAGAGCGGCAGGCCGAGCAGGATGGCCTTGTGCATCAGGCCATCGATGCGTTGCAGGTCCGGCAGCGATTGCATCGCGAACCCGGCCGGTTCACCGCGCACTTCCGCTTGCGCCCTGACCAGATAGGCAATCCCCATTGCCGCCGCGACCGCGAATGCGCCGTATCCGATGAACGTTCCCAGCACGTGCGCATACATCCAGTAACTCTTGAGCACCCGGACCTGACCGCCCGGTATCGCCTGGTCATGCCCGGCCAGCCACACTTGAAAGACGACCGCCATGAAGACGATCACCATCACGAACGCTCCGGCCGCACGCGTGCGGTAGACGTGTTCCATCACCAGGTAGATCAGCACCGTCGCCGTACTGAACAGGGACATCATTTCGTACAGGTTGTTCAGCGGAATATGCCCTGGCCGATGCAGATAATACGTTTCGATCCAGCGCCACAGGATGGCCACGATCGACGTTGTCGCGCCGAGCAACGCCAGGCATGAGGCCCAGCGCCCCACGCTTTCCGAACCGGACCACAAGTGTCCGATGTACAGGATCGTCGAACCGATCAGCAGCAGATTGGCATAGCCGCCCAGCCTGAAAATGAAGACATCCTCAAACTGGATACCCGCAAACAGCGTATCCGTTTCCAGATACTCGATCGCACCCAGCAAAACGATGCCGACGATGAACAGCCCGAATCGCAGCGATGCTGCATGGGGCCGGTTGAATCCGGTTCCGTCGTCAATGGTGTGCTGGTTCATGAATCATCGTCCTTCCCCGTGCGCCAGCCCTCAGGCCTGAAGTCCGGGATGTTCCAACTTCCTCCTCTTTCCGCTCTCATTGATTGTTTTTCTTGATTGTCGTGATTGCACAATCTGCCGAACATGACAGAAATGAAGCTCGTTCAGGCGCGTATCAAGCAATTTTGGTTCCATGTGCTGCAATCGCGCGCGTCGACGGCTTGCCGGGGGCGGAAACGGAGGGTGTGGAACGCACGCGTCCGCACGCTGTGTCGCATTCGCCGCGCGCACGATCTGACGCAACAGGAAGGGCTTCCGCATGGCGCGTGCCGATCGTGCTACGTCTTTCGTGCAGGGCGATCCGATGGCGACAGCAGGCAGCGTGCGCCGTGCGCACGATCTCGCCTGCTCGATGGCAATCAGTTCAGGCTTTTCCTAGGAATGGGATAGGGTATGGCGGCGTTCTCATTTTCGAGAACTGCAGCGGTTCGCGAATTGGCGGCCCGGGTCTTCGCGAGCCGGTCCTCCCATTCCCATATCGCCGCGTTCGCCTTGCGCAGGAACGGGTCGTCCGCTTTGCTGCGATGCGCATAGGTTCGCATCGCGCCAAGCGCCCCTTCAATATCGCCCAGACCTTCGAGCGCAATGGCCAGGCCGTAATAGGCATTCATCTGGGTGGCGCGCAGATTGGTGGCGACTTCGAAGAAATCGCGCGCCATCGCGAATTTCCCCAGCCCGATCATGGCAAAACCCATATTGACCTGCGCCTCCGGCATCTGCGGCGCCAGTTCCAGCACGCGATGCAGGACGCCCGCAGCCGCTTCGTACTGCTTCGCATTGAGCAGCGCCACGCCCTCGGCGAAGCGCTTCGCGATTTCCTCGTCGCGTTGTTGCGACGCGTGGCGCGCCGGATCGCTCGCCGCGGAGATCTGCATCTTGCCGACCGCGTCAGGCAGCCAGGCAAGCACGGCGCTGCTGCCGCCCGCCAGCAGCAGCGCCAGCGCCGCCGCCATGCGCCACGGCTGCATTGTGGCCAGTTGCACAATGCCGATCCGCCTGGCGCGCAGCACGCGGGCCACGTTGAAGACATACAGCGCCGCGCCGGATACCGCGAGGAAGCCGCCCAGGCCGGCCAATCCCATTGCCATGACGTAGGCGGGACCATGCGCGGCCACGTCGACATGCGGCGTTTTGCGCGGCACGCCGAGCCATCCGGACCATGCCAGGGCGGCGGCAAGGAGGATCAGTCCGGTGCCATAGAGGACCGGCTGCCAGCGGATCAGCCGTCCGCCCGTCCGCGCAAATCCGAACGCCGGCAGCAAGCGGTATCCAAGCGCCATGTAAGCCAGCGTCACCGCCCCCACCGTGCCGTGATAGTGCGCAGGCACCATGGTGTTTTCGCCGCGGATTGACGCACCGAACGCGCATCCCAGCAGGAACAGCAGGATGGACAACAGCAGAGGCAGGTTGTGCGCCGCCTTCCATGCGCCAGGGCCGGCCCGCCGCAGTTGCCACAGCAGGCGACCGGCCAGCAGCACCGGAGCGGGCCAGATGCCCCAGGCCATCAGCAGGGTGAAGGCGTGGCGGAATCCGGCGCTGTCGATCGGATGCAGGAAATAGATCGCCGGCGCGGCCAGCACGGGCAAGGCTGCCGCCGACAGCAGTGCAATCATTACGGCGGGCGATGCTGGCGCGCGCCCCACCGCCTGTTCGCCCAGCACGGCCCAGACGCCCATCAGGAGCACCACGTGCGTGAACTGCAGCAGATGGCCGGGTCCCCATGCCAGTATTTCAAAGCTCGCCGCATCCGCAGGAATGCCCGATGCCAGCATCGGCGCCGCCAGCGCAAGCAATGCCACCGCCGTTGCCATGATGGAAAGCAGCGCTGCGATACGCCAGGGTTCGGCATTTTCCCTGATCCGGGAAACGATTCCCGCAAATGAGCTTGCGCCGCTCAGCGCGATACCGCCCAGGAACCACGCCAGCCCCAGCAGGAACACGGGGCTGTCGAGCACCGGGATGTAATTGGCCAGCACGGGCGCCGAGGTGCCGCGAAACAGCGCCAGCATCATGGCCAGCACGCCGGCGCAGGCGAGCGCCAGTGCGGCCCAGCGCCAGGCACGCGACGGTGCGCCGGCGGCCAGCGTCCACAATCCCGCGGCGCAGGAGAGGAACCACACCACGACCGCCAGACCGACATGCAGGACCAGCGCGCTGCGGAACAATGCGGCCGGCGCAATGGCCCCGCCGGGCAGCGGCGCGCGCGCGGCCACCAGCATCACTGCGCAAACGGTCGACAAGGCCAGCGCCAGCAGCGCGAGCATGAACCAGCCCGCCACGAGCCGGCGGACCTCGGTCCGCGCGCGCAGCACCGCGTCCATGCTAGATCGCCCCCTTGTGGGCCGCGGTGGAAATGAAGGGAACGCCAAAAAATGTCAGGAATGCCACGACGAATACGGCCACGACCAGGATCGAACCTGCGCGCGGCGAAAGTTTGAGAGTGAAACGTGCATGCAAGGAAAAGGCCAGCACAAGCCAGGTCAGGAAAGCCCAGGTCTCCAGCGGGTCCCAGGCCCAGTAGCGGCCCCAGGCATCCTGCGCCCAGATCGCGCCGGCGACCAGCATTAGGGATTCGAAGATGAAGCCGATCGCCATGCAGCGGAATGCCAGTTCGCCCAGACGATTGTCGGCGGGCAGGCGCTCGAAACGGCCCGAGCCGAATTTCGTGGGGCGCAGCAGGATCACCCCGGAGAGGCCGGTGGCGACCAGCACGGCACCGAAAAAGACCTTGCCGAAACCGATATGGATGTAGAGCCAGATGGTGTGATACGTCGGCGGCAGGTGCCCTTCCCCAGGATTGGTCATCAGCAGCCAGCCCATGACGATGAACAGGATGGGCATCACCACCGCCGAACTCGCGCGGATCGAGGGAATGCGCCAGTAGGCGATGGCAAAGGCGAGCATCATGCTCCACACATTGCTTGACAGGATTTCAAACATCGTAATGACGGGACCATGGCCGACACGCTCCCAGCGCATCGCAATGGACACCGTGTGCAGCGCGAGGCCGAGCAGGATCAGGCCGAGCACCCAGCGTTCCGGCAGGCGTTTCAGCACCACGCCGATGATGGCGACACTGCCGCCAATCACGTAGGCAAGCAAGGCCGCCCACAGCAATATCAATTCATTCATTCAGGGATTCCATGGTTTGGCCGAGAATTTGCGCCAGAAATGCCAGCCCAGCGCGCCGATAAGCACCGCACTTGCCGCCAGCAGCCAGTGAATGGTCCAGTCGTAGAACACGGAATAGCCCATCCAGCTGCGCAGCCCGTCGTACACGAGGCGGCCTTCGGGCAGATCGATCGCCTGCCCCGGCTGCAGTTCGTAACGCTTCGCGCCGATACGTACGATGACCTTGTGCTCCTTCGGCAGGCGGAATTCCGACGGCGCCTTCGGGTCGAGAATGATCTCATCGAATTGCAGCATGGTCCAGACCTGGATGCCGGTGCCGGGCAGTTGCCATTCGCGCGCCTGCCGGTATTCGTGGATCGGGTAGGACGGAAGATGGACTGTACCGAGCATCGGCTCGCCACCCGCCGGACGCCAGAGGAAGGTCGGCGCAAAACCCTTGTTCGGCGTCGTGTAAAAACGATAACCGGCAAGCACCAGCGGCGTCTGGTCGCCGATCTCCATGGCGTGCTCGCTGCCATCGTCGTTGAGGTAACTTACCTTGTTGCGCGTGCGGTCGCGCAGCAGCTCCGGCGCATAACCGATGGTGAAGCCATGGTTCACGAACCGCACCTTTTCGAGGCTTTTCCATGGATGCCAGATGCCGGCATCGGTTTCAAGCAGATGCCCCGCGAATTCCTCGCCAGTCGCGAGTTCCACCGTTCCTCGCAGGTAGGTCAGGCGACCGATCGTTACCAGCAGCACGAGCGCGATCAATGCCAGGTGAAATACGAGCAGCGCATTCCACTTGCGGAATGCCGGATGGGTAGCGACGGCGGCGATCAGGTTCAGCGACAGCAACGCGAGCGGAAGCACCAGCGTCAGGTTGCCTCGCTCCTCGCCGATATAGGCATAGACAATGCCGGCGCCGAGCAGGACCAGCGCCGCCAGCGTCAGCTTCAGCGACGCCAGCGCGCGTGCGGCGGACATCAGGGCGGACTGGTGCACGTCGACTTCATCCAGTTGATGCCTGTGCCGGTGGTATTGCCGGTGCCGCCGCTGCCGGCGATCAGGTTGGTGCCGGACTTGCCGGCGGAGCCGCAGTTGCTGTCGGACCATTGACCGCTGGCCGCGAAGCTGGAGACCTTGAGCTTTGCATTCAGATAGTACGGCTGCTGGCTGTACACATCGCTGCTGCGCGAGGTCGCGACCTCCTTGCTGCTGCCGACGCCCTGCCCGGCCTCTTCGCCGACGTCGTTGAGATTGACCAGCAGAGCCTTGTTCTTCCAGCCATGCGGAACGGCAACGTGGCACCAGGTGCAGTACAGCTTCTGGATCTTGTCGATATGGTAGTTGTGCAGGTTGCCGCGGCTGGAGTTATAGAAGCCGGACTTCTTGCCGGTGTCGTTGCGCGTCGTGTAATTCGACTTGTCGTGACATTTGAAGCACAGGAAATTCGCCGTGTAGCCGCTGTCGCGCCCAGTCGCGCCCATCGATGCGCCCCACACGTCTTTCAGGATGAAGTTGTTGCCCGAGCCGTGCGGCCCCCATGGGTTGCCGTTGTCGCCATTGTTGGGGATGACCGACGTTGCGGAGCTGGTGTTCGATCCGTGGCAGTCCGTGCAATACATGGTGTTCGATCCGACCTGGTTGTTCCACGGCGCGAGCCATGGATTGCCGCCGGACATGCC
>JAKACN010000144.1 GCA_021821365.1 Pseudomonadota bacterium | reverse complement strand
CGGTGTGTGGTAACGGCCTGTCCCTAGACGAGCAAGAGAACCATGGCTTCTGCGGTTATCACCGCTATGTCGCTGAAAAAGAACGCGATCGCTGAAATCAATGCTGCGTGCGGAGCCCGGCGCGGCCGGGTTCCGTATCACACTAACAATCAGTTCGCGTGAGCAGCATCGACATGATCAATCATGATGAGGCGAAAGCGGTTGATATCAAATCCGATTTCGTTATCAATTCGCTCCAGCGGGCATCTGGCCGCCGCTTCGAACATCGGGCGAGACACCATCACCATGCCGTCGCCGCCTGGCGCCGCCTCGCTCCAGCCGGAGAAATTCTCCGTCGCCATCAGGCGCGATAATGCCTGCATACGCGTATGCGCGGCATGCGCGCGGTCGGGCTGTCCCTTGAATACCCGGACGGTTGCAAACATGGTCGTTTCCCAATCGCGCTCGTTGCCGGCTTCGACCATCCGCGAGTGCTCCTGGCCGACGTCGAGCAATTCCTTTGCCGTGATCGTCACCGCATTCAAGCGCGATAACATCTTGTCGTCCCGCTCGCTCCATGCCGGCGCTTCGGCATTTGAAGTTTCTTGCTTGCTTTCGACGATCCTGACAAGGGATTCTTCTACCAAGCTGAGCGCACCAACCATGGCGAGCCGCTCGCGGCCCAAAGGCAAGTCGCGGACAAACTGCCGGGTCGGACGCATCAGGAAAACCAGCTTGGCGTCGATTGCCTGCGCAAACAGCGCGTTGAGGCGGTCGGACGGCTGTATTGCGTGTTTCTTTCTTCTCCCTGCGATGTCATCGGCACATAGCTCATCCAGTACTTTTTCCAGCCGAACGACCGAGCTGGTGCTGTAACGCGGATCCGTTTCGACTTCAACATGCTCGAATCGCGTCAACACCAGTGCAAAGGATTTGGGGTCGTCCAGCCTTGATCGAGGCATGGTATCGGGTTCCGCATACAGCGCATTCGCCGATTCCAATCCAAGCATATTCGCAAGTGGCGGGATAAAGCGGACCGGCAGGACAGACTGGTCGAAGTACTTTTGCAATAGGGGCTTGTCGATGGACAGCCTGGACGCGACCTCCGGTAGCGTCAGGCCCAGGCGTGCCATCGTCGTTGTGGCGATCGATACGTGAAACGACGGCGGGATAAATCGATCTTCCTGCTCTTCAGCGATGCGTTCTCCGGTCAAGCTGGAGACCAGTTCATTGTTTTTCCGAATAAAGCTTTTGTATCGGGTCCATAGCTTGTCAAGATGTGTGTCCTCAAGCCGACGCTCGCTCTCGTTTGGCGGAACGATGTACAGCGCCAATGGGTTTGCGCCCGCGCTCGCCGGGAAAACGGATCGGTTGCGGATATCGTCGCCATCGCGGGACTCCAGCCAAGCCAATATGTCTTTTTCTGTTCCGGATGCGACAATTGCGCTTCCTTCCTTGAGGACCAACTTGGCGTCTCTGCGCTGAAAGGTATGAAGGGAAAAGACACCGTCGATCCATCCACCGAACCGACCCTCGATGAGGCGGCGCATACGCTCGGCAAGTTTGGCCTGTTGCTCGATAGGGAAATCGACGCCGGCGCCATGCTGATCGGTACAGCACACGATCCAACGCATATTCGGATAGGGATTGCCGACAAAAGCCAGCTGGATGCTACATGCCGTAGCTTACAGCGTGCTGTATGCAAATTCAAGTTCCTCATCAGCGAGATCTTTGCCTAGTTTCTTGCAAAGAAAGTCTGCGGCGCCGGCAAGTGATGAAAACGACCCGCGTACAGCACTCGCCGCAGGAGCGTCTGCGAACCAGGCAGCGGCTTCCCAGTGAATCTGGGCATCCGGTGCGCGATAGGTGCGAATGCCGCGCAATACGTTGAGCGCTTTCAACGTATGCATGTGCTTCAGTTCTATGCCTTGCGCTGACAGCAAGTCGCGTAGTTGCCGGGCCGCGAGTTTATCCGGGCCGGTGAGAGCTTGGCAGATTTGTATCGCGGTTGAGTGAGGAAGTTCGTGTGAAGAGGTGCGGACAAATTCCACAAGCGCGTGCGCCTGCGCGTCGAGCGCCAACGTTGATTGGACAGACATGATATCTCCAAGCCATTAGAGCCGAACAAGGCGGTGTGCGTTACCGGGCTCCGGGTTGGAAACACGGGAAATCTACTGGAGAGGCTGCCTTTGCCATGTCCTGGAAGGACTGCCCACACTGACGCGCGGCAACTTGCGCTTTTTATAGACTAACGCTGCGCTTGCCGATAGTCAAGCGCAGTGCGCTGGCACAGGCGTCAAGCAGCAGGCAACATGGCTTGCACGATAGTTTGTTGCCAATAGCCGTTTGAACATCATTGCCGCCGATTTGGCGAGGGCTTGAACAAGGCGATGCATGCGGGATGCTGGTAATGCGAGATACATCGCATTGCATAAGGAGCCTCAGCATGAAAAACGCGATAGTCACCATCAGCGAATCACACCCCGCGATTGCCACCATACTGGGACAAGGTCAGGTACGTATCCCGACCGGTGGCAAAATCCGGGCCGGTATCAAGGTTCTGACGAAGAAAGCGGCAGAGCATTCGACCGCGAAGAACATCTATGACCGCGGCATTGCGGAGAACAAGTCCTTCGAAGACATCGAGCGCGCCATCAGCCAGGCGGTGCCGGAGCTGAAGACGCCGCTGGTGCCGAAGAACGTGGCATGGTTTACGGTGCGGGCGCAAGACTTTCCCAACCCGGCAATCGCCGGTCAGATACTGGATGCCTTCGGAGAAGACCGGGGAGACGGCGTCAAGCGTCTGTACCGTTTTCCGGTGATTTTCCCGGCCGACCGGTGGCAAACCGTGATGCCGCATGAACTGGTCGCATGGGGCGCGAACGAGAAAAAATTTTGGAGCGAATACGGCCCGGATGGGCGGGTACGTTATTGCAAATGTTATGCGCCGGTGCCGATGGATGATAGCGGGAAGCGGGCTATCCGGATTTTCGGCGGACGCAAGACGATACTGCGTGAAGAGAACGGCGGCATCTGCAATCCCGAAAGCTGCTATGAATTCCAGAACAGGAAATGCAATCTGTCGGGCCGCTTCCTCTTCTTCATTCCCGGAATCAAATCGATCGATGCATTTGAGCTGCATACCAACAGCTTCTATGCAATGAGCCGCGCGATCGAGCAGTTCGAGACATTGTCGTTCCTGCGCGGCGGGCGCATTTCCGGATTTTTGGACGACAAGCGAACGCCGTTTTACATCACCAAGAAACTGCGTGAAGTGCCGCACATCGACGAGGACGGCAAAGCGGTACGTACTGCGCATTGGATCATTGAACTGGAAGCACCGATCGATGTCACCGCGTTACTGCGCGGGAGCGACGATGAAACCGCATTGCTGAATGCGAACGGGGCGGCACATATCCTCGAAGGCACACGCTGCGAATCGCATTCGGGAAGTGATGATGCCAATGTGTCGGACCAGAATGCGCACGGCCTGACAAGCGATAGGGATGCAGGGGAAAGAGGTGCGCCCGGTACGAAGCGCGCGCCACCCACGCGCAACGAGACAACATCTGCCACGACCAAACGGACTGCCGAAGCGCAGAAAGGGCGCCGCATCATACCTCAGGGCGAGAGCGAGCCCAGTGCGGACCAAGTCATTGCCGCAGCGACTGAATTCGGGATTGACGCGGTGCGCTATGAAGCCTATGTCGCCAAGCGATGGGGGCCAGGCTGGAAGCTGAACGTCAATGGCCGGCGCAGCGTGTTGGAAGAAATCGAACGCTACAGGAATGATCCGGAGGGTTTGGTCGACAAGATCGATACGGAACTGAACATGTCCTACACGCCTACTTGATCAGGCGCATCGATAGCGGAAGCTAGTGTGACAGATATCGATAGGAGAGAACGATCATGATGCGTGGAGCACATTTTTCTGACATCCATTATGCGGGCGGAACGTTGGTCGAAGTGGACCGGTGTTTCACCTTCGCCGTCGATGAAGCGATTCGGCGAGGCGTCGATTTCGCCGTGGTGTCGGGCGATTCGACGGACCACGCGCTCGATGTGC
Source organism: Pseudomonadota bacterium (assembly GCA_021821365.1). GTDB lineage: Bacteria > Pseudomonadota > Gammaproteobacteria > Burkholderiales > Burkholderiaceae_D > Noviherbaspirillum. The sequence goes on along the minus strand of JAKACN010000144.1, from coordinate 8,184 downwards.
ATGCGCCGGCGTTCATTGCGCTGGCGCGCAATATCCGGCGATTGGCCGATCATTGCCCGGTGCTCATGTTGCAAGGCACGTTTTCCCACGAACCGCCGGGTACGCTAAGCGTGTTTCGCTTGTTGGGTGGCAGGTATCCGGTACACGTTGCCGACCGGTTGCAGCAGATGGCGTTGCTACCGGAAGGCGTCTGGCAGGCATCGGATAGCTGGCGCTTTGATGCGGTGCCCGCTCGTACGCGCGCGCTGTTTTCCTGTGTGCCGACCGTGAACAAGGCCGTGGTGGCCGCAACCACAGGGGCAACCGAGGCTGCACAGGCGGTAGGCGACCAATTATCGACGCTATTGCGCGGGTATGCGGCGATCAACGATGCCGCGCGCAGGCGAGGCATCGCCACCATCGGCGTGTCGCACGGCACCGTCTACGGATGCATCACGGAGCATGGCGTGCCGATGGCGGGTTTCGACCATGAATTCACCACAGGCTCGCTGTTTGATGCCGGCGCGACTGCGTTCATGCTGGGGCATATCCACAAGCACCAGGCGTGGGAGGACAACGGCAGGGTGATCGCCTACGCGGGATCGATCGGACGGCTGCACTACGGGGAACAGGGCGACAAGGGTTTTCTGTTGTGGGAGATTGGCGCCGACGCAGCGCAGTATGCACTGCTGCCGACCCCGGCCAAGCGCACCATCGACATTACGTTCGACGGCATGCCGGACCTCGACGCATTGAGAGAGTGCGCGCGCGACGCGGCAGTGGAAGGAGCATTCGTGCGGGTGCGCTGGACGATGCCGGAAGAGGATCGGCATGAAATCGACCGTGCCGCGATTGAAAACATTTTTCGCAATGTGGCTGAGTTGAAGCTGGAAGGTCGCGTGATTCCGGTGGTGAGGACACGCGCCGCCGGGATTTCACAGGAAACGACCGTGGCAGCCAAGGTGCGGGCATGGGCGAAAACGACCGAAGCAAAAGAAGCGCCGCTATTGGCGTGTCTGGAGGCACTGCACCTGCAAACACCGGACGAGATTGCTGCAACCATTGTATCGGGGGCAATTGAAACACAGGAGCGGATCGATCCGGCCACCGCTCACGGTGATGCGCAAACAGGTCTACCTGCCATGACTGGTCAAGAAATTGTGGAACTGTTCTAGCGGCGGCTTGATTGACTGGCAGCCAAGGCGATACTGAATGCAAGTCAAGCGGCGATATGTCAGAACAATGGAAAGGAAATGATGAAACCCATCTCTCTTACACTGAAAGGATTTCGCGGGATTCGGGATGGCCTGGGCCGCGATGTATTGGCGCTCGATTTCGAGAAGCTCGCCGGTGAAGCGCAACTGGTCGCGATCGTCGGCAAGAACGGGCGGGGAAAGACCACTATTATGGACAACATGACACCGTATCCATTGATGCCGTCGCGTGCGGGCGTGGATGGACTGGGCAGCTTTTCCTATTACGACCATGTCTGTCTTCCGGAAAGCCTGAAGGAACTGATCTGGGAGCATGGCGGCAAGCGCTACCGATCCCAGATGGTATTCAGGGCCAATGGCAAGAAAAAGACCGAGGCGTTCTTGCATGTGCAGGGCGAGGAGGGATGGTCGGCGGCGAAGCTCCCGGATGGCACGGTATCGGATGGAAAGGTCGATACCTACGTGCGATGCGTCGAAGCGATCCTGGGCAGCGCCGAAACTTTCTTCACATCGGCTTTCTCCGCACAGGGACGGCGGCAGCTATCGGCTTACAAGAATGCGGAAATCAAAACGCTGCTGGCCGACTTGCTGGGGCTCGAAGAAATTCGCGCATTGGGAACGAAAGCATCGGAGACCGTGAAGCTGTTGAAAGCCGGCTTGCATACGGTTCGTCAAGCACGCAATGGGCTACAGGAAGAAGCCGACCAGATAGCTCGCGAGATCGGCCCGCTCGGCGATACGCAACAACGGATTACAGCAGCGCAGACACAGAAAACATGGTGTCGAAATGCCGCCGACGCGGCGAAGGAGGCGCTGGCCAAGGTGCTGGCGAACAAGGACGTGGCGATGCAGACCGAGGCGCGCCGCCTCCCGCTTCAAGACGAGAGACGATCTATCATCGATGGCGGAAAAGCCGCACTGGCGTCACTGGACCAGCAGGATCGGCGCGAAGCGGACCGGCTGGAATCGCTCGACAGGCGCATCGCGCAGCGCGCATCGGAGCAGATGAAGAAGCACAAGGCGCTCACGCAGCAACGGGACAGACTCGGTGAAATTTATAGGAATGGCTGGCGTATCGAATGGGCGGCGCGTCGCCAGTCGCTGGCGGAAACGCTTGTGTCGGCGCGGGAAACCTGTGTGCAGGTGATGCGCCGCGACGCAGAAAAATTGAACCAGCTTACGGCCAATGAGAAGTTGGCAACGGAACAGATCGCCGGAATCGAACGGGAAGCCGGGCAAGCGGCACTGAAAGTACAGGAACTTGTCCGACGCCTCGGGCTGACAGGCGAAGTGCCTTGCGCCGGCACCGATCTACAAGGCCGATGCAAGTTATTGGGTGATGCACGCGACGCAAAAAGCCTCATGCCTTCTGCGGACCTGCAGGTCGCACGGCTGGAAGAGCAGCGTCATAAGCTGGTTGCATATCTGGCCGAGCTGCAAGTGCAGGCAACCGATCTGAGCGGCGCACAGGAAAAACTGGAAATGGCAGAGAGGAAATTTCGACGTTCAACGGCTGGTGCGTCAGCATTGGCGCTACTGGCCGCAAGGCGAGGGGAGTTGCACCAGGCAAGCGAGATGCTTGCGACCGTTGACGGACAACTCAAGGAATGGGCAGAAGCTAACAAGAGCGAAACCGATGAAGAAAATGCCGAGCGTGCGGCAATTTCCAATGCAAGGCAACACATCGCCGTGCAGCGCACGGAGCAAGCGCAGCGCCATCGGCAATCGCTGGACCGGATCGATATGGCGCTGGCGGCATTGCCTGCACGATTCGACGAGTCCCAGGTAACGCAATCGCAACAGATGGTGGCGCAGGCGCAACGCGCCGTAGCGGAAGCTGAATCGGCATTCATGACGGCGGTACGAGATCATCAACATGCGGAAGAGGCTTGCCGGCGGCGAGACGCCATCACGCAAAAGTGTCATCAGGCGGATGCGCGGAGTGCGCACATCGAACAGGCGCTTGGCATATGGACGCTGTTTGCGAAATGCATGAGTAACGATGGCGTGATCGCACTGTCGATTGACGATGCCGGGCCGACGTTGTCGGGATTGGCCAATGATTTGCTGCTCGCCTGCTACGGTCTGCGTTTTACGGTATCCATCAAAACCCAGGTGGAAAACGGAAAAGGCGAGGCACGGGAAGGGTTCGACATCATCGTGCATGATGCGGATTCAGGCGCCAGCAAGAGTGTCACGCTCATGAGCGGCGGAGAGCGGGTATGGATCAACGAATGTCTGATACGCGCGATTGCACTGTACCTGGCGCAGAATTCCGGCAGGCGCTATGAAACTTTGTTTTCGGACGAAGCGGACGGAGCGCTGGATGCCGGCCGCAAGCGGATGTTCATGGCGATGAAGCGTGAAGTGCTGCGCATCGGCCGCTATAGCCGGGAGTATTTCGTGTCGCAAACGCCGGAACTGACGGCAATGGCGGATGCGGTGATCGATCTGGAAGAGTTCAGTGCAGAAGAAAGCCACTCACTACGCAACGCGCAAGCGCTGGCGTAGTGAGGAATGTAAACCAAAGGTGGCAGATCGCCATGGGGGGAGATTATTTCTTCTTGTTTACAGCATCTTTGAATGCTTTGCCGGCAGCGAACTTGACCGTCTTGGCGGCGGCAATCTTGATTTCCTCGCCGGTACGCGGGTTGCGTCCGGTGCGGGCAGCGCGCTTGCCCGAAGAGAAGGAACCGAATCCGACCAATTGGACAGCATCGCCTTTGGTGACAGCGCCGATGACAGCGGCCATGACGCAATCCAGCGCTCTTTGCGCGGCTGCTTTGGACAGATCACATTCTTTGGCGATGGTATCGATCAGGTCGGTCTTGTTCATGTTAAAAATTTCCCGGAAGTATTAAAAGGATGTGATTCTAGCATCGGCTTATCGCCGCTTCTGCGACGTAAGGTGCGATCGGGGCAGGCGCGACCTGGCCCGCGCCTTGAACCTCGGCTACGCCGCGCCGGTGCGATGAGATGTTTTCTCGCCCTGCAACGACGCAATCAGTGGACACGAAACTTTGCCTTTGCGTGCGTGGCATGCATGCACAAGCGCGGAGAGCACAGCTTCCATGCGCGCCAAGTCTGCAAGTTTCTCGCGGACATCCTTGAGCTTATGCTCGGCCAGATGGCTGGCTTCTTCACAGTGCGTGCCGTCTTCCAGCCGCAGCAGCTCGGCGACCTCGTCCAGGCTGAATCCCAGCCGCTGGGCCGATTTCACGAACCGCACCCGCGTTACGTCCGCCTCGCCATAGCGGCGAATGCTCCCGATGGGTTTGTCCGGTTCCGGCAGCAAACCCTTGCGTTGATAGAACCGGATGGTTTCCACATTGACCCCGGCGGCCTTGGCAAAGGCGCCGATCGTCAGGTTTTCCAGATTGTTTTCCATGCCACTTGACTCCGTACACGACTACGGAAGTAAGCTTACGCCATCCATTCCAGATTCGAAAGGACGAATGCATGTCTGAACCGCACACCGGGCGCGGCGCGCTCTTCGCCGGCGGGCTGGCCGCCATCCTCGCCTCCACCTGCTGCCTCGGGCCGCTGGTGCTGATTGCCCTAGGATTCAGCGGCGCCTGGATCGGCAACCTGACGGCGCTGGAGCCGTACCGGCCGCTCTTCATCGGCGTGGCGCTGGTGGCACTGCTGCTCGCGTGGCGGCGCATTTTCCGGCCGGCGCAAGCCTGCCAAACGGGCGAGGCGTGCGCCGTCCCGCAGGTGCGAACCGCCAACAAATTGATCTTCTGGGTCGTGGCCGCGCTGGTTTTGGTCGCGCTCGGTTTTCCGTACGTCGCGCCTTTTTTCTATTGATCAGGAGCTTGCCATGAAAAGACTGTTTCTCCTCCTCGTCTTCGCCGCCGTTGCCGCCCCGGTATGGGCGACCATGCAAACCGTCACGCTATCGGTCCCGGGCATGACCTGCGCCACCTGCCCGATCACGGTCAAGAAAGCTTTGTCCAAAGTCGATGGCGTGAACAAGGCCGAAGTGAGTTACGAGAAGCGCGAAGCCGTCGTCACGTTCGACGATGCCAAGACCAGCGTGCAGAAGCTGACCAAGGCGACCGAGGACGCAGGCTATCCATCCAGCCTCAAGCGCTAAGGCACTAACCAAGGATTTCGTTTCGCCAGCGAGCCGCCGCCGCGGCCCGGACGGGTGCGAACTGCCGGCCGGGCGCAACTGACGGCATGGGTTGATGCCGAAACGAAAATATAGGAGTGATTGCATGACCACCTTGATAATTACCGGAATGACCTGCGACTCGTGTGCAGCGCATGTCAAGCAAGCCTTGGAAAGGGTACCCGGCGTACGGTCGGCGGCAGTGTCGTACGCGAAGGGCACGGCGCAGCTCACAACAGAACCCGGCACGTCGCCGGATGCGCTGACGGCCGTCGTGGCCAAACTCGGCTATCAGGCCGCGCTGGCCGATGCCTCCTCCAGTTCAGCGGCAGGCGGATTGCTGGGCAAGGCGATGGGATGGCCCGGTGGCGGCAACAAGGCCGGCAGTCTGCATATCGCCGTCATAGGCAGCGGCGGGGCAGCGATGGCCGCCGCGCTGAAGGCCGTCGAGCAAGGCGCACGGGTCACGTTGATCGAGCGCGGCACCATCGGCGGCACCTGCGTCAATGTCGGCTGCGTGCCGTCCAAGATCATGATTCGCGCGGCCCACATCGCCCATCTGCGCCGCGAAAGTCCGTTCGATGGCGGCATTGCCGCCGCCGCACCGGCGATCCTGCGCGAACGGCTACTGGCCCAGCAGCAGGCGCGCGTCGAAGAGCTGCGCCACGCCAAGTACGAGAGCATCCTGGAGAGCACGCCGGCCATCACCGTACTGCGTGGCGAAGCCCATTTCGAGAATGAATACCGCCTGATCTTGCGTTCCGACGGTGGCGAGGAGCGCGCAGTCGCGTTCGACCGCTGCCTGATCGCCACCGGCGCCAGCGCGGTCGCCCCGCCCATCCCCGGTCTGAAAGAATCGCCGTACTGGACTTCCACCGAGGCATTGGCGAGCGACACGATCCCGCCACGGCTTGCCGTGATCGGCTCGTCGGTGGTGGCGGTGGAACTGGCGCAAGCGTTCGCGCGGCTGGGCAGTAAAGTGACGATTCTCGCGCGCAGCACCCTGTTTTTCCGGGAAGACCCGGCCATCGGCGAGGCCGTCACCACCGCGTTCCGCGCCGAAGGGATCGGGGTGCTGGACCACACGCAGGCGAGCCATGTCGCGTATGCGGATGGGGACTTTGTACTCACCACCGGACGCGGCGAACTGCACGCCGACAAGCTGCTGGTCGCCACCGGCCGCGTGCCGAACACGCGCAGCCTGAATCTCGACGCGGCGGGCGTGGCGGTCAACGCGCAGGGCGCCATTGTCATCGATAAGGCGATGCGCACCAGTGTGCCGCACATCTATGCCGCCGGCGACTGCACCGACCAGCCGCAATTCGTCTACGTGGCGGCGGCGGCCGGCACCCGCGCGGCGGTCAACATGACCGGCGGCGACGCGGCGCTGGACCTGAGCACGATGCCCGCCGTGGTGTTCACCGACCCGCAGGTGGCGACCGTGGGCTACAGCGAAGCGGAGGCGCAACACCATGGTATCGAGACCGACAGTCGCACGCTCACGCTCGACAACGTGCCGAGGGCGCTGGCCAACTTCGACACGCGCGGCTTCATCAAGCTCGTGGTGGAGGCCGGCTCGGGGCGCGTGATTGGGGTGCAGGCCGTGACGCCGGAAGCGGGCGAATTGATCCAGGCGGCGGCGCTTGCCATCCGGGCGCGCATGACTGTGCAGGAATTGGCGGACCAGTTGTTCCCGTACCTGACGATGGTCGAGGGATTGAAACTGGCGGCACAAACCTTCAACAAGGATGTGAAGCAACTGTCCTGCTGCGCCGGTTGAGGAAAAGGCGGTGTTCGATGAGCGCCTGCACAGTATCCCATCTGGTACGGCGATGTCGCCATGACAGGTTCCATAAGATAAAAAAGGGCGTCCGCTTGCTGCGGTACGCCCCCAAGGTCTCGGGCCACCAATCTGGCGGCGAGAACATAATCGATCGGATTGGCCGCAGGTTCTCTCCTGCTGGAATTGGCGGAGAACGGAATTAGCGTTGACTCCGTTCTCGGGCTGATGCGGCCGATGGGGTTCTCGTGACACTCGAACAGCGCATGCGGTGAAACTCGATGCCGCAGTCGCGGCAACGGAACCATTTCAGCCGCCCGAGGCCGCCGAGCAACTGACCGAAGCCAGGGCAGATAGGGCAACGAGGTGTCTTCATCTCCTCTCCTTTCGGGATCAAAAACGCGAAGCTCGGGATAGAACGCCGATCGGTTTGACTACAGCAGACCTTGTTCAGCAAAAGAAAGGATGTTGTTTCCGGCAACGATGAAATGATCGACCACCCGCACATCCACCATCGATAGCGCGGAAGCGAGCTGGGTTGTCAATACACGGTCAGCGGAGCTTGGCTCGGAATTACCGCTCGGGTGGTTGTGCGCCAATATCACCGAGGCCGCATTGCGCGCGAGTGCGGACTTCACGATTTCACGCGGATAGACGCTGGTATGCATCAGCGTTCCCCTAAAAATTTCTTCGTCCTGGATCAGGTGGTTGCGCACGTCGAGATGCAAGACGATAAATACTTCATGCTCCAGCGCGGCGCAGTGCAATTTGAGCCATGCACGAACCGCATCGGGCGAGCTCAAGACCGGACCGGACTGCATCTGGGCGATCAAGTCGCGCAGGAGGATCTCGCGAGCCACCGCAAGCTTGTAGCTGGCAAGTGCATCGGATGGTGCAAGGGGTGGTGAACCGTTGGGTGGGGCGTATGTCGCGGGAGCTTCTGAAACGGTCGCCGGATGAGACGGGGCGATCAGTTCACAGATGAGTTCGGCACGCGACATGACTGAAATATTGCTCATGGCGTTCTCCAATAAAAAAGGGAACACCGTGCCCGAAGGGAACGAGGTTCCCTCGGGGGGCGCACGCGTGGAGCG
>JAKACN010000143.1 GCA_021821365.1 Pseudomonadota bacterium | reverse complement strand
GCGCGAGGGGCGCTTGCCCGATGGCGGGGTCCTCGGCTGCCGCGCGGGCGATGCGCCGGCGGTAATTCGCCAGGCGCTGGTTGGCGCGGATGTAACGGCTGTCGAACACATCCTCGGCGCGAAGGCGGTAGCTGCCGCGGAAGAGTTCGTTGCCCATGCTGTCGAAGGCATCGTCATCCTTCGGTTGCACGCGGCTGGCGGAGAACTGTTCGCTCATGACGGTCGGCGTCAGCACGATGATGACTTCGCGCTTGTTGTTGACGCTTTTCTCCGCGCCGAACAGCTTGCCGACCACCGGCAGTTCGCCGAGCACCGGCACGCGGTCCTGGCTGTCCGAGGTGTCGCGGCTGACCAGGCCGCCAATGATCAGCGGCGTATTGTTGGCGATGCGCGCGTAGGTCTGCACGCGGCGCGTGGCGATGGTGGGCGCCGAGGCCAGCACCGTGCCCTGCGCGCTGCGCACTTCGAGATCACGGCCGGTGACGGTGGACGACACGGTGGTATCGATCAGCATCGAGACTTCGTTCCCGCTGCGATCCGCGCGCGGGCGGACGTTGAGCAGGATACCGGTGGGCAGGTACTGGAAGCTGAACGACACGCGCGACTCGGACGCGGACGAGGCATCCTTGCTGGTGGCGATCGGGATGTCGGTGCCGACACGGATCGTGGCCTGGCGGTTGTCCAGCGTGAGCACGCTGGGCCGCGACAGGACTTCCGCCTTGCCGGACTGTACGAGCGCCTGCACGCGCCCGATGAACTGCCGCGTCGCGGCCGCCGTGCTGTCCTTGATGAAGGACAGGGCGTTGCCGCTGCCGACGGCGATGCTGCCCAGCGTGAGCGCTCTCTCGCCGCGCTGTTCGAACCATTGCACGCCAAGCTCGTCGAGGCCGTCGCGGCTGACCTCGAGCACCATGCCCTCCACCAGTATCTGCCGCGCGGGCACGTCGATGGCCTGGTCGAGCAGCCTGAGCACCCGCCGCAACTGCTCCGGCTTGTCCGGCTGGTAGAACACCAGCAGCTGCGAGGTTTCCGAGGCCACCGTGTCGCTGGCCAGGGGCGTGGCGGCGCTCGGGATCATCGAGACGCCGAGGTCGCCGCGCGCGACCGCAGATTCGGCGCCGACCAGACCGGACTGGCTGGCGTCCGGGCCGGGCATGCGCACGATGACCGGCAATTCGTTCGGCGCATAGCTGGCCTTGAGACTGCGCGGTTCCTGTGATGCCGATCCGCTGTCCGCCGGCATGCCGTAACCTGGCATGCCGTAGCCCGGCATCGCTCCGCCGCCGGGCATGCCGGCCCCGCCGAAGGCCGCATTGCCAGGCTGTGCCCTGGGACGCTCCGGGCCCGGGTCGATCGTCGTGAAGCCGAGCATGCGCAGGGCCTGCAGCGCCGTTTCCGCGCCGGCATAGCTGAGCTTGACGAGGCGATGCTCAAGGCTGTTCACCGCGACGCCGGGTTCATCGGCGGAAGGCGCGGCGGCCTGCGCCGTCAGCGCGAAAGCCAGTAGCGGATACAGCGCCATGCGCAAAGCAAGGGCCGGGATGATGCGGGCGGATTGTGGCAGCATGGGTGTCGGCGAGTGGCATCGGGTTTGCCCGGCACGCGGCGACGCGCGGCCGGATGTGGCAGAACGGATGGCGCGATTTCAGAGCTTGTTGACGATGTCGCGGTTGGTCTTGGCGTTCGCCTCCATGATCTGTTGCAGCATCCGGAGGACTTCCCGCTGTGTCTTCTCGATTTCCGCAAACGAGACGTCCGCCGCCTTTTCCTGCCGCGCGCGCCCGGCCTCGGCTTCCTTCGCCTTGTCCCAGCCCAGGTTCTCCTTGCGGAAGGCCTGGCGGTTTATTGCGTCGCACTTCAACTCGTGCTCGATGGCTTTGACCCTGGATTCGCCTGCCTTCACCGATTCGAGTTGTTCGCGGCTGAGCCGCTTTTCCTTTGGCGCCGGCGGCGTCGCCGACCGGTAGGCGAGCAGTTGCTGCCTGTAGTACTCGGCGCGCTTGTCGAGAATGGCCAGTCCGTTTTCGCCGTCGACGACCCATTGCGTGCAGCCGCGCGGTGCAGGGGTTTTCAATCGCGTCGGGAATTTGGTGAGGACGCCATTGGCGGGGCCACCCTTGGTGACGATTTGCTGCGCGTGCGCCGATACGCCGATGGCCAGCGCCAGCGGCAGTGCGAAGGACAATATCGTGGTCTTGGCTTGCATATGGTGTCTCCATGAAGTTGAATGGCCCCGCCACTGTGCCGCGTTCTTGCCGCGCGGATAATTCCGCAAAAGTCGTAGGCTAATACCAATGCATTAGCCGGACGGAAACCTTCCCTCTTGTCATGAAACCGGATTCGGTGTGTCATAGCGGCCATGGAATCCGTCAACGCAGCCCGCCTGGCCCTCCTCGTGAAGGCCGAAGGCATTCGTCAAAACTTTGCCAACGTGCCGTCGGCGCTGTCGTCCACGGCGATCGGGACGGCGTTCATCTGCGCGGCGGTCGCGCCGGGCACGCCTGCGATCGCCTGGGGCGGCTGGGCGGCGGCCATGTGCGTGCAACTGGCAATCCGCTGGCTGCTGCTGCGGGCTTACCTCCGCGCCGATCCGGCGCCCGACGATGCACCGCGCTGGGGCCGCTGGGCCGCCTTCGGTGCCACCGTTTCCGGCTGCCTGTGGGGCCTCGCCATTCCGCTGCTGGTGCCGACCGACGCATCCGACGCGTTGTTCTTCGTGGTCCTGATCGTGTCCGTCCTCGCCACCACCGCGGGCGTCGCCTCGGCCAGCTACCTGCCGGCATTGTTCGGCTTCTACCTGCCTTCCATGCTGCCGCTGCCGTATTTCCTGCTGCAGGAACCGCAGGGCGTGCGCCTGCTTGCCGGCGCGCTGTTCGTGTTGTACCTGCCGATGTACGTCGGCTTCGTGCTGCGCATCCATCGCGGCCTGATCCAGACGATCCGCTTGCGGCTGGAGAAAGCCATGCTTGCCGACGAACTCGAGCAGCGCACCGCAATCGCGGAGGCGGCCACGCGCGACAAGTCGCGCTTCCTCGCGGCGGCCAGCCATGATCTGCGCCAGCCCATCCACGCGCTGTCGCTGTTCGTCGAAACGCTCAAGACGGAACTGACGACGCCGCAGCAAACGCAACTGGTGCATCGGATCGAGCAGTCGGTGGCCGCGATGGATGGCCTGTTCCATGCCCTGCTCGACATCTCCCGGCTCGACAGCGGCGTGGTCGTGCCCCGGCCGTCGCTATTCCCGGCACAGGCAATGCTCGACAATGTCACGCTGACGTTTGCCGGGGTGGCTGCCGGGCGCGGCTTGCGATTGACGGTCGTGCCGTCGCGCCTGTGGGTGCACAGCGACCGCGTGCTGTGCGCCCGGGTGCTGCACAACCTCGTTTCCAATGCCGCGCGCTACACGCGCACCGGCGGCATCGTCGTCGGCTGCCGCCGGCGGGAAGGCCGCGTGGTGTTCGAGGTATGGGACACCGGCCCCGGCATTGCGCGCGAGGACCAGAAGGAAATCTTCAAGGAATTCGTCCAGCTCCATAATCCCGAGCGCGACCGCAGCCAAGGGTTGGGACTCGGGCTGGCCATCGTGCGCCGGGTCTGCGAGCTGCTCGACGCGCGGCTGGAACTGGGTTCCGTACCGGGCCGCGGTACGCGCTTCAGCGTAGCCTTTCCGCGGACATCGGCGCCGGCGACGGACAACCCGCCCGTACAGGCGGAAGCCGCCGACAATCCGATCGCGGGCGCGGTGGTAGCGGTGGTGGAAGATGAACTGCAGATCCGCGAAGCCATGACGCTGCTGCTCGGCCGATGGGGCGCGGAAGTGGTCGCGGCAGGCTCCGGCGCGGGCCTGATCGCGGCGCTGCACAGCGGTTCGGGCGGCGCACCGCGCATCCCCGACGCAATCCTGTGCGACTATCGCCTGCGCCAGGGCGAAAGCGGGATCGAGACGGTGGCACGCATCCGCGACGAATTCAATGCGCACATCCCGGCCATGCTGATTACCGGCGACACCGGCGAAGACCGCCTGCGCGAGGCGCATGAGAGCGGCCTGGCACTGCTGCACAAGCCGGGGCAGCCGAAGGCGCTACGTGCCGCCCTGGCCGCCCTGTTGCGATCGGGGGTGGAAGCCGGCTGACTCGGCTCTTAGACGATATTGCGTTCGCGCGCAGTCAGGACGGCCTGCGTGCGGCTGAGGACGTTCAACGCGCGGAAGATGGCCGAGATGTGGACCTTGACGGTGTTTTCCGCAAGGTTGAGGTCGCGCGCGATTTCCTTGTTGGAGCGGCCGGCGCACAGCTTTTCGAGCACCTGGCGCTGGCGTTGCGTCAGACCGTGCTCATCGACGGCGGAAGCATTGTCTGCGCCCATGGCGCGCAACTGCTCGTCCAGCAGCAGCGGCGGGACGTAGACACTGCCGTCCAATACCAGCTTCAAGGCATTCTGGATGACCGAGGGCCGCGCCGATTTCGGCAGGAAGCCGTGCGCCCCGGCGGCGAGGGCGGCGCGCGCATCAGCGGCCTGTTCATCGGCCGAGACCACCACCATTCGCGCCGCAGGAAGCAGTTGGCGGAACAGCGGCAAGGCGGCGAGGCCGTTCATGCGCGGCAGGTTACGGTCGATCAGGACAAGGCGGATGTGCGGATGCTGTTCCGCCAGTTGCAGCCCGGCCGTGGCATCGTCGGCGCCAAGTACTGCCGCCCCCGGAAGCACCTGCGCAAGCAAGCCGCGCAGTCCCTCCCGGAAGAGAGGATGGTCGTCGACCACAAGGATTGGCGGCGCGGAGGAAACCGCCATCGGGCCCGGGCTCGGCAGGTTGACCACCTCGCTAGCACCATCTCCGTGCACATCGTTAATCTCCTTGAATGTGAAACCGCTGCCGTGCAGGCCGGGAACCCGCACGGCAGCGTTTCGCTTCATCCGTCACATCGCCCGGCAAGGCCAGGCGTTTTTGTCAGACAACCAATAGTCGGTATTGTAGCCACTTATTACCTTGCCCCAAAGCACATTTCCGACCAGGAAATGAACGGACAGCCGGTTGATCATCCATTCGGTTTGTCCACGAAAGGCACGAAAAACACAAAAAAATTTCGTGCCTTTTGGTGTTTTTCGTGGACACATGCCGTTTGCCTGCGTGTGATTCGCGCTTCAAGTCGGCCACGGAAAGCACAGAAAGGAATCAACCGGAATTCCCGCGCTTTCCGTGGACAAGTATGAAAGCGAGCTCAGGAAGACGGAAACTGCCGTGCAACTTCCGCAGCGGCCATCGGCCGGCCGAGCAGGTAGCCTTGCGCCATGTCGCAGCCGGCCTTGCGCAGGAATTCGGCCTGCTCGACGGTTTCCACGCCTTCGGCCACCACCTTGAGGCGCATCTTGTGCGCAATGGCGATGATGGCTTCGGTGATCGCGACGTCGTCGGCATCGTTCGGGATGCCTTTCACGAAGCTGCGGTCGATCTTGAGGCTGTCGAGCGGATATTGCTTGAGGCTGGCGAGCGAGGAATAGCCGGTGCCGAAGTCGTCGATGGAGAGCGCCACACCCATGTCGCGGATGCGTTCGAGCAGCAGCAGCGCTTCCGGCGGATTGTGCATGATGGTGCTCTCGGTGATCTCCAGTTCCAGCAGCGAGGCGGGCAATCCGCTGCGGTCGAGCGCGCAGCGGATGGTGTCGAGCAGGTCGCCGGACGAGAACTGCTTGGCCGAGAGATTGACCGCGACATGGCCGAAGCGAAAGCCGGCATCCGTCCATTCCCTGGCTTGCCGGCAGGCTGCCTGCAGGACCCAGGCGCCGATCGGCACGATCAGGCCGTTCTGTTCGGCCAGCGAGATGAAGGTGCCGGGCAGCACCAGGCCGAGCTCGGGATGGCGCCAGCGGATCAGCGCTTCCACGCCCGCAATGGTGCCCGTGGCAGTGCACAGCTGCGGCTGGTAATGCAGCTCGAACTCGCCGCGTTCGAGCGCGTGACGCAGGCTGTTCTCGAGCAGCAGCTGCTCGAAGGCGCGCGTGTTCATGTCGGCGGTGAAGAACTGGTAGGTGTTGCGGCCGCGCTGCTTGGCGCGATACATCGCGACGTCGGCATTCTTCAGCAGGGTGTCGGCATCGTGCCCGTCGGCCGGATGGCAGGCGATGCCGATGCTGGCGGTGACGAACATTTCCTGGCCGTCGATCGTGAACGGCTGCGCCATGCTGGCGATCACCCGCTCCGCCAGCTCGCCGGCCATGGTGGACGAGGGCGGGTCTTCCAGCAGCACGGTGAATTCGTCGCCGCCGAGGCGCGCCGCGATGTCGCCCTCGCGCAACTGGCGCAGCAGGCGGTCGGCGGCACTCACCAGCAATTGGTCGCCGGCCAGGTGGCCGAGCGTGTCGTTGACCGTCTTGAAGCGGTCGAGGTCGATGAACAGCACGGAGATCTGGCGGTCCGCGGCGCGCGCGGCTTCGATCTGTTGCGCGAAGCGCGCCATCATGCCGTTGCGGTTCAGCATGCCCGTCAAACTGTCATGGCTCGCCAGGAACTGCAGGCGGGTTTCGACTTCCTTGCGGCTGGTATTGTCGGTGAACACGCCGACATAGTTGGTGATGTTCTTGTCGGCGTCGCGCACGGTCGAGATCGACAGCCAGGCGGGATACCAGTCGCCGCTCTTGCGACGGTCGAGCATCTCGCCCTGCCAGTGGCCGTCGCGGGCGAGATGCGCGAGCATGTCATGGTTCAGTTCGGCACCGTGGCCGGTCATCATGCGCGAGAACTTGCCGGTGGCTTCCGTGGCGCTGTAGCCGGTGATGCGGGTGAAGGCCGGATTGACCGCCTCGATGCGGCACTGCGCGTCGGTGATGACGATGCCTTCGCTGGCCGAGTCGAACACGCGATTGGCCAGGCGCGACTGGTGCTCGAATTCGACCTGCTGACTGACATCGAGCGCGACGCCCATGATCGCCGGCCGGCCCTCGTATTCGCAGGCGCTGCCGTGCACATCGACCCAGATGACCCGGCCGTCGCGCCGCAGGCCGCGATAGGCGTAGCGCAGGCTTTGCACTTCGCCGGCAAGGCGGCGGCGGTGGTTCTCCTGCAGTAACAGCAGGTCGTCGGGATGCGTGACCCGCGCAACCGGCGTGCCGACCAGTTCTTCCGGCGAGTCGTAACCGAGCAGATCGGCGGATTTGCTGTTGGCATAGACGATGTTGCCGTCCTGGACGACGTACAGGCCGACCAGCGACTGGTCGACGAAATGGCGGAACTTGCGTTCGGATTCGCGCAGCGCCAAATCCGTCTGCATGACGGGCATGGCGACGACGAAATAGCCCAGCGCGCCAAGGCAGAGCGCAAGCACGACAGTCAGCCAGTGCGGAAGCGACGCGGCGCCAAGCAATCCGGCGGCAATCGCCACGGCGACGGCGGCGCCGACGCGCGAGTGCGGCATGCGTTCCATGTGCCTGTTCAGTTCGGACGGCCATTCCATCGGGTCAGCCATCCCTGCAATCCGGGTTGCGCGTGCGAAGAGACGTTCCTCCGCGGGAGAAGAACGCCATGAGCGGGTGATGCATGTCGAAATGTGTTTTAGATACGAATCGTGCCCATGGTATCGGCATGGTTGAAGCTCGGCAACCGAATGACCGTTCTAATCCGGCCAGGCCGATGTCAAAGCGGCAATTTCCCCTCCCGTCGCGGGGAGCGCGCACCTTCCCGGCATCACGCGCATTGCTATACAGCAAGATTCCAGCGTAATATCCCTTTCCGGTTCCGGACAAGAAGCGCAAGCCACTCGGGACCTGCCGACCAGGCAGAAACATAACGGGCCCGCAGACCGCATTGCAAGGGCCGGAAATGAAGGACGGAGGAGACAGGGTGAACAACCGCGCAGGAGCCAAGGCGCTCGAACGGCGCGATAGCGCGATCGAAGCGTTGCGCGCCAGCGAAGAAAAATACCGCGACATCCTGGAGTCGATCGAGGATGCGTATTACGAAGTCGACCTGAAAGGCAACGTGGTCCAGTTCAATGGCGCGTTCTGCCGCATGCTCGGCTACACGTCCGCGGAACTGATGGGGCAGAATAATCGCGCATTCCAGCCGTCGGAGGCCGCCGCCAGCGTCTTCGCCACGTTCAACCAGGTCTATCGTACCGGCGTGCCGGCGCACAGCTTCGACTGGCAGATGATCCGCAAGGACGGCGGCATCGTGACCGGCGAAGGCTCGGTGCAGCTGGTGCGCAACCTCGACGGCGACGCCGTCGGATTCCGCGGCATCCTGCGCGACGTCACCGAGCGCCGCCGCATGGAGCAGGCCTTGCGCGAGAGCGAGGCGCGCTTCCGGGCGCTGACCAATCTATCGTCCGACTGGTACTGGGAACAAGACGCCGAATTCCGCTACACGCTCATGGATAGCCGGCACGCACGGGCCGGATCGGCGCAGCAATCCTTCCTCGGCAAGCGCCCCTGGGAGACCGAGCTGGAGATCGAGGGGCCGGGCGGATGGCAGGCGCACCGCGACCTGCTCGCCGCGCACCGGTCGTTCCGCGACATCATCATGCATCGCACGCTCGCCGACGGCCGGCCGTACTACATCAGCGTCAGCGCCGAACCGATCTTCGACGGCAACCGCAGCTTCATCGGCTATCGCGGCGTGTCGCGGGAAATCACCGAACAGAAGATCGCGGAAGAGCGCATCCAGCACCTGGCCACGCACGACAGCCTGACCGGGCTGCCGAACCGCGTGATGTTCAGTCATCTGGTGTCCACCGCGATCGCCTCGGCACACCGTTACCAGCGGCAGTGCGCGGTGCTGTTCATCGACCTCGACCGCTTCAAGTTCGTCAACGATTCGCTCGGCCACGAAGCCGGCGACCAATTGCTCAAGGCGATCAGCAAGCGCTACAAGAAGGCGCTGCGTGCGAGCGATGTCGTGGCCCGTCTCGGCGGCGACGAGTTCGTGGTGCTGATCCAGGACATGCAGCAGTCCAGCCAGGTAGCGACGGTGGCGCGCAAGCTCCTGTCCGCCGCCACCAGGCCGGTCGCGCTCGCCGGGCGCGATTGCCACGTCACCGCGAGCATCGGCATCGCGGTGTATCCGCAGGACGGCGACGACGAGCAGGCGCTGATGAAGAACGCCGACATCGCGATGTACTACGCGAAGGATGAAGGCAAGAACAATTACCAGTTCTACTCGAGCGACATCCGTGCGCAATCGCTGGAACGTCTCGCGCTGGAAACCAACCTGCGGCGCGCGCTGGAGCGCAACGAATTCACGCTGCATTACCAGGCCAAGCGCGAACTCGGCAACGGCCGCATCACCGGTGTGGAAGCCCTGCTGCGCTGGGACAATCCCGAACTCGGCCCCGTGTCGCCGGCGCGCTTCATCCCGATCACGGAAGACACCGGCCTGATCGTGAAGATCGGCAAATGGGTGCTCAGGACCGCCTGCAAGCAGAATGTCGCGTGGCAGCGCATGGGCCTGCCGCCGATCTGCATGGCGGTCAATCTCTCGGCGCGCCAGTTCGTCGACGAACGCCTGGTGCAGGACATCGCCGCCATTCTCAAGGAGACGGGCATGGCGCCGCACCTGCTGGAACTGGAGATCACCGAGGGCACTGTCATCCAGAACGCCGAACATGCGTTGACGTTGCTGGGCGAAATCAAGGCCATGGGCGTGCGCCTGGCGATCGACGATTTCGGCACCGGCTATTCGTCGCTCGGCCAGCTGAAGAATTTCCCGATCGATACACTCAAGGTCGACCGCTCCTTCATCCGCGATCTTGCCAGCAATGCCGAAGACAAGGCGCTGACCGAAGCCATCATCGCCATGGGAAAGACGCTGCAGCTCACCGTGGTGGCGGAGGGCGTCGAGACGGCGGAGCAGGAAAACTTCCTGCGCGAACATGCCTGCGACGAGATGCAGGGCTACCTGTTCAGCAAGCCGGTGCCGGCCGGGGAATTCGCCGCGCTGATGAGCACGCATTTGCATGCGTCCAGGAAGTGAGCGGGCGCCGGCGCTATACTCGGTCGTTTACCTGCCTTCGCTCTTTTGCATGCCTTCGCTCTTTCGCACGCCACTTTTGCCAACGTTTTGAACCGCGCACGCCATGGCCACCCTCGACACCATCCGCGACCTGCTGCTCCGTTTTCGTGACGACAGGAACTGGAAGCAGTTCCACACGCTGAAGAACCTCATCATCTCGCTCAACCTCGAAGCCGCCGAACTGCTGGAATTGACGCAGTGGAAAACCGATGCGGAGCTGGCATCGCTGAAGGGCGACGATCAGTTTCGTCAGGCATTGAAGGACGAATGCGCGGACGTGCTTCTGTACCTGCTGCTGGTTGCCGACGACGCCGGCATCGATCTGCTGCAGGCGGCGCAGGAGAAGATCGCGAAGAATGCGCAACGCTATCCTGTCGACCAGTCGTACGGATCGGCGCGGAAATATACCGCGCTGAAAACGAAGGCGCGCGGCGAGGATTAGCTGCTCGCAGGCATATCTCCGGCCATGACGGCGCATCGCCGCATGCGCATTCCCTCGCGACGTTCTGCTTCCGCCGGTTCCGCCACACCGGATTGAATCCCTGTCGCGCGCGCATTCGCTGTGCGCGGCGAATGCGCGCAACACTCTCCGCCGACAGTCCCGCCATCCCGTTTGACGGCACGCAAAGGAGCGACGCCTTCAGATAGAGCTTGGCGCGTCCATGAGCAAATATGTCATCAACGATGCGCGCGGATGAATCGCTTCTCTTTCGGCCTCGCATCGCGCCTGCACTGCGGGCGTCATAAGAACGACTGGAGACTCATGCCCATGCAAGCGATCGATGTTCCGGAGCACGACGCCATGCCGTCACGGTTCATGCACGAGCCGCGACGACGGCGTCGACCACTTCTCGCTACACCACGGCGATACGGAACAATCGTCGTCCGCCGCGCGATAAACGCATTGCGGCGTTCGTTCACCGCATCGTCAATCCACTGAAGGAGACAACACCCGAATGACGTGCCGCCGGCGGCAGGAACACGCGCGCGCCGCGCATTCGGCAGCCTGTCGAAACAACCGGCTTTCGAGACGCACTGGAACTTTTTCACCCGACAAGGAAGGTAGGCCTGACATGTACGAGAAAAAGCTTGTCCTGTTTCTCTTTGCTGCATCGGCATTGCTCGTCGCGTGCGGTGGCGGCGGCGGTTCACCGGGAAGCAGCTCCGGTACCCTGCCCGCCGCCGGCGGCGCACCGGCATCCTCGCCCTCGGCGGCCGGTGCCTCGACGTCCAGTGCGACGCCTTCGAGCACGACTGCCGCAAGCACGACGCCGGCGCCAGCCACCGCCCCCAACACCACGACTGCGCCGAGCTCCGGCACGACCATCCCGACGCCAGCAAGCACACCGCCCGACACCGGCACGACGGTTGCCGATCAGTCACTGAAAGGCTTTTTCGATGTCGTGGCCGACCAGGTCGTCTACATCAGGAGGAACCGGGTGATCTATCTTCCGGTCCTGCTCACCGAGTTCGAAAGCGACTCGGGGATCGTCGACGTGGCATCGGGCAGCACCGAGCCGCCGCCGCTCAGCATCGACGTCGTGAGCGCCGGTTGTCATGTCGAGATCGACGGCACCTGCGGCGTCCAGCCGCCCGCGGCAGCACCCGCCGCGCCGATCGCGGCATTCGGCATCCGGATCGGCAAATTTGCCCAGCCGACAGCCTTGGGCCAGGTCGTGGCGAACCAGAAGGCGGTCGGACGCATCGCCATCGACCTCACCGAACGCAACGATTCTCCCGGCATCGGCGCCGGCGAGGCGGCCGAGATCATGCGTTTCGTCATCGACAAGGTCGAGATGTCCACCAGCGATACGGGCGAACTGGTTTCGGTAAAGGTCCAGGACGGCGCGCAGATCCATGTGTACGGACGCACTGCCGCCGGAACCGAAGTGCGCGCGGACATTCCCGCGCCGTCCGGCACGGTGCGGCTGTTGCCGGTAACCCAGGTACCGGACAGCCATGGCGACACCACCAGCGTCTTCCTCTTCCTCGACCTGGAAACCGGCTTCTCGCAGGCCGGGACCCGGCTCGCCGCGCTGGACAACATCGCCGGGCACTTCGCCATGAATGTCACCCTGTCTTCGATGCAGATCCAGCGGCCCGCCGGCGGCGCGTGCCGAGCTGATCTGGCAGTTTCGCGACCTGTGCGATCGCCACCATGCACGGCCGGTGTTCTACCAGGTGCGCGCGGAGAACCTGCCCGGCTATATCGATATCGGCCTGACGGCGCTGAAGCTCGGCGAAGAGGC
>JAKACN010000142.1 GCA_021821365.1 Pseudomonadota bacterium | reverse complement strand
GCAGGTAGCGCGTACCGCACACGTTCCTGGCGTTGACGTTATGGAGGACCGTGAAGGCAAAGGCCTCACCGCGTTCGTGCAGTGCCAGAAGTTGTTCGATGTAGTGGCGCACGCCGTCCGGTGTCGGCACCGTCGTGAACCAGAGCTCCCACAGCTTGCCGTCCGCAACGGCCAGCCTGATTTCTTCCTCATGCTCCAGGGCCAGCGGCTCCAGCGTGGCATGCTGGCCGGGCAGGGTGACAGGTGCGACAAAAGCCATGTTGCATTCCTGTCAGCGGTTCGCGCGCGACATGAAGACCAGCCGCTCGAACAGATGAACATCCTGCTCGTTCTTCAGCAGCGCGCCGTGCAGCGGCGGAACAATGGCCTTCGCATCCTTGCTGCGCAATGCTTCCGGCGGAATGTCTTCGGCAAGCAAAAGCTTCAGCCAGTCGAGCAATTCGGAAGTGGACGGTTTCTTCTTCAGCCCGGCGACGTCGCGCACTTCGTAGAAGGTCTCCAGCGCCTGCGCCAGCAGATCCTTCTTCAGGCTCGGGAAGTGCACGTCGACGATCTGCGACATCGTATCCTTGTCCGGGAAACGGATGTAGTGGAAGAAGCAGCGGCGCAGAAAGGCGTCGGGCAGTTCCTTCTCGTTGTTCGAGGTGATGATCACCAGCGGACGTGTCCTTGCCTTCACCAGTTCGCGCGTTTCGTACACATAGAACTCCATGCGATCGAGTTCGCGCAGCAGGTCATTCGGGAATTCGATGTCGGCCTTGTCGATTTCATCGATCAGCAGAACGACCTGCTGCTCCGATGTGAAAGCCTGCCACAACACGCCCTTGACGATATAGTTGTGGATGTCCTTCACACGCTCGTCGCCGAGCTGCGAGTCGCGCAGGCGCGACACCGCATCATACTCATACAGGCCCTGCTGCGCCTTGGTGGTGGACTTGATGTGCCATTGCAGCAGCGGCATGCCGAGCGCGGCGGCCACTTCCTCGGCCAGCATCGTCTTGCCGGTTCCCGGTTCGCCCTTGATCAGCAATGGACGTTGCAACGTCAATGCGGCATTGACCGCGAGTTTCAGATCATTGGTCGCAACATAATTCCGGGAACCTTCGAAGCGGGTTTCTTGTCGCATAGCGTTGTGTCATCAAGATTGAAAATAAGACCAAGTATAAGCGAGAAAGAAAATACGAGCTGGAGGAAAGCCTCCAGCCTTTTCCTCTTCATTTCCAGAATTTCATGAAAATTTCCCTGCTGAAGCTTTGGGTGATGTGGCGCCGCTTTCGCCGTGCATCGCCCCGCCACAATGAGCATCACCTGCAATACATTGCGCAAATCGAAGCCCTGATGCGGCGCGCCAATCCCTTCGCCGCCTGGACCGAGCGCGCCAACTGGATGATCGATGTCGCCGACTGGTTGCGGCACGGCCCGCGCAGGTCGAGCCTGGATGAAAGCGCCTGGCGGCGCATCAAGCACCAGCGCACGCGTTTCATGCTCGACTGGCTCGACAGTCATCGCGATGTGCGGCGCGTGGTGCAGGCAACGCTGCAGAAAACCTTGCGCGAGGCGGCCGGACCGGAACTTTTCTGCGCCACCGGCCTGCCGCACGAGCCGGCGTTTTTCGGCGAACTGTCGGAACGCGTCGCCAAAAAGATTCTGCCGAAAGCGCCGTCGGAACATGAACTTTCCGCCTTGTTTACCGCGATGTTCCCGGATTCTGCCGATGCCGACTGGCTCACGGGGATGGACCACAAGACGCTGGCACGCCTCTGGAAGCTGTGCGCCGACGACGGCATTTCGCATGCCTACAGCCAGCAGATCGACGAAGCGCTGACCTACCTCGTATCGATGATCATCGCCGTCGGCATCAGCCCTGAATTCCGGCAACGGCTTGAGCCGCGCGTACCGCTGCAGGCCACGCCGTTCATGGCGCTGCAGCGCGAGCTGCAGAAGTACCTCATGGCCGGCGCGCACGACGAAGGCGCGCTGCGCAGCGTGCGCATGCTGGTCGCGGTATGCCAGGCGCAGACCGACCGGATCTATGCGCACCTCGACGAGCATGGCGTGTCGGTTGGACTGGTCTATCGTGTCGAACGCATGCGCGCGCAGCTCGTGCGCATGGCGCGCCTGATCGACCTGCGCTCCGCGCTTCCCGGCGCACAGCTGACGGTGCCGGCGCAGGCGTTGCTGGTCGACCTGGTCGAGGCGCATCATCGCCGCTCCACGGTGCGCGGATTGATCAGCCGCAGCTTTTCGCTGCTGGCGCGGAAGATGGTCGAACGCAATGCCGACCGCGGCGAGCAATACGTTGTGCGCGATCGCGGCGAGTATCTGGCGATGTTCAAATCGGCATGCAAGGGCGGCGTGGTGAGCGCCTTGACAGTGCTGGTCAAGGCGGCGATTCCCGCTGCTGGCATTGCGCGCTTTTTCGAAGGTGCGTTTGCGTCGGTGAATTACGCGGCAAGCTTCCTGGCAATTTCCCTGGCGGGCGGCACGCTTGCGGCACGACAGCCTGCCATCACCGCGCCGGCCCTGGCGTCGAAGATGCAGGCGCTCGATACGGCTGACGGTCTGCGCAAGCTGATCACCGAGGTCGGAGCCCTGCTGCGCTCGCAGGCAGCCGCGGTGTTCGGCAATGTGGCCACCATAGTGCCGACCATGCTCGCGGTGTCGTCGGGCATGTGGTTGGCGACAGGTTCGGGGCTCATGTCGCCCGACCGGGCGCATGCCAGCCTGAAGGGCTTGTCGATGTTCGGCATGACGCCGCTTTTTGCGGCATGCACGGGCCTGCTGCTCTGGCTGTCAAGCGTCGGCGCCGGTTTCGCCGACAACTGGTTCGCGCTGCGGAAGATGCGCGAAGCGCTGGCGCATCACCGCCGGCTGGTGCATGCGCTGGGTCCGGTCCGCGCCGACCGTCTCGCACGCTGGCTGGAGCGCAACATCGCCGGCATTGTCGGCAATGTGTCACTGGCGTTCTTGCTGGGCATGTCGCCCGTGCTCCTGCAGTTTTTCGGCTTGCCTCTGGACGTGCGGCATGTCACGCTGGCTACCGGCACGCTTGCGTCAGCCGGTGCAAGCCTGGGATGGAGCGTGCTCGGTACCGCAGAGTTCTGGCTGGCGGCAGGAGGAGCTTTCCTGACCGGCATACTGAATATCGGCGTGGCTTTCACCTGCGCGCTGGTGCTGGCCCTGCATGCCCGCGACGTGCCGTTGCGGCTTCGCCGCCTCGTGATTCGGGCCGTATTGCGACGGTTGGGTGGCTCACCACGCAGCTTTCTGTTGCCTGAACGGCAATCTGCCGCGGTGGAAGTCCTGCCTGAGCGGCACGCTCTCGAAGAACAGGAAAGTGTGAAACGTTCGAAGGCCGGGCAATAGGCTGTCATCCATGTCGGCGGAAAGCTTTGTTGTGCGTGGACGATTGGACAATGTTGGGGTAGAATTACCGGATTTTGGTGCGTAAGAGCAACACCTACAGAACGTGCCAGGAGCTTATCCGCAAGTAGTTCGATTCGGCTGTCTCACTTTTCTTTCTGTGCCGAAAGCCTGTCTGGTGCCAGTCTGCTGTCGAGCCGGCAGGCGACCGATACGGACTTCTTGCGAATAAGGCAGTTCCGGAATTCCGTATCACTCACCCCTCCATCGACCATGAAAAAACTATTTGCGTTCCTCGCGCTCGCAGGTGTTGCCGGCGTCGCCGCTTCCGCTGACCTCGTCGGCAATCCCAAAGCGGCCGAAAACAAGGTTGCCATGTGCATCGGATGCCACGGCATCCCGGGTTACAAGGCATCGTTCCCCGAGGTGTACCAGGTGCCAATGCTGGGCGGGCAGAACGCGAAGTACATCATGAACGCCCTGAACGAGTACAAGAAGGGCGACCGCAAGAACCCCAGCATGCGCGGCATCGCGGCCGGTTTGTCGGACCAGGACATTGCCGACGTCGCGGCTTACTACGCACAGCAGAAATGAGGGGACAGATAATGAAAAAGATTCTCGCGATCACAGCCGTTCTGGTTTCGTTCAATGCATTTGCAGGCGGAAATGTCGAGGCCGGCAAGGCGGCGGCCGAAAAATTCAATTGCGCTGCCTGCCACGGCAAGGATTTCAATTCACCGATCGACCCGAGTTATCCCAAGCTCGCCGGCCAGCACGAGGATTACCTCACACATGCGCTGATCGCTTACCAGCGCGGCACGGACGGCGCCAATGGCCGCGGCAATGCAATCATGGGCGGACAAGCCAAGGCGCTGTCCCACCAGAATATTCTGGACATCGCTGCCTACCTGCACAGCCTGCCTGGCTCCCTGGTGCTGCGAAAGTAATCGCCACATTCACGGTTCATGCAAAAAGCCACGATGCGTCGTGGCTTTTTGTTTTCAGCGCCGCCGTCAGACGACCTTAGTCCGGCGCCAGTCCCGCAGCCCGCATCCGCGAACGCAGTCGTTCGAGTTCGTCGAAAAGATCTGCGACCAGTCCGGCCAGTTCCGGATTGGCGTCGAAGGTGCGTTCCAGTTCGTAGAGGCGGCGCGTTCTCATCAGATCCCGTCCGGAGAAACGCCACTGTCCCGGCTCCTCGCTTGCTTGGCCGGGCAGGGCGCCGGCGTGCACATGTTCGACGATCCATTCGCGGCTCACCGTGCAGCTTGCTGCCAACTCTTCCAGCGAGAGCCGTGCTTCCTCCATCACCACTGCCACAATTTCCTGCGTCATCGTTCACACTCCCAGTGCCTGGCGTGGATTGAACGCGAGTTCGCGTGCCATCGTTTCATACAGACTGCGCGCCTTCGGACTGGTTGCCGGCGGCAGTACGACTTCCGTCACGAGATACAGGTCGCCTGGAGGAGAACCCGGAATGCCTCGGCCCTTGAGACGGAGCTTGCGGCCGGACGGCGAGCCCTCGGGGATGCGCACTTCCACCGTTCCGTCCGGCAGGGGTGCCTTCACGGTGGCGCCGAGCGCCGCTTCCCAGGGCGCGACCGGCAGGTTGGCATACACGTCGCGTCCGTCGACCCGATAACGGGCGTGCGGATTGAAATGCACTTCAAGGTACAAGTCGCCGGCCTGTCCGCCTCCGGTGCCGGGCGCACCCTGGCCGGCCAGGCGAATCAGCTGGCCGTCGCGCACTCCCTTCGGGATGCGCACTTCCAGTGAATGCTCGGCAAGTGTCACATGTCCGCGCTGGTCGATGCGGGGCACGCGCAGGCTCAACGTTCGCGCCCCTCCATGATAGGCATCCTCGATGTCGAGCATGATCTTCGCATGATGATCCTCGCCGCGCGCGTGGAAACGCGCCTCGCTGAATCCGCCTGTGCGGCTGCCAAACAGTTCAGAAAAGAAATCGCTGAAATCCGACGCTTCGGCTCCGCTGAATCCGCGCCCGGAAAATTCGAAGCCGGCATCCC
The DNA here is from genome assembly GCA_021821365.1 of Pseudomonadota bacterium. Taxonomy (GTDB): domain Bacteria; phylum Pseudomonadota; class Gammaproteobacteria; order Burkholderiales; family Burkholderiaceae_D; genus Noviherbaspirillum. Next base: position 6,914 of record JAKACN010000142.1, on the reverse strand, counting down.
AGTCCGGCGGCGGACGGAAGTCCTGGCCGGCCCGGTAGCGCTGTCCGAGCTGATCATAGGCGGCGCGCTTTTCGGGATCGGACAGCACCGCGAAAGCCTCGTTGACTTCCTTCATGCGGGCTTCCGCATCGGGTTCCTTGGATACGTCGGGATGGTATTTGCGCGCCTGGCGGCGGAACGCTTTCTTGATTTCGTCCGCCGTCGCGTCCCGTGCGACGCCCAGGGTCTGGTAGTAGTCCTTGAATTCCAATCGGATTCTCCTTCTACTTGGAACGCCTTGCCGTCGGCATTTCGCCGGGCGCTCCTGTTGATGCCATTACATCAATAATGGTGCCGGAAAGGCGTCAATTCAAGGTATTGAATTTCTATCAGCTGCGCATATGTTGTCGATGTGCGCCGACAACGGACGGAGTCGGTTTGAGTCAACTTCAACATGACAGGAGGATGAAATGTTGTATCGATCGGTATTTCCTCGCGACGTGTTTGCCGAGCTTGACCGGCTGCAACGCGAAATGCAGCAGGCATTCGAAACCGGGCCGAGCATCCGCGGGATCGGCCGCGGTGGCTTCCCTGCGTTGAATGTCGGCAACACGCCGCAATCCGTGGAGCTGTACGCATTCGCGCCGGGACTGGATCCGGCGAGCATCGAAGTCAATCTTGAACGCGGCGTCCTGACGATATCCGGTGAACGCGCCGCCGATCTTCCCGAAGAAGGCGACAAGAAGGCTTCGGTACATATCAACGAGCGCTTCGCCGGGCCATTCCGCCGCGTGGTAAGCCTGCCGGAGGACGACGTCAATCCGAGCGGCGTTTCCGCCGAATACAAGAATGGCGTGCTGCACGTCAGCGTCAAGCGTCGCGAAGCGCCGCAGCCGCGTCGCATCTCCATCCAGTAATCGAGAAGGAAGCACCATGAACGAAAAGACAAATGTGACAAGGACAAATGAAGGCGTCCGTCCCGAGGCCGCCTTGCTTCCGCCGGTCGATGTGATCGAGGACGCTTCCGGCATCACGCTGTTTGCAGATCTGCCGGGTGTGCCGAAGGAAAAACTGAACCTGCAACTCGAAGCAGGAACCCTGACCATTGACGGCGAGGTGGCGCTGAACGCGCCACAGGAAATCGAATCGAGCCATGTCGAAGTGCGGTTGCCGCGCTATCGTCGGGTATTCACGCTCTCACGCGAACTGGACACCGAAAAGGCGTCGGCGGAATTCAGGAATGGTGTGCTCAAGTTGCGCATCCCGAAGGCCGAGCACGCGCAACCGCGCAAGATCGAGATCAAGGTCATCTGATTGAGGGTTACGGCCGCGCATGCGGCCATTTTCCGTTTCGATGGAGGCAAGCGATGAAACTCGACGAGATCAAACAAGGCTGGTCGTCTTTTTGGGATTCGGTCGCCGAAGGCTGGCAGCATCTGCGGCACTCTGCGTCCAGCGCGATCACCCGGTTCAGGCCGGGCGCGCAGACCAATCTGCCGGCGAGAGGCGATATCGACGACGCGTTCTTCATTCCATCGATGGGCTGGTCCATGCTCGGTGGCAATGTGTTCGAAGACGAGAAGCGCCTTGTCGTGCGCATCGAGGTGCCGGGACTGGACAAGAACGACATGGACATCGAAGTGAGCGGAAATTCGCTGATCGTGCGCGGAGAAAAGCGCTTCGAACGCGAAGAAACGGAAGGACGCTATCGCGTGCTGCAATGCGCTTACGGCAGTTTCGAGCGCATCGTTCCCCTGCATGCCGCCGTCAAGGCCGACCAGGCCAAGGCCAGTTACAGGAACGGCGTACTGCGCGTGGAATTGCCCAAGGTGGAAGAAGAAAAGCCGCGCAAGCAGACCGTCAGAATCGACTGAAGCCGTTTGCGAGAAGGCGTGTCCATAATGGCCGCCTTTTCCGTCGACGCCGGCTCAGCGCCGCTTCACGCATTCGACATAGGCTGCCCCATCGGGCGGCAGGCCGCTGCGTTGCGAATTCCAGATCATCTCTCCCAGGCATTCCATCACCTGGTGATGTGCCTCATGTTCCGACCCGAGCTTTTGCGCAAGCGAAAGAAAGGCGCTGCGGATACCCGCCGGCTGATCGATTGAAACCTGTTCGGCAATCGACAGGTGCATCGACAAGTGCAGGAAGGGATTGGTTTGTCCGCTCTCCACTGCGTAGTCTTTTGCCAATGCGGCATCCACGTCGGCAAGTGCCTCCCAGTACTCCTCATGCTGCATGATCCAGTCGCGCGCGATAGCCTCCATCGGCGTGAGGATGTCGTTGGCCCTGGCCTTGCGATAGGTTTCGCAAAAAAAGCGTCGAACGTCGTGCTGTGAAGGAGTAAACATCGTTGTGGCAAATGAATCTCGGGGAAGCGCTTATTTTACCGGCACGCGCCTGGCGACGCGGATTCCTTTAACATAGTCAACATTCCTCGCATCACGAGCGCGAGGAAATCCGAACCATCACAAATGGAACATCACATGTTGAATGACACTGCACTCGATACCCTTTTCCGCAATGCGCGGACGCATAACGGCTGGCGCGACAAGCCGGTCTCCGACGAGCAATTGCGGCAGATCTATGACTTGATGAAGTGGGGGCCGACTTCGGCGAACTGCAGCCCGGCACGCATCGTCTTCGTAAAGTCGGCAGAGGCAAAGGAAAAGCTGCTGGCCTGCATGGATGCGGGCAATGTCGAAAAGACCAGGACGGCGCCCGTCACGGCGATCATCGGCATGGACATGGAGTTCTACGAGAAAATGCCGCAACTCTTCCCGCATAATCCGGGTGCGCGCTCATGGTTTGCGGGCAAGCCGGAGGCGATTGCGAGCACTGCCATGCGCAATTCATCGCTGCAGGGCGCGTACCTCATCATCGCTGCGCGTGCACTGGGACTGGATTGCGCACCCATGTCGGGATTCAATGCGGACAAAGTGAACACCGCATTTTTCCCGGGTACATCGATCAAGGCGAACTTCGTGTGCAGCCTGGGTTATGGCGACACCAGCAAGCTGCACCCAAGAGGGCCGCGCCTCACCTTCGAAGAGGCTGGCCGGATCGAATAAGGGCATGCGCGCGCCGCGCGCTCAGACGCCTTTCTCCGGCAAGGGCGTCTTGTCCTTGAACTCGCACAGGTCGGCGATCAGGCAATTCCAGCACTGCGGCTTGCGCGCGATGCAGATATAGCGCCCGTGCAGGATCAGCCAGTGATGCGCGTCGTGGCGGAATTCCTCCGGCACGACCTTCAGCAGCTTGCGCTCGACTTCCTCGACGTTCTTTCCCGGCGCGATGCCGGTGCGGTTGGCGACGCGGAAGATGTGCGTGTCGACGGCAATGGTCGGCTCGCCGAAGGCCGTGTTGAGGACCACGTTCGCCGTCTTGCGTCCTACGCCGGGCAAGGCCTCCAGCGCTTCACGCGAGCGCGGCACTTGGCCGTTGTGCTGCTCGAGCAGGATGCGGCAGGTTTCGATCACGTTCTTCGCCTTGGTGCGGTACAGGCCGATGGTGCGGATATATTCGGTCAGTCCCTCGACGCCCAGGGCATGGATCCTGGCAGGGGTATTCGCAACCGGGTACAGCTTGCGCGTTGCCTTGTTCACCGATACGTCGGTCGCCTGCGCGGACAGGATCACGGCGATCAGCAGTTCGAACGGTGTGGTGTATTCCAGCTCCGTCGTCGGATGCGGATTTGCCCTGTGAAAGCGTTTGAAAATCTCGAGGCGTTTTTCGGCGTTCATGGCTTGTCTTTCGCTTCTTCGAGCCTGGTGTTGATGTCGGCGATCTGTTTCTTCACCGAACGCGAGACATCGTCAATTCCCGGTGCAGTCGCTGCTTGCGTCGCAGTTTGCTCTTTCTTGAGCCGCGCGCGTTCCATGGCCGCCTGAATGATGGCCCGCTTGCGTTCCTGCGCCGTCCTTTCTTCCGGCGTCAGTGTCGATTCGGCTTCCACTGCCTTGAGCTTGGCAGCGGCCTTTGCCGCCAGCCGCGCGTCGTTTTCTTCCTTGTCGCGTCGCAGGCGGGAGACATGGAACGCATGCCGCTCGCGGGCGGCATCCGCCTGCTCCTGCGACCAAGCTTCCCAGCCGGTCTTGCCGGGAGTGGCGTCGACCATCGCGATGCAATCGACCGGGCAGGGCGCCACGCAGAGGTCGCATCCGGTACACAGCTCCGGCATGACGGTATGCATCTGCTTGGCGGCGCCGACGATGGCATCGACCGGACAGGCCTGGATGCAGAGCGTGCAGCCGATGCACAGGCTTTCATCGATGACCGCGACCGGGCGTGGCCGTTCCATGCCATTGACCGGATTCAGGGGAATGACCGGCTTGCCCAGCAACGTGGCGAGCCTGGCAACACCTTCCACGCCGCCAGGCGGGCACTGGTTGTAAGAGGCCGCGCCGTTCGCAATCGCCTCGGCATAGGGGCGGCAGGCGGGATAGCCGCACTTTGTGCATTGCGTTTGCGGCAACAGGTCTTCGATCTGGTCGGCCAGCGATTTGGCGTTTGATGACACGGCAGGTTTTGCAGAAGGTAAAAGCAGGATTATCCGACAAACCACGCACGCAATAAATAAAAAAGCCGTTCTCCCGGAAGGAGAACGGCTTTGAACTGAATGCGAATACCGATCAGGAATAGGTCTTGATGAACTCCGTGATCTTCGGGCAGATGATTTCACGCCAGCGGCGGCCGGAGAAGATGCCGTAATGGCCGCACTTCTCGGCAACGTAATGGTGTTTTTTCGCTTTCGGAATGCTGGAGCATAAGCCATGCGCCGCTTCCGTCTGGCCGAGCCCGGAGATATCGTCGAGTTCGCCTTCGATGGTGAACAGCGCGACATTCTTGATGTCCTGCGGACGCACCAGCTTGCCCTCGACTTCCCAGGTGCCCATCGGCAGGCGGAATTCCTGGAATACCGTCTTGATGGTCTCGAGATAGTATTCAGCCGGCATGTCGAGCACGGCGTTGTACTCGTCGTAGAACTTGCGATGCATTTCCGCCGACTCGTTGTCGCCTTCGCGCAGATGCATGTAGAAATCCCAGTGGCTTTGCGCGTGGCGGCCCGGATTCATCGCGATGAATCCGGCGTGCTGCAGAAAGCCGGGATAGACCTTGCGCCCGAAGCCCGGATAGTTCGGCGGTACGCTGTAGATCACCCTGGTCTCGAACCAAGAGTAGGGGCGCTTGGTTGCGAGGTCATTGACTTCGGTGGGCGATTTGCGCGGATCGATCGGGCCGCCCATCATGGTCATGGTCTTCGGCAGCTTCGGATCGTTTTCGCTGGCCATCAGCGAAATTGCTGCGAGCACCGGCACGGTCGGCTGGCATACGGAGATCACGTGCAGATCCGGGCCGAGGCGACGGATGAAGTCCTGCACGTAGTAGATGTAGTCGTGAAGGTGGAACGCGCCTTCGGACGCCGGCACCATGCGCGCATCGGTCCAGTCGGTAATGTAGACATCATGGTTCGACAGCAGGCTGCGAGCGGTATCGCGCAGCAGCGTCGAGTGATGCCCGGACAAGGGAGCGACCAGCAGCACGGTCGGCTGCTTCAATTGCGCGAACTGCTTGTCGTTCAGGTCCTTCTTGAAGTGGATCAGGCGGCAGAACGGTTTCTGCTCGGCGACTTCCTCAAAAACGCCAACGGGCTTGCCGTTGACCGGAACGGTCTTGATACCGAATTCGGGCTTTTCGTAATCCTTGCCGAGCCGGTACATCAATTCGTAGCCTGCCGCGATACGTTGCGCGAACGGCGTGTGGGCGAGCGGGGAAACCGGGTTCGTGAACAGCTTGGCGGAAGCCTCCGCCCATTGGATCAGCGGATTCAGGAACGTGCGGTTCAGCTCATGAAATTGGTAAAGCATAGTGGCCTCTTTCAAGTGGTACCAGTGGCGCTAGATTCTCCGGATAAACATCCGTTGCTGCAATGCATCATATGCAATTTTAGGAAATTTCCGCAAGAAATATATTTCCTGTTTGCAGTATTGCCACGTGGGCCGTTTCTTTCCTCTGCCGCATTTTTGCCAAGGCTTGGCAAAATGAATTTGCAATGAAGAAACATCATACAGACTCCATCTGTTGGCTGCAGTGCGACTGTTTCGCCACCTGTTGCCGTCAATACGACACGTTACCCATATAGTTGCATTCCCGGCGATAACAACAGACTCCTGGTCGCCTGATGTCTCTTTAGTCGTTCCTGCCGCTCGCTACGTTACAAACCGCACCGGTTGTCATGTTCCCCGCCCAGGTACAACAGGATGCCTGCAGGAGCGTCCTTGGGCGCTGTTGTTGACATGTCGACTGTGCAATCGGTTGTCGGCGGCTTGCGTGATGCGTTCTTGCCGTTCTTTCTCTGCCTGCTGCCTGGATGCAGGGCGTTCTATATAGAAATCAAAGCACTATCCATGCCGACGACGTAGCGGACGGCATGAGCGAACGCGGAAACGCAATTGTCGCTACCGATCAGACGCCTGGCTCAGCGGACTTGCATTACTGCGCCTGCGCGAGATTCGCGGCACCGTCAGTCAATTTGTAAAAATTACCTGAAGTTTGGTCACGCACCGGGGGGCAATAATCTGTTGTGAAGCAACAACGGCGGCGGCGACACGTGCATGCGCAGAAGAAAAACAAAACGCCCCGAACCTTGGCAGGCGCGGGGCGTTTTGGCGAATTGCAGAATGCTTAGTCGAAGACCGGGCTTTCCACGCCCAGCACCTTGTGCAGCTTCGGCGAAGTGGTGGTGTACTGCATGTGGATCTTCTTCTCGGGGAAGATGTAAGGCGCGGCGCCGAACGCCGCCAGCGCGGCCTCGTGGAAGCCGGACAGGATCAGCTTCTTCTTGCCCGGGTAGGTGTTGATGTCGCCCACCGCGAAAATGCCCGGCACATTGGTCTCGAACTTCTCGGTGTCGACCTTGAGCTGCTTGCGCTCGA
>JAKACN010000141.1 GCA_021821365.1 Pseudomonadota bacterium | reverse complement strand
GTCCATCACGCCCTTGCGGCGCGTGAGTTCGCGCGCCTTGCGGGCGGCTTCGCGCGCGCGGGCGGCTTCGACGATCTTGCCGCAGATGATCTTGGCATCGTTCGGCTTTTCCATCAGGAAGTCGGTCAGCGTCTTGGCGACGATTTCTTCGACCGGGCCGCGCACTTCCGAGGACACGAGCTTGTCCTTGGTCTGCGAGCTGAACTTCGGCTCGGGCACCTTGACCGACAACACGCACGTAAGGCCTTCGCGCATGTCGTCGCCGGAGATTTCAACCTTCGCTTTCTTGGCGAGATCGTTTTCTTCGATGTACTTGTTGATCACGCGCGTCATCGCGGCGCGCAGGCCGGTGAGGTGGGTGCCGCCGTCGCGCTGCGGGATGTTGTTGGTGAAGCAGAGCACCTGTTCGTTGTACGCATCGTTCCATTGCATGGAGACGTCGACGCCGATGGTGGTGCCTTGATCGGAGGCCTTCTCGCCGGTGGCCTGGAAGATGGTCGGATGCAGAACGCTCTTGTTCTTGTTGATGTACTCGACGAAGCCGCGGGTGCCGCCTTCGAACGCGAAGTCCTCTTCCTTGCCGGTGCGCTGATCGCTGAGCTTAATGTGCACGCCATTGTTCAGGAACGAGAGTTCGCGGATGCGCTTGGCGAGGATGTCGTAGTGGAATTCGACGTGCGTGAAGATTTCTTCATCGGCCCAGAAGTGCACTTCGGTGCCACGCTTGTCGGTATCGCCGGTGACCTTGATCGGCGAGATGTGTACGCCGTCCTGCACGGCGAGTTCGCGGTTCTGCACCACGCCCTTGGCGAATTCCATCGCGTGAATCTTGCCGTCGCGGCGGATGGTGAGCTTGAGCAGCTTGGACAGCGCGTTCACGCAGGACACGCCGACGCCATGCAAGCCGCCGGAGACCTTGTAGGAGTTCTGGTCGAACTTGCCGCCGGCATGCAGCTCGGTCATGACGATTTCCGCGGCGCTGCGCTTGGGATCGTGCTTGTCGTCCCATTTGATGCCAGTGGGAATGCCGCGGCCGTTGTCGGTCACGGAAATGGAGTTGTCGGCGTGGATGGTGACGTGGATTTCCGTGCAGTGGCCGGCCAGCGCTTCGTCGATCGAGTTGTCGAGGACTTCGAATACCAGATGGTGCAGGCCCGTGCCGTCGGAGGTGTCGCCGATGTACATGCCAGGGCGCTTGCGGACGGCTTCGAGACCTTCGAGAATCTGGATCGAGGACGCGCTGTACTGGCTGGCTTGCGGTTGCGGAGTGTTTTGCTGAGGGATCGCGGACATGGCTGCCTTCTGATGAATCGAGTTACGTCTAAAAGAACGGTTTAGCTTGCGGGTTCCCGCCCCGTTGCAGGGGGAGGGTTAGGGTGGGGGTAGAGTGCTTGAGTCGGCGATGCCGCAAAATCGACCTCTCTACCCCCATCCCGACCTTCCCCGTGCAAGGGGGAAGGAGCCAATCAGCTAAAAATATAAACTTCCAAAAATGCAGCAAAGGGGCTCGCCAAAACTACAGCGGCCCCCTTGCGAATTGCGTTATCAATCAAATCAAATACGCATCGGCATCACGACATACTTGAAGTCTGCGTTATCCGGTACGGTGATCAGCGCCGATGAATTGGCGTCGCCAAGCGCGATATTGATGTTATCGCTCTTGAGATTGTTGAGTACATCCAGCAGGTAAGTGACGTTGAAACCGATGTCGACACTGTCGCCGCCGTAATCGATTTCGAGTTCTTCCACCGCTTCTTCCTGGTCGGCGTTGGTCGAGCTGATTTTCAGGCTGCCAGGGCTGATGATGCAGCGCACGCCCTTGAACTTGTCGCTGGTCATGATTGCCGTGCGCTGCAGGGAGTGCAGCAGCGTCTGGCGGTCGATCGTGAAGTTGTTCTTGTAGCCCTTCGGGATCACGCGCGTGAAATCGGGGAACTTGCCTTCGACCAGCTTGGAAATCAGTTCGATGTCCGCGAAGCTCAGCTTCACCTGGTTGGTGGCGATCTCAAGGTCGACCGGGCTGTCCTGGTCTTCGAGCAGGCGCTGCAGTTCCAGGATGGTCTTGCGCGGAATGATCACTTCATGGCGCTGGAAATCCTGGTCGGTCTCGACCTGGCAGAACGCGAGGCGGTGGCCATCGGTCGCCACGGCGATCACGTTCTTGCCGTCCACGACAAGCAACATGCCATTCAGGTAGTAGCGAATGTCCTGCTGCGCCATCGCGAAGTGCACCATGTTGAACAGGTGCTTGAGCGTCTTCTGCGGCAGCGTGACCTTCGCATTGAAGTGCTCGGCCTGCGCCACGGTCGGGAATTCTTCCGCCGCCAGGGTCTGCAGACCGAAACGCGATTTGCCGGACTGGACCGTCATGCGCTTGTTCGCCAGCGAGAGCGAGACGTCGCCTTCCGGCAGCGCGCGCAGAATGTCGAGCAGCTTGCGCGCCGCAACCGTGGTGGCGGCCACTTCACCGCCGCTGCCGACATTGGCGTGCGTGGTGATCTGCACTTCGATGTCGGTCGACAGGAAAGACACTTTTTCGCCGTCCTTGCGAATGAGGATATTGGCCAGAATCGGCAGCGTGTGCCGACGCTCGACAATACCACTCACGATCTGCAGCGGTCGGAGAAGCGTGTCTCGTTGGGTTTTGACCAATTGCATGCTTTTGTCCTTGTAGTAATTGGGTTGAGACAGTGCTTGATTTCGTGTGAAACGGCAGGCCTGCAAAAACCGACACTGGCCAGGAAAAACAAACTCGGAACAACCTCTATTTTGACAGAAAAGAGGGGCTTCCAAGAAATCAAAGTGTGGGCTTTTTGCCGTCTTGATAAGCCATTACGTGATGGAAAAGGCCTACCTCATGGCCGGAAAAAGACCTGAATTTCCATGAGGAAACAGTTTCCTGATGCGACGAGTCGCCTGCTTGCGATAGTGCTTTCAGCAGACTTATCCACAAGGCCGGAGGCAGCTGTGGATTACCCTTTCAGCGTCTGCTCCAGCACATGCAGTTCGTGGTTCACTTCCGGGTTCTTGGAGCGGTCGGCGGCGATCTTCCTCACGGCGTGCAGCACGGTGGTGTGGTCGCGGCCGCCGAACAGCTCGCCGATTTCCGGCAGACTTTTCTGCGTCAGCTCCTTGGCGAGATACATCGCGATCTGGCGCGGTCGAGCAATGTTTGCCGGGCGCTTTTTCGAATACATGTCGGCGACCTTGATGTTGAAAAAGTCGGCGACCGTCTTCTGGATGTTCTCGACCGATATCTGCCTATTTTGGACCGAAAGCAGATCTTTCAATGCCTCCTTGACAACATCGATCGTAATATCCTTGCCGTGGAAGCGGGAGTACGCGAGGATTTTGCGCAACGCGCCTTCCAGTTCACGAACGTTCGATCGTAAATGCTTGGCAACGAAAAAAGCGACGTCATCGTTCAGTGTCGCGCCTTCCTGTGCCGCTTTTTTCAGCAGGATCGCCACCCGCATTTCCAGCTCCGGCGGCTCGACGGCGACCGTCAGGCCGGAGTCGAAACGGGAAATCAGGCGGTCGTCCATGCCGGTGATTTCCTTCGGATAGGTGTCGCTGGTAATGATGATCTGTTTCTTTGCAGCAATCAGCGCTTCGAACGCATAGAAAAATTCTTCCTGCGTGCGGCTCTTGCCGGCGAAGAACTGGATGTCGTCGATCAGCAGCATGTCCAGCGAATGGTAGTAACGCTTGAAATCGTCGAAGCCTTTTCGCTGGTAAGCGGTCACTACGTCGCGAACGTACTGTTCTGCGTGAATGTAGCGGATACGGACATTTGGATTATCGGCCAGCAACTGGTTGCCGATGGCATGGATCAGGTGGGTTTTGCCCAGGCCCACGCCGCCGTAGAGGAACAGCGGGTTATAGGAAACGCCGGGGTTGTTGGCGACCTGGATGGCCGCCGCGCGCGCCAGCTGGTTCGCCTTGCCGGTCACGAAGCTGTCGAAGGTGAGCGCTTCATTGACCTTGCTCTGATCGCGCTTCTTCGTTTCTTCAATGACAATGCCGGCGCGTTCGATCGGGTCGGGCATGTCCGGCATGTCCACTCCGCCGGCCAGGGCCACGGCGGGCGCGGGAGCCGGGGCCGGCTTCTTCACGGCGCCCGTGCGCGGATCGAGCACGAACATCACCTCCACCGGTGCTTCGTAATATTGGGAGGCCAGGGTCGTGATGCGGCTGGCAAACTGGGTTTTGACCCAGTCCAGCTTGAACCGGTTGGGCGCAGCGATGCGCAATCGGCCATCCTCATAATCGAGCGGCGCCAACGGCTTAATCCATGCACTGAATTGTTGCGGCGTAAGCTCCTGCTCCAGCAAGGAGGAGCACGTCTGCCAAAAATCTTCCATGAATTTTTTTCTAGTGTCGGGGAGGGCGCGGAACATGACCGACTGCCTTGCGTTCACCCTTCCGGCAGCCTGCAGCGAATGCGCATGCAGCGCCGGTGCGGCGTTTGGTAACGTCTGGCGTTCCACACGGGACGGCTATTCTATACCCGGCAAGGGGGGTTATCCACAGGCTGCGTCATTTTTCCGACATAAAAAAAACCTTGCAAATGTGGATAATTTGGGCTTCGGGATGAGGCGATCCGCGTTTATTACAAATGGGAATGAACAGACGCTCCACCTCGGCGCGACCGGCCGCCGCCGAACTCCGCGGCAACTTGTTGCCCCTCTAAGTGATTGACAGAAAACCGGAAAATGGGGTTTAATTGCGGGTTCACTGCCTGTTGCGTTTTGTGTGTTTTGTACCTTTAGCACAAGACAAGAATGGGCTGCGTGATGATCCCACCCATTTTTGCTGACTAGCGAGACCAATAATGAAACGTACTTACCAACCTTCCGTCGTCCGCCGCAAGCGCACCCATGGCTTCCGCGTTCGCATGGCAACCCGTGGTGGCCGCGCTGTACTCAATGCGCGCCGCGCCAAAGGCCGCAAGCGTCTGGCAGTCTGAGCCAGACATTGCACCGCACGCTGCTGGCGTGGGCGAAGCTCGTTCTCAACACTACGCACGCGATCGGCGAATCGTTAAAACGGATGAATTTTCATCCGTTTTTCGTTTGCGGCCCGTCCATCGCACGGCACACTTCGTGCTATATGCGCGCAGCAACCAACTGAACCACGCTCGGCTGGGCATCGTTGCCGCCAAGCGTTTCGCGCCGCGCGCCGTCACGCGTAACACGATCAAGCGCATTGCGCGCGAACTGTTCCGCCAATCCGTCCTGCAGCCGATCGATTGCATCGTACGCCTGTCCAAACCAGTGAACTCCAAGTCCGAACCGGCAACGACTGCACAGCTCAGGTCCGCATTGCGCGAGGAGCTGACGCTGCTGCTGCGCTCGAAACATACGCTGGCCGCATCCAAGGAGGCACGCTGATGAAAACGCTTTTGCTGCTACTATTGCGCGCGTACCAGCTGGGCATCAGCCCTTTCCTCGGACGGAATTGCCGCTTCTACCCGAGCTGTTCGAGCTATGCCGTGGAAGCGATCCGCGAACACGGTGCGGCCAGGGGCAGCCTGCTGGCGGCAAAACGCCTGTGCAAATGCCATCCGTGGCATCCAGGCGGGCTGGACCCGGTGCCGAAGAAGGCGACCGGCGAAACGACGGCAGACGCGTGCGCCTGCCGTCACCACTGAATTCCTGATTACTGACCAATACGCATATGGATATCCAACGTACCGTCCTGTGGGTTGTGTTCTCGTTGTCCCTGCTTCTGCTGTGGGACAACTGGATGCGCTACAACGGCAAGCCGTCGCTGTTCTTCCCGACCGCGACCCAGCAGGCCGCACCGGCAGCCGGCAGCGCGCCGGCCAACAAGGGCGACGTGCCGCAGGCAAGCACTCCTGCCGCGACACCGGCCGCAGTGCCGTCCGCCGCGCCGCAAGCGAAGAGCGAAACCGTGACCATCACGACCGATGTATTCAAGGCGGACATCGACACGCTCGGCGGCGAAATCAAGCGCCTGGAACTCCTGCAGCACAAGGATCCGGTCGACCCGACGAAGCACATGGTGCTGTTCGAGGCGGACCCGAACCACACCTACCTCGGCCAGACCGGCCTGATCGGCGGGCCGTTCCCGAACCACAAGTCGGTGTTCGTAGCGAAGCCCGGCCCGCGTACGCTGGACGGCAACAACGAACTGCAGCTGGTGCTGGAGTCCGAGCAGAACGGCGTCAAGCTGGTCAAGACCTTCACCTTCAAGCGCGGCGACTACGAGATCGGCCTCAAGCATGAGGTGATCAACAACAGCGACGCGCCGGTCAGCCCCTCGCTCTACCTGCAACTGGTGCGCGACGGCAACAAGCCGGAAGGCACCTCGAAGTTCTACAGCACCTTTACCGGCCCGGCCGTCTATACGGAAGAAGAAAAATTCCAGAAGATGACCTTCGAGGACATCGAGAAAGGCAAGGCCAAGCACGCAGCCAAGTCAAATACGGGCTGGATCGCGCTGGTGCAGCACTATTTCGTGTCGGCCTTCCTGCCGCCGCAGAATCTGCCGCGTGAAATTTACACGAAGAAGGTCGACGCCAACCTGTACGCCGTCGGCACCATCCTGCCGCTGGGCACCATCGCCCCGGGCGCGAGCGCGACGATGCAGACGCCGCTGTATTCCGGCCCGGAAGTATCGTCCACGCTGGAAAAACTGGCGCCCGGCCTGGAGCTGGTGAAAGACTATGGCTGGCTGACCATCATCGCCAAGCCGATCTTCTGGCTCATGACCCAGATCCACAAGGTGCTGGGCAACTGGGGCTGGACCATCATCGTGCTGACCATTCTCATCAAGCTGGCCTTCTTCCCGCTGTCGGCGGCGAGCTATCGCAGCATGGCGAAGATGAAGACGGTCACGCCGAAGATGCAGAACATCCGCGAGCGCTTCAAGAGCGATCCGGCCAAGATGAATCAGGCCATGATGGAGCTGTATCGCACCGAGAAGATCAATCCGCTCGGCGGCTGCCTGCCGATCGTGGTGCAGATCCCGGTGTTCATCGCGCTGTACTGGGTGCTGCTGGCATCGGTCGAGATGCGCAACGCGCCGTGGCTCGGCTGGATCCACGATCTCGCGTCGCCCGACCCGTTCTACATCCTGCCGGTCGTGATGGCAGTCTCGATGTTCGTGCAAACCAAATTGAACCCGACGCCGCCGGATCCGGTCCAGGCCAAGGTGATGATGGTCATGCCGATCGTGTTCTCGGTCATGTTCTTCTTCTTCCCGTCCGGCCTCGTGCTGTACTGGGTCGTGAACAACGTGCTGTCGATCACGCAGCAATGGGTGATCACGAAGAAGATCACGGGCGGCCAACCGTCATAAGCACGGTTTTGTGCAAGAAGGAAGCCCGTGCGATGCGCGGGCTTTTTTGTTTTTTGTCCACGAAAGACACAAAAAACACAAAAATTTTCGGGAGTCCAAGAAACGCTCTTCATGAAAAGAGCTGCGAATTTCTACTTTTTTCTTTTGTGTTTTTTGTGGACACCCGCTTTTCAGTTGCCTGCCGATACCTCCGAACCTACAATCATTTTCATGAACCACGATTCTTCTTCTCCGATTGCTGCCATTGCTACCGCGCCGGGACGCGGCGGCATTGGTGTCGTGCGCGTCTCCGGCAAGAACCTGGCGCCGGTGATGCAGGCGGTGTGCGGCACCGCGCAGCTGCAGCCGCGCTATGCAACGTATTTGCCGTTCAGGAATGAGGACAGCAGCGTGATCGACCAGGGCATCGCGATCTATTTCAAGGCGCCGCATTCCTACACCGGCGAGGATGTGCTGGAGCTGCAGGGGCACGGCGGGCCGGTGGTGATGCAGATGCTGCTGGCGCGCTGCCTGCAGGCCGGGCAGGAGATCGGATTGCGCGTGGCGGAGCCGGGCGAATTCACGCAGCGCGCTTTCATGAACGACAAGCTCGACCTGGCGCAGGCCGAGGCGGTGGCCGACCTGATCGAAGCGTCGACCGAAGCTGCGGCGAAGTCGGCATCGGCTTCGCTGTCCGGCGCGTTTTCGAAGACGATCCACGCGCTGGTCGACAAGGTGGTCCATTTGCGCATGCTGGTGGAAGCCACGCTCGACTTTCCGGAAGAGGAAATCGATTTCCTGGAAAAGTCAGATGCACGCGGCCAGCTGGCGAGCATCCGCGCGAATCTGAACGAAGTGTTCGAACAGGCGGCGCAGGGTGCGTTGCTGCGCGAGGGCCTGAACGTGGTGCTGGCCGGGCAGCCGAACGTGGGCAAGTCCTCGCTGCTCAACGCGCTGGCCGGTTCGGATGTCGCCATCGTCACGCCGATCGCGGGCACGACGCGCGACAAGGTGACCGAGACGATCCAGATGGAAGGCATTCCGCTGCACATTATCGACACAGCGGGCATCCGCGATTCCGGCGACGAGGTCGAGCGCATCGGCATCGAACGGACCTGGAATGAAGTGCAGAAGGCGGATGTGATCGTGCATCTGCTGGACGCGAGCCGCGGTCCGACGCGCGGCGACGAGGACATCACTGCGCGTTTCCCGCCGGGCGTGCCGGTGCTGCGCGTGTGGAACAAGATCGACCTGTCGGGCCACAAGCCGGCGGTGGACCGCATGCCGGATGCGACCCACATCTATCTGTCGGCGACCGAGCGGCGCGGCATCGACCTGTTGCGCGCGGAGTTGCTGCGCGTCGCGGGGTGGCAGCAGACCGGCGAGTCGCGCTTCCTCGCGCGCGAGCGCCATCTGCTGGCGCTGAAGACCGCGCGCGAGCATCTCGATCTTGCCGCCGAGCACGCGTCGAAGGACAGCCAGGCGCTGGATCTGTTCGCGGAAGAGTTGCGGCTGGCGCAGGAATGCCTGAACAGCATCACCGGCGAATTCACGTCAGACGATTTGCTGGGCGTGATTTTCAGCCGGTTCTGTATTGGAAAATAGCTTTGATTCCAAGGGGTTCCGAAAGATGCCAAAGAGGGAGCCTCTTCCTCTCTAAAACTTAGAAAAGCGATTCCAAGGCATACCAAAAATTTCCATAGACTTCCGGTTGTTTTGGGTACACAATTTGGCACACAGCAACTTCATGCTGTCGTTGCGTGTACCTAAGAAGGATATGCCATGCCGCGCCAGGGAACCCCTCTCACCGATACGAAGATCAGATCGCTTCGACCAAAAGAGGCCCGTTATCGCGTCAGTGATACTGGCGGGCTTCTTTTGGAAATCATGCCAAGCGGTTCCAAGATTTGGCGCTTTCGATATCAATTGCATGGTGTGCGCCATCCGGCGCTTACCATTGGTAGCTATCCAGAAATCGGGCTAGCGGACGCCCGCAAGCAAAGGGACGAATGGGCAGCACTGGTAGCTCGCGGCGAGTCGCCGAAGCGCGTAGTACAGGCCGCAAAGGCTGAAAAGCGCAATACAGTCGCAGCATTCGGTGGCGAATGGCTAAACGACCAAATAGAAGGAAAATCGGAGAGCTACAAGACAACCATGCGCCGGCTCATGGAGAAAGATGTTTTCCCGCTTCTTGGGAAGCTGCCTCTGACTGAGGTTAAACCTGCTGACATCATGGACTTGTGCGATCGCATCAAATCGCGCGGCTCGCCAAAAATGGCATTACTCACCCGCAATGCGCTTCGTCGAATGTACGATTTTGCAATCGCGAGGCAATTGGCTGAGACAAACCCTGCGGCTGCGCTTGTGGCGCGATTCATCGCGACGGAAGAGAGCCGAACCAGAGTTCTCTCGCCGGAAGAGATTGGCCGAGTATTGCGGACGATCTATGCATCCGATATCCGCCGCGCCTTGAAGCTTGCGCTGCATCTGCTGCTCATTACAATGGTCAGGAAGTCAGAGCTAATCGAGGCACGCTGGGATGAGTTTGATCTTGATGCAGCATTGTGGAATATACCAGCAGAGCGAATGAAGAAAGATCGGCCGCACAGAGTCTTCCTATCGCGACAGGCGCTCGAATTGTTGCGTGAACTGCGAAGCTTGTCGGGACATTCCGAATACCTCTTTCCGAGTACACGCGGCGCAGATGAGCGCCCAATAAGCAAGAGCACACTTAATACTGCTGTTCGTGCGCTTTCAATGGAAGTACAACACTTTGTCTTGCACGACTTTCGGCGTACCGCCTCGACTCACTTGCACGAGATGGGGCATTCGTCGGACGCCATCGAAATGGCATTGGCGCACAAAATCAAAGGGATCAAGGGTGTTTACAATCGGGCAGAGTACGCAGAGCAACGTCGCGAGATTCTCCAAGCCTGGGCAGACTTCGTGCATGCTCAACTTGAAGGGGCTAGCGTAACTCCACTATTCAAGCTTGCGTAATAAACAGCGCATTCATCCGAGTTGTTTTTGTTTCGGCCTGCAACGTAAATAAACCTACACCATGGTAAGCAGCGATACGGATCGTAATCAGTTGTGCAAGAACAGACTTTATTCGATTGAAGATGCTGCGTCCATCTTCAAGTGCCCGCCTTCCGCCATTTTGGAGCATTGCCTAAAACACCAAGCACCCATTTTCACGGCTATACCTGACGATGTAACCGTTTACGGAACGACCGTGGAAATTCTTGACTACAATGATCCTGCGATCAGCGAAAGCAAGAGACTTCTTCTCCGAAACCAAGTGGCTTTCTCAAGGCCGGTTGCCGTTCGCGACATTGAGTATTTAAAGCTGGGCACAACTGACTGTGAAAAGGTCCAACAAGCGGGTGAATGTTATCAAGGAGTCTTTCGCGAAGCATTGCGATTTAACGAAGACAACGAGCTTATTGTCACCCGCCCACCGGAGATTTCATCAAATGAATGGGGGCATATGGATCTGCCGCTCGGGAGGAGATTTGCATGTTATTCAACGCGAGACGCCACACTCCAGCGCAGCAATCAAAGCCCTGAATTTCTTCGAAAAATTCATCTGACGCTGAATTCACTTCGCGTTTTCGGTAGTGACCTTTACGAACACCTACCACGACTCTCAACTGTGCAAGGGGTGATCCTTTTCGATGACGGATTCATCGAGAAGGATTACATGTCGAGACGGCTTGTGGTTCTGAATAAGGCGGCCAAAGTTTACTGGAATCCTAACAGCCCTCCACCCAACTCTCCGACAAATAGCAACGTCGCCGATTGGATCGTTCATGCCTATTCCGGGGAACCAGTGAGCGAGCAAGAAGAATTTGGAAAAAGATTGGCAGAACAGTTCGTTGGAGTGCTCCGCAAGTCCGATAAGAATTGGAACCAGGCAGAACGCGAGGAAAAGCGAATGAAGGGTGATCTGACCGACTTCGAAAAATTGGTGGAGGTTGGTGAAGCATGGGAAGGAGTCGATCTTTCAAACCCGCAAACGTATCCTACGATGATCGTGGATGACCTCGTTACGATTTATGGATTCGATCAGAATTTAGCTGAACGCGCCTTCACGCTCCTACGACCAGAAGGAGCGCGGCGTGGGGGGCGGCCAAAAAAAGAAATTAAGTAGTAACGCACGAAAACTTAGCTAAGGAAAATATGAAAGGGGTGCAGCCGGAATGGCGCACCCCTTTCATCTTTTTCTGCGTGCCACAACGTCGCATCATGTCCTCGTTCCAAACCGAACCTGTAAGAGCCAGACATGACCGATAACTTCCAATCTTCGATATTAACGATTTTGCGTCGCAAGCAAGTTGAGGCCCGTACAGGCCTTTCGCGTTCGACGATCTACGACAAAATCAACAAACGCTCCCCTCGTTACGATCCTCGCTTTCCAAAACCGATCCGCCTTGGCGACGGTGACGCCGTCGGCTGGATCGAAACAGAGATCGTTGCCTGGATCGAGTTGTGCATTCGCTTGAGTCGCCAATAACGTCCAAATTTCGCATGCAATTTTTTGTTTGAATGGAGGAAGAGATACGGTGGCAACCGTACAAAAAAGCAGGACATTCATACAAAGTTTTCGGACACGGCAAACAACATTTCAGGACAAGACGTGTCCGCACAACTATGCAACTTCATGAATGAGGAAACTGACGGCGCAGCACGCAACTCGCGCAAAAAAACGTTAATAAACCCGATCTTTTGATCTATCTGAACTTCTGTATTTATATTTAATTAAATTAATAATAAATAAAAGATCAATAGATTTACTTAATTATTCTTGTTAGGAAAGGAGGTGTTCGACATGGATGAACGCCAGCACACCACAAACAACGCAATCACATGCCAAGAAGGAAATGGTGATCTACTAAATCAAACTACGCTGTTCCCGCCGACCGAAAAATGACCCTCTTTAAGGGGTGATGCCGATCCAAAATTGACCCAGGTGTTCTACTTGACCTGCCTAATTTTTAGGCGGGAGATAAAAAGGTGATCACTATGGAAATTTTG
>JAKACN010000140.1 GCA_021821365.1 Pseudomonadota bacterium | reverse complement strand
TACGGCGAAGAAGTGAAATTCGGCGGAGGCAAGGTGATCCGCGACGGCATGGGGCAGTCGCAGCGTACTCACCGCGAGGTCATGGATACCGTCATCACCAATGCGGTGATTCTCGATTACTGGGGTATCGTCAAGGCCGACATCGGATTGAAGGACGGAAAGATCGCTGGAATCGGCAAGGCCGGCAACCCGGACATCCAACCCGATGTGACGCTTGCCATCGGCGCGGCGACGGAAATCATTGCCGGAGAGGGCATGATCGCGACGGCGGGTGGGGTCGATTCGCATATCCACTTCATCTGTCCCCAGCAGATCGAGGAAGCGCTGATGTCCGGCGTGACCACGATGCTGGGCGGCGGCACCGGACCGGCGGCGGGAAGCGCGGCGACGACCTGCACGCCTGGACCATGGCACCTGCATGCGATGCTATCGGCGGCAGATGCATTTCCGATGAATCTTGGCTTCTTCGGCAAGGGCAATGCCAGTCTTCCGGCACCTTTGGAGGAACAGGTCCGCGCCGGCGCCATCGGCCTGAAGCTGCATGAAGACTGGGGTTCGACGCCAGCGGCGATCGACAATTGCCTCACCGTGGCGGACAGAATGGATGTGCAGGTCGCGATCCACACCGACACACTGAACGAAGCCGGCTTCCTCGAACATACCCTGGCCGCTTTCGGGGACCGCACCATCCACACTTTCCATACCGAAGGCGCGGGCGGCGGACATGCGCCAGACATCATCGCCGCGGTCGGTCGAGCCAATGTGCTGCCCTCATCGACCAACCCTACGCGTCCCTATACGGTGAATACGCTGGACGAGCATCTCGACATGCTGATGGTGTGCCACCACCTGGATGCGTCGATTGCGGAAGATGTCGCATTTGCCGAGTCGCGCATCCGGCGCGAAACCATCGCCGCCGAGGATATCCTGCATGACATTGGCGCGATCAGCATGATGTCGTCGGATTCGCAGGCAATGGGGCGGGTCGGTGAAGTGATCATGCGCACCTGGCAGACCGCGCACAAGATGAAAATGCAGCGTGGCGCGCTGCGCGAGGACTCCGGTCGCAACGACAACTTCCGCGCGAAGCGCTATATCGCCAAGTACACGATCAATCCCGCCATCACGCACGGCATCTCGCACATGGTCGGCTCGCTCGAAGCGGGAAAAGTCGCTGATCTTGTGCTATGGAGGCCGGCATTCTTCGGTGTGAAGCCATCAATGATCGTCAAAAGCGGAATGATCGCTGCCGCACCGATGGGCGATCCGAATGCATCCATCCCGACGCCACAACCGGTGCACTATCGGATGATGTTCGGTGCTTTCGGCGGCGCAATCAAGACTTCATTTACCTTCGTATCGCAGGCCGCCTACGACGCCGGAATTGCCGACATGCTGAGACTGAACAAGCCACTGGCCGCGGTCAAGAACATGCGCGACCTGCGCAAGAGCGACATGATCCACAATGGCGCGACGCCGGTGATGGAAGTCGATCCGGAAAGCTACGAAGTGCGCGCCGACGACGAATTGCTGACATGCGAGCCGGCCGGATCCCTGCCGATGGCACAACGATATTTTCTGTTTTGAACCCTGACATCATGTTGACGCTTCATACGAAACTGGAACACGCGGAAACGATCGATGACGAACTCCTGCTTCCGCTCGATCTGCGTGAGAAAAGCCGTCTCCGCTCGCGCCTTGTCTCAGGTGAAGAAGTTGCCGTGTTCACCGTGCGCGGTACCGTATTGCGCGACGGCGACCTGCTGCGGGGAGACGACGGCCGCGTCGTGAAAATCGTTGCGGCCCGCGAGACGACCTACCGCGTCGAGTGCGACACGCAACGCGCATTGCTGCGCTGCGCGTTTCATCTCGGCAACCGTCACACGCAAGTGGAATTTGGCGGCGATACGCGCGCGGCGTTCCTGCGTGTCCGCAAGGACCACGTCCTGAAGGACATGCTTGAGGGAATGGGTGCAACCATCGTCGAAGAAGAAGCGATCTTTGACCCCGAGCCCGGTGCATATGGCGGCAGCCACCATCCGCACGGCGAGCATCACCCGCTCGCACCGGTGCCTGCGCGACAAAAAATTCATCGGCCATCCGATAAATCAAGCTGACCGTGCATACCTCTGCCCTGCTCCACTTGCTGCAATTGACCAGCCCTTCGTTGCCGATCGGCGCATATAGCTATTCACAGGGACTGGAAGCAGCGATTGAACAAGGCGTGGTATGCGACGAATCGTCGTCCCGCGCCTGGATTGCCGACGCATTGCATCAAGTGGTGGCGCGCTTTGAAGCGCCGATCTTGTGGCGTCTTCTGAAAGCATTTGAACATCGGGACATCGTGGCGGTTGCGAATTGGACCGAGCGCCACATCGCGGCCCGCGACACGTCGGAGATTCGCGCGGAAACGATGCAAATGGGATTCTCGCTGCGCCACCTTGCAACTGAGCTGAGCATCGGTGACCCGGAGTTGTTGCACCTGTTGCAGGCACAGTCCGAGGTGCCGCTGCCAACCGCACTGGCCTTTGCGGCCGTAGCCATGAACGTGCCGCACGACGCTGCCTTGCTTGGCATGCTGTTCTCATGGACTGAAAACCAGGTGCTGGTGTGCGTGAAGTCCGTGCCGTTGGGCCAGGTATGCGGCCAGCGCCTGTTACTCTCCCTCCGGCCCAACCTGGAAAGCGCCGCGCTTCAGGCACAGCAGTTGACCGATGATGAATTATCCAATTGGTCTCCGGGACTGTCGCTGCTGTCCATGCAGCACGAGGTGCAATACAGCCGGCTCTAT
Organism: Pseudomonadota bacterium; assembly: GCA_021821365.1. Taxonomy (GTDB): domain Bacteria; phylum Pseudomonadota; class Gammaproteobacteria; order Burkholderiales; family Burkholderiaceae_D; genus Noviherbaspirillum. The sequence continues at coordinate 9,674 of JAKACN010000140.1, read as the reverse complement.
CGTTCCTGAGTTTACCTGCCAACACATATGAAAAAATTCCCCAATCCCCTGCGCGTCGGAATCGGCGGCCCGGTAGGCTCCGGCAAGACAGCCCTGTGCGAAATGCTGTGCAAGGCAATGCGCGACGACTACGACATGGCGGTTATCACCAACGACATCTACACCAGGGAGGATATGGAAATCCTTCTGCGTGCCGATGCGCTTCCGGCCGAGCGCCTGATGGGTGTCGAAACCGGCGGCTGCCCTCACACCGCAATCCGGGAGGACGCATCGATCAACCTGGAAGCAATCGCGCGCATGACTGCGGATTTTCCCGACCTTGACCTGGTTCTCGTGGAGTCCGGCGGCGATAACCTGGCGGCCACCTTCAGCCCGGAACTGTCCGATCTCACCATCTATGTGATCGATGTGGCTGGAGGAGAGAAGATCCCGCGCAAAGGCGGCCCCGGCATCACCCGTTCAGATCTGCTTGTGATCAACAAGATGGACTTGGCCCCTTATGTCGGCGCAAACCTCGATGTCATGGCACAAGATGCGCAAAGAATGCGCGGCGCCCGGCCGTTTTTCTTTACCAACCTGCGCTCCGGCGAAGGCGTGAAAGACATCGTGCAGTTCATCTGCAGCGAAGGATTGCTGGAGCCGGCGCGAAACACTGTCGACTAACAGTCGTTGCCCGGACTCGCTACGCGCGAGGTATGCATCCACAAGCGATCACCCAACGACCGTTTCCCCAGCGAACGACCGCAACGCGCACCACCATCGCCCCCTCCAATTCCCCGGGAAATCAGGTAGTCTTCATGGTCCGAGTCATGAACTTCCTTTCATTCATCGGAGAACGAATATGGTCAGCAAGAACACGATTTGCCTGTGGTTCAACGGCACCGCGGAAGAAGCCGCGCAGTTCTACGCAAAGACGTTTCCGGACAGCACGGTGGGCAGGATCCATCGCGCACCCGGCGATTATCCTTCGGGCAAGGAAGGCGATGCCCTGTTGGTTGAATTCACCGTGATGGGCATTCCCTGCATCGGCCTGAACGGTGGTCCGGAGTTTCAGCATAGCGAGGCGTTCTCCTTCCAGGTTGCCACCGACGACCAGGCAGAAACCGACCGTTTGTGGAATGCGATCGTCAGCAACGGCGGCCAGGAAAGCGCTTGCGGTTGGTGCAAGGACAAATGGGGCCTGTCGTGGCAGATCACGCCGCGCGCGCTGACCGACGCTATCGCCGATCCCGACCGCGCGGCGGCCAGGCGCGCTTTCGATGCGATGATGCAGATGGGGAAGATCGATATCGCTACGATTGAAGCCGCCCGGCGCGGCTGACGCTCGGCGATCGCCCTCTCCTGCCGGCCGTCAGCGGCTGGCTCGCTAACGGCCGGTGTACGCCGGCCGGTTCTTTTCCACAAAGACCCATGTTCCGCGCTTGAACTCTTCGGTCGCCGCGACCAAGTCGAAGATATCCGCGCCCGGCTCGGCGGACTTGTCGAGCGGCATGTTCAGTCCCCTGTGTGGCGTTTCCCAGACCAGGCGACCCGGATGGCAATCCGGATCCGGATGCCATGGCCCATGCCGCGAGTTGCGTTCAAGTCAGAGATGACGCCATTTGCCCTGTCAAGGTTGACAGGTTTTGAAGTTGACGTACGGAAACAAATTGACTGCCCATTTTTAGGCAAGCCATATTCGGTACTCGCACCTCCGCCTCCTTTCCATCAAGGGAGACCGGCATGTACTTTTCCCGGAGGAATAGACAAGCATGAGTACGGTAACAAGCATCCCATCGGGCAAGCGAGATGGCGTCTTGGCAGCGGCCGCAGACAACCTGGAATTTCTGGCTTTCAAGCTGGGAAATGAAGAATACGGCATCGACATCCAGAGAGTGCAGGAACTGCGCGGCTATGAAAGGCCGACGAGTATCGCCAACGCCCCTGGCTTCATCAAAGGGGTCATCAATCTTCGCGGCATCATCGTGCCGATTGTCGACATGCGCATCAGGTTCGACCTGGGAGAACCGACCTACGGGCAATTCACCGTCGTCGTCATCCTGAATGCAGCGGGTCGTACGATTGGCATGGTGGTCGACAGCGTGTCGGACGTCGTCAGGTTTTCGGGAGAACAGATCAAGCCGCCTCCGGAAATCGGTTCCGCCCTCGATATCAGCTACATGATCGGCTTGGGCACATTGGACGAGCGCATGGTGATCCTGGTGAATATCGACGAACTGATGTCTTCAGCGGAGATTGGCCTTGTCAACGCCATGGCTGCGTAGTTGCTGACTAGGCGGGACCACTACTTCCCCCCTTCATTCTGTACAAGGAAATCAAGATGAAAAATCTGAAAATCGGCATGCGCCTCGGAATCGCTTTTGGTCTCGTGCTTCTTCTGCTTGTTGCCATTGCTTCTGTCGGTGTCACCCGTTTGAATGCGGCGGGGAAGATGACCAGCGAAATCGTGAAGGATCGTTACAGCAAGGCCCTTTACAGCAATAACATCAAGGCCAGCGTCAACATCAGCGGCGCCAATTTGCGCAATGCGCTTCTTGCCACCACGCCGGAAGATCAGAGAAAGTATCTCGGCCTGATGGCTGAAGCCGCGAAGGTTACCAGTGACAACTATGCGGCATTGGAAAAGATCGTCAACACGCAGATCGAACAGGAGAACCTCAAGACCATGGTTGACGGCCGCACGAAATTTGGCGCAGCCAGGCAGCGTGCGCTGAACCTGCTGAAAGAAGGAAACAGGGACCAGGCCATTGACATTTTGTTCAAGGAGGTCATCCCTCAGCAGGACACGTACTTCTCCGCGATAGACACCATGATCAAGGATCAGTCCGACCAGATGGATCGGACTTCGGAGACTGCACTCGGTGAGGCCCGTTCTGCAAAAATCCTGGTAATGGCACTGTCCATTGCCTCGGTGCTGCTTGCCGCCATTGTCAGCGTCGTGATTACCCGCTCCATTACGCAGCCCGTGAACGATGCAGTCAGGGTGGCGCAAACGGTATCGACGGGTGACCTGACGAGTCGCATCGATGTGCATGGCAAGGATGAAACCGGCCAGTTGCTGCAGGCCCTGAAGAACATGAACGACGCCTTGATCAACATTGTCCGCGAAGTGCGCGGCGGCACTGATGCAATCGCAACCGCTTCCAGGCAGATTGCAGCCGGCAACGCAGATTTGTCGTCGCGCACGGAAGGACAGGCCAGTTCGCTGGAAGAGACGGCATCGTCCATGGAGGAGCTGACCTCGACCGTCAAGCGAAATGCGGACAATGCTCGCCAGGCCAGTCAGTTGGCGGAATCTGCTTCCGATGTGGCGACCAAGGGCGGCACCGTGGTATCGGAAGTGGTTGAGACCATGGGCGCCATCAATGAATCAGCCAGGAAGATTGTCGACATCATCGGCGTCATTGACGGCATCGCCTTCCAGACCAACATTCTCGCGCTGAATGCGGCGGTGGAAGCGGCGCGGGCTGGCGAACAGGGACGCGGATTTGCAGTGGTCGCGTCCGAAGTGCGCAGTCTTGCCCAGCGCAGCGCGGCAGCGGCGAAGGAAATCAAGCACCTGATTGACAACTCCGTTGAAAAGGTCGATGCGGGAAGCAAGCTGGTCGATCAGGCGGGCGAAACCATGCAGGAAGTCGTGGAAAGTATCCGCCGGGTGACCAATATCATGGCTGAGATCAGCGTGGCCAGCGAGGAACAGACGACGGGCATCGAGCAAGTAAATCAGGCAGTCGCCCAAATGGATCAGGTGACACAGCAGAACGCCGCACTGGTGGAAGAGTCGGCTGCTGCATCCGAGGCAATGCGGGATCAGGCGGACAAGTTAGCGCAGGTGGTTGGCGTGTTCAAGATCCAAGGTCTGCACACCGCCGCCGCGGCCGCATCTCCCAAGACTCGGGCGAGTGTTGTGCCATTCGAGAAGAAGCCGGCATCGCCCATGAAAACGAACGTTGACCGGCTGCAGATGAAACGCATCGCCAGTGCCGGTAACGGCGAGAGCTGGGAGGAATTCTAGGCCCGGTCAAGGAATACATTGTGCATTTTGCTGGGCATGGCGGGATGCAATGCAAGGCGTTCGTTGACCGGCCCCCAGTACTGCAGCTGTAAGTCATGCGAGAGTAATTCTCCGCGGCCAGTGATCGAAGCGGCGAGTTGGCTAGCGACCGGAATACGCCGGTTGGGTCTTGTCGACAAAGGCGCGTGTGCCGCGCCTGAAGTCGTCGGTCGCCGCGACCAGGCCGAAAAAATCCGCGCCCAGCTCGGCCGACTCGTCGATCGTCATGTTCAGGCCCCGGTGCAATGCTTCCCAGGTCAGACGGACGGCGGCTGGCGAATTTCCCAGTATGTCGCGAACGATCGCGCGCGACACCTCCATCACCCGATCCGCATCAGCCACTTCCTGCACGAGGCCGATGCGCAAGGCTTCGTCGGCATCGACGGCGCGACCGCGCAACAACATCTCGGCGGCGCGCCCCCGGCCGACCAATCTTGCCAGTCGCGTCGTTCCGCCGAATCCGGCAACGGCGCCGATGCGCACTTCCGGATGGCCGAGCAGAGAGCCGTGCGCGGCGACGCGCAGCATGCATGCTTCCGCCAGCTCAAGACCGCCGCCATAGGCATGCCCGTTGAGCGCCGCGACAATAACTTTGCCGAGGTGTTCGATCCGGTGTGCGATGCGCACCGCCAGCCGGGCGAACTCGCGCACTTCGAGCGGCGTGGCGCGGGACAGATACCTGATGTCCGCGCCCGCGGAAAACGCCTTCGTGCCGCTGCCGGTCAGGATGACGGCGGCCACCGACTCGCGCGCGGCGATTGCGTCGAGCATCTCGGCAAGCTGCTCGAGCGTGGGCAGGTCGAGCGCATTGAGCGCCTCCGGACGATGGAGCGTGAGGGTTGCGACGCCGTCGGTTTCCTCGTACAGGACGGTTTGGGTCGATTGCATGGACGCTCCTTCGGCGGTCAGGTTGGTCGGTAACGTGCTTGCTTAACGGCAGGCCACCGGCACCGGCCTGCTTGCCAAGGGGCTGAAGCGGATGGCGCCCGTCGTGATCAGGACGCCGCAGATGACCAGCGCGGCGCCGGCCAGTTGTGCCCAGGCGATCGTCTGGCCGAGCAGCAGGCCGAGCAGTGCGGCGAAGATCGGCACGAGGTTGATGAACACGGCGACCGAGGTTGCGCCGAGTACCCGCACGCCTTCATTCCACCACAGGTAGGCGAGCACGGAGCCGAACAGGCTCATGAAGGCGATCGCGATCGCTGCCGGCAAGGGCGGCGGTTGCAGGAAATCCGGAGTCACGACTGCCGCGCACGCGGCCATCAGCGCAGCGCCGGCGGCAATCGTGCTGCCGGTGACCTGCAGGGTCGACAGGCCGCGCACGAAGCGCTTCGGCAGGACGGAATAGGTCGCCCAGCCGAGGCTGCCGAGCAGGACCAGCAGATCGCCGCCGGAAAAAGACATGGCGGCCAAGGTATGCCAGGAGCCGCGCGAAATCACCACGATCACACCGCCCAGGCTGAGCAGCAAGCCGAGCAGTTGACGCCCCGATACCGGCTCGCGGTTGATCAGCCCGGACAGCGCCACCGTCAGCGCCGGATTGAATGCCATGATCAGCGCGCCGTTGACGGCGGATGTCTGGCGCAGCCCGTAGAACAGGCTGAGATTGAAGCCGAGCACGCCGACGGCCGACATCAGCAGCAGGACCGGTGCGTTCTTGCGCATTGCGCGCAGCGGCAAGCCTTCGCGCAGAGCGACCAGCGGCAACAGCACTGCTGCAGCGCCGATAAAGCGCCAGGCGCCGGCGTACAACGGCGACACAATGGCGATCGCATATTTGGCGACGTGGAAGACCGCAGCCCAGAAGAGCGTAGTCAACACCAGTTTCAGATAAAGCCAGGGATTACGCATCGTGTTTGCTCCTGATGAAAGTCAGGGGTAGTATAGTTTTCCAAAATCGGAATTGTTTTAACTATTATGGAAAATCGTTTTCCGAAAATAGAAAACCTGTCTTTCGACTGGAACGACCTGAAATTCTTCCTGGCCGTGGCGCGCCACGGCGGCTTGAGTGGCGCAGCCACCGCGCTGGGCACGAGTCCGTCGACCGTATCGCGCCATGTCGATGCGCTGGAGAAGCGCTTCGACATGACCCTCTTCCTGCGCCAGCAGACCGGCTACCTGCTGACCGACGACGGCGCCGAGCTGATGCAGCATATCGAGCAGGTCGAGCAGGCGATGATGGCAACCGAGCGCAACAGCCATCGCTCGGCACGCGAGGAGGTGTCAGGACATGTCCGGCTGGCCACCACCGAAATGCTCGCACTGCACCTCGTTGTTCCTCAATTGCCGCTGCTGCGTGCGCGTTATCCGAAGCTGCGTGTCGAGCTCAACATCGCATTGGCGCGCGCAAATCTTTCCCGGCGCGAAGCCGACCTGGCATTGCGCCTGACGGCGCCGGATGAAGGCGCCGGCGACTATATCGCCAGCCGGTCCGGCTTCATGTCGTTCGGCGTCTATTGCGCGGCGAGCCTTCCTTTGCCGCAAGCCCACGATGCCGAGGCCGATGCCTGGAACCAGCTGGACTACGTGTCGTGGGACGATACCTGGGCCGACCTGCCCATGGCGAAATGGCTGCATGCGGCATTTCGGGGCAAGCCGCCTGCGCTCGCGGTCAACAGCCTGCAGGCGCAATATGCGGCGGTGCGCGCGGGGCTCGGCGTGGGTTTGCTGCCGCGCTTCATCGGCGACCGTGACCCTGCATTGCGTCGCATCGAGAGTGCCGCCGCGCCGCCGTCGCGCGAGCTATGGCTGGTCTATCACCGCGACCTCAAGGCCAGTCGCCGCGTTCTGGCGATGCGCGATTTCCTCGTCGAGCTGATCGGGCGCAACCTCGGTGCGCAATGACGTTTCGGGTGTGCCTGCGCGTCGGTGTGTGTTGCCTTCATCGGGGTCGGAGCGGGAAAGCTCTTCCCCTAGTGATGAATGGTTTCGGCGGTGATGTCGTTTTTTGTCGTGGGCAATTGAACGGGATGACGCGACGTCAGCAAAAACCCGTCTCGCGACTGGCATTTTTGTCCAATGTTCCGCTATAATTGCCGCCTTTCACATGCCCAGATGGCGGAATTGGTAGACGCGCAACGTTGAGGTCGTTGTGTCTTAGGACGTGGAGGTTCGAGTCCTCTTCTGGGCACCAGTTGCAGATGCGTCCGCTTCGGCGGACGTTTTCATTTCCGGCTCTGGGTATGCGGCGATGCGGCCCCTGACGCGCGGCGCCGGGCGATCCACAGGAATAGCGTGGTCGCCAGGATGGCGGCGAACAGCGTCAGCTGACCGGGCGTTGCTCCTTTCTCGAACAACCTGTTCAGGAGGCCGCCGGCACCATAGCCGGCTGCGCAAATTCCGGCCGACCACACCAGCGCTCCCACGAAATCCAGAAACAGGAAGCGCAGCGCCGGCATTCTGCTCGTTCCCAACGCCAGCAAACCGGCAATACGCATGCCGTAAAGGAAGCGCAAGGACAGCACAAGCATCACGTGATGCCTGCGCATCATGTTTTCCAGCCGCATCTTCCTGCGGCGCAGCGAAGGGAAACGTCGCAAGACCCGAGGACCATACCGCCGCCCCGCGAAAAAATACGGAAGGTCACCCATGAAGCTTGCGATTGCGGCAATCCCAAGCACGAGAGGAAGGACGAGATTGCCATGGTAGGCGGCCAGGCTGCCGGCGAGCAACACGGCTTCGCCTTCCAGGAAACTTCCCACGGCGACGGCGACGTAACCGTAGGTCTGTATCAGGTGAGCAATATCCATGCGTTCGGTCTCTGGGATGTATGGCGGAAACAGCACTCCGGCGGGACAACTTGGGAATAGAGCCTTGAAGGGCGACAAAAGTTGCAGGCGATTTTTTCTCTCTTGCCAACGCGCGGCGCCGGCACGATCAGGCTCGCGAACAGGTATGCGGCCACAATTGCTGCCATAGTCGGCGCAAGCATGCCCTTTTGCGTCTGACGCAACGGGTGCACGATGAACGAAGACCCGCAACTGCGGGCCTGCGTGCGATGGAAGCGTCAGTGTCCGCCTACGCGCGTGGCCTGGACGCCGATCAATGCAGCCAGATGCCCGGACTGCCAATTGAACTCCGGTTCGAACGATTCCGATTCGGTCACCGCGCCATATCCACCCTGTGCGTAGACGCTCGCGTAGGCGGCATATTCGGCGGCCTGGCGCGCCTTCCCTGCAAGCGCACTTGCCACGGCGTAGCTCGCCGACACGGCTGCGTGCCCGCATCCGTCAATCGATCTGGACCCTTGATGCTGATTGGCAAGGCGCGCCGCCTCGAGGGCAAGCCGTTCCAGCTGCGCCCGGTCGATGGCGCCGTCAAGGAAGCGGCCCAGCCCGCGCAGGCAATCGGCGATCTCCTGTTCTTCCAGCAGGTGCTGCACCCGCGCAGCGCAGTCATATCCAAACTGCAAGCGAAGCCGCTCGTTCTCCGGCTCGTCCAGTCCGATGTCCTTGATGAGCTGGTTCAGTGCCTGGTTCATTCCGCTCCCCCATTCGCCCACGAACGCAGCGCTACGCCGGCAAGCCACGAGCGGCCGGTCGTTACGCCGGCTGCTATGTCTGCACCACCGGACCGGGCGACATCTTCCGGCCGTACGCTGGCGAGTAATGCGGACCTTCACACCTGCGGCGCACGAATGTGCGGACGGCGCAGGCGCCCGCGGCAGGAATATTGTGCTCCATTTGCGCCGGCACGGTGCCCCTTCCCGGACGCTGCCGGCGCCGCCTCGATTACGGCAACACGATGACCATCCAGCCCACGCCGAAACGGTCCATCACCATCCCGAAGCAGGGAGAAAAGAAGGTCTTCCCGAGCGGCATTTGCACGGTGCCGCCGTCCGCGAGCGCGTCGAACGCCTTCCTTGCGCCTTGTTCGTCCGGAAAGTCGAGGGACAGCGAAAAGCCCTGGAACGCGGCCTGCCCCGAACAATGGCCATCCGAGGCCATGACGGTCGAGGAGCCGATGCGGAGGCTGGCGTGCATGACCTTGTTTTCCGAGCCGGGCGGGATCATGCCGGGCGGCGGCGGTTCGGGTGAATCCCTGTAGCGCAACACGTCGATCACTTCGGCGCCAAGTGCGCGACCGTAGAACGCAAACGCCTCTTCGGCGCATCCGTTGAAGAACAGATAAGGCTGGACTTGCATGGAATTCTCCTCTTGCCTGATTGAAATACGAGGTGGGTCGAACGGGATGGCCGGCATGGTGCCGGCGCGTCATTGCGTCCATCAGTTTTCGCCGGATGCAATCCCGTCGCTTCCACGACGATCGAGACAGGGTGAAATCGACATCATGCACGTATTATTTCGAAGCCGTCTTTAACGTGCGCAAGCGAAACCATGTTTGCCGCCGGAAGCATCAGCAGGGAAACTCCTCCGGCGCCTGGAGGGGAATGGAAATGAGGAGGCGTGTTCCCCTGCCCGGCTCGCTGTCGACGGTAAAAGTTCCGCCGAGGGATGCAATCCGCTCCTCCGCGCCAACCAGGCCAAAGGAATTCTTCTTGCTCCGCGCGCCGGGCGCGATGCCGACGCCATTGTCCGCCACAACCATTTCAAGCAGATCGTCGCGGACGCCAACGGCGATGCGAGCCCTGGTCGCCCTTGCATGCTGGATGATGTTGGTC
>JAKACN010000139.1 GCA_021821365.1 Pseudomonadota bacterium | reverse complement strand
ACACCCTTTCGATGGCGATGCCAAGGAAGGTACGTAATGCTTTTATTGATAAAAGCAATGACTTATTTGTTTGCGTGGTAAAGCGTCGACTGTCCGCATGCGGCACAATCCACATGAAATTCCTGCTTTGCCTTCCGCAATTTCGCTGCACAACCACATGCCGGACAGACCGGTTTAATCGAGGTATTTTTTTCACAGTCCAGACAGTAACCGAAATAGTTGTACGCGTATCGAACTTCCATGTTCCGCGAATGGCAGTGGGAACATTGCAACGCTGATGGGGTGATCGCTGTCTCGCTTGATGCCTGGTCGCTTGCGGTTGGTCGGGTGTCATCCGACTTATCAAGGAAGGGTACTTGTTTGACGAGGGGCGAATGCTTTGCTTTCAGAAATGCCGCAATCTTCGCCCTGTTGCCCTGCGAAAGCAATGCCGTTGGCGAAGCCTTCGAGAGTTCATCACGCCGTTGGATAACGCGATCTGCAATTTGATCTGCTTTGCATACACCTTCAACGACGCCTGATTGCGGCCAAAGGATGACACCGGAATCCGAAATGGCAACAAAGACATCAAAATTGATCTTATTGAACAGATCTTGGTTATTGGAAGCCTTCCCCAGTACAGCCCGGAAAAATCGCTGCTGAAGTCGGGCCTGAGTGATCGGCGATGGTATGCCTTTTGACTGGTTACCGTTAAACCAGCGAATCCACTGTCCATCATCCTTGATTTGAATCTTGCCGTGAACGCTCTTACTTTCGACGATTGCCAGACCGTGAGAATGAATGATCAAGTGGTCAACCTGTGCTGCGTCGCTGTCTGCTTCCAATCTAACGCCGTTCAAGACAAGGAAATCAGGATCGTTGGCAAAGAACCGTTTGAGATAGAAGGCCATTTGTTCTTCAGCTGCACGGCCAGCTTTCGCAAATTTGTCTTCAGAGTCGAATGGATCAAGTTCTTTGGCAATCACGATTTCGTAGCAATGTGTGACGGAGTGGGCATTCTAATCGATTCCAGAAATGCAAGGTAAGCACGGACAAGGCTTCGGGAGTGGTGTGCCCGCTGGAGTAATAAGCCAGACTGCACTTTTCGTCTTGGTCAATCTGGACGGGATCCTAATCTGCCGGAACGGCAGGATGGAAAAGACAGCTGTCGGCGAGTGCTGCCCGTCAGTAATCCAATAATGCTTGCGTGGTATCGGAGATTTGTTTTTCCTGAGTCATATTGCCTGGTCGTAACCATAGTTATATCGCTATAAAGCATATCGAAGTGATTATGGCAATAAAACCCAAGGAGCTAGAAAGGCGCTTGGCTGGACGTTATCTTTCGATTTCTGGTGGCAAACGCGGTAATTTATTATTGGGGATTAAAACTGTTATCCGGGTGCTGCGCCTCAGCACATCATTTTCGTACAGGATTTCGAATGAAAAAATTACTTATTTTCGGTGGAATGGTGACCGGCTCTCTCGTCGGCCTGTTCACATCGCTTCCAGACGCCGTGGGACTGAAGATCGTAATGATTTCCATCGGCGCTCTGGCTGGAACGGCTGTGGGGCTAGCAATTTCGCGCATAGGCGGAAGAAGCCATATGACGCCTCTCCAGAAAGACCCGATTCCCGGAGTTGGATTTTCACCCGAAGAGCGAATGAGAACGTATTGGCGTGATAAGGGAAAAATTTATCCCATGTCCGGCCATCCGGATCCGGAAGGTGCGACGAGAGACCCAGATCAATTGCTTTGATCAATGATCTCGGTTAAGCAAATTTTTCACTATATCTTTGGTGTTGTTGATGGTAGCGCCTGCGTCCTCTGCGACCTGCTTACCTGTTTGTTTTAATAGGGATTTCTTCGACGCGAGTGCTCCATCAGGAGTCTTGACGATTTCCGCTTGCGAATCACATTCCTGATTCACAGAGCTGGTCCGTTTGTGAATTTCCATGCCCTGCTCTTGGATATCTTTACGAATTTCCGAGAACTTTGTTGAATCTTCGGTACGCGGAACAAATGCATTGAAGTGTGAGACTTCTTTCTGGTGTTCACGATTGAGCGCCTCCGTATCTGGATTCAAGCGTGGGTCAGTAGCGTCTTGGTCGTGTCGTGCTTGAATATCATTGAACGAAGTAGGTAGTGCGGTTCCATCCGAGAAGAAGCGATTTGGACGTAAACCCTGGCGTGCCAGTTCCGCATCGAACAGCGCAAACGCTGCGGCGCTATTGCCGCCGTATTGTTCTGCGTAGCGCATGAACATCTCGACGTTATGCGGATCTTGCGCGATATCGATCGAAATCGTCTCCCCATGCTCGCGAGCGGTTGAAAGTCTTTCTGCGAAAGCCGTCCGTTGGACGAGTGTGTTATCCGCTCGCGCTGATCTTGAAATGGCTGTTGCAAGACGCGACGATATATCTTTTGCTTCCCTGGAGTCGGTCCCAATGGTATTTATGAAGCTCGAATCACGAGATACTCTGTCACCGAATTGCTTGAATTCAGCGATTTGGTCGTCGGTCAACGTACTCAATATTTTTTGCTGATCTGCTGATAGGCCGGACTGATAATTTTTACTTGCATTTGCTTGAACCTGCGCTCCTGCAAGCGGAGTATTGAGCCCAATATGCCCCGATGCCCCGAAAGCAACTTGTGCAACCTGGGATTGTGAAAGCCCTGTTCTATCTGATACACCTTTGGTAATTCGATCCAATCGATTCAGATTTTCGCCTAGCTGCTCGAAGCTGCTGGACGACGTCCCACTACTGCTACGGGACGCACGGTACTTGGCAATACCCTTGCTAAATACGTCCGCCAGCACCGCCGATTGTTCCGTGCTGGCGGAGGCCGCCTCGCTGCGCGCGGCGTCGGCTTGGCGGTTGGCTTCGGTGACATCCTGTTCCGACACTCGCATCGATACCACACGGGAAGCGAAGCCCTGATTGCGCAACAGGCTGACGGCAGTGCGACCGTTGAGGGCGTTCGACGTGACGGTATTTCCGGTGATATCGCTCTGCATGCTGCTCATGAATGCCGATGTCCTGTTCGGCGCAAGCTGCATCTGATCCATGGCGACATTGCCCATGCTGACATTGCCGGCTGCGGCGGAACCCGTCGAAGAGGTAACCGCGGATTGCAGGACGGACAGCCCGCCGACAACAGCGGTGCCGAAACTTTCCATCCGCTTGAGCGCCGCCCACGCGATAAAAGGAATGCTGATCGTCAGGTAGCCGACCACCGCTTCGGAAGAAATGGCATTCGTATAAATCGAGGAGGCGGTCAATAGGGACAGGGCCTTCAATCCGCCGCCCACGTCGGCGGCAGCGGACAGCTCGGATGCGGCATAGATGCTCGCCATGTAGTTGAGGATCGCATACAGGGGCGGCCAAAGCTGAATCCAGATGAGAACCGCAATGTAGTTCTTCAGCGCCATCATCGTCTCTCTGCCGCTGGTGAGGAACAACAGCAGCACCACGATCGGAAAAATGGCGTAGGCGAGCGCTTCCACGACATTGCGCACGACCGGCAAGGCTTGCTCGGCGATCTTGCCGTTGTTGATCCACGCGGCGTTGGTCTGGGCAACCGCCTGGGCGCGGCCGACTGCGAGCACCATCGACGCCGGATCGTTGATTTTCTGGCCGATGATCTGGCTCGCGTCGTTGACCGCATTGAGGACGGCGTTTTGCCGGATGATGTCGGCTGCGCTCGCCGCCGCATTGGCGATGCCGTTCTTCAGATACGCCTGCTGGATCTGGCCGGCGATCACGCCGGCTGCCGCAGTGCCGGGCAATGTGGGATTCAGTTGCATCGCGAGCCTGCCCTGAATGAGGCTGACCTGCGCAGGAATTCGTCCGTTCAGGTCGTTGTACGCATTCGGACAGGTGTCGGTATTGACTGCGCCGCCGCTGCCGGTGAGCGTGGTGAAGCGGGCCGGATTCGGTGTCGACATGATGCCCCAGACATCATCAGCGCGCGAGAACGCCGCCGGATCGATGGTGCCGTCGACCAGGTCATACATGGTGCAGTTATGAATGAAATTGATCAGGTCGGTGCGGAAATTCGGGTCCTGGAAGACCACGTTGCCGGTGTCGCGAATGAGCCGGTTGCCAAATACCAGCCCATTCTTTTGGTAAGCCAATTCGCTCGGCAGGCCAGCGTTGCCGGGAATGGCCTGGAACGCGGTTTCGAACAGTTCGGTCAGGGTGTTGCCGATGGTGCTGGTGAGTCCGCCAAACAGGGCGATGCCGAACGGGACGTTATCCACCATCTTGACCGGCGAGCCGCCGGTCTTGTCGACGATGCCGACTGCAACACGCGGTACGAACAGGATCGAATATACGAGTACGACGGAGGCCAGCCATTGCCAGCCTTGCAGTTTCTGCGGCGCGAACGCATAGGCGAGCAGGGCGGCGACGAAGCCGCAAAAGGCGACGCCGGCGATCGCGCTCAGGTAGGTATCGGAACCGCGGATCGCGGCCACCGCGTTGAAGATGCCGAACAGGCTATCCGAGTTTTGGTAGGCAAAGATTTCCCACATGATGCGGCCCCGAATCGATTGGCGTGCGGTGTTTACTTACCCATGTAGGCGGCCTGCTGGCCTAGCATATCGATCACATGTTGCGGCATGCTGCTGCGCAGCTGACGCTCCAGTTGTTCGAGATGCGCCGAGACTGCCCGGAACGAGCCGACTTTTTGATAGAGCAGATTCTTTTCCTGGGCGAGCTGCAGCAGCAGGGCCTGCGCTCGCTTGCGGATTTCGGCAGACTGTTCACGCTGCGCACTGAGCAGCAGATAATCCTTGTCCAGCGCTGCCATGCCGATGCGGAGATTGCGTTCCAAAAACACGTAGGCGTAGTCCGCCGCGATCACATCCCGGTATTGCGCAATCAGGCTGTCGGCAAGGCCAGAGCCGGGAATGGTGGAGCCGATCGACAGCATCTTGTAGACGGGCTCGGTGGTTTGGTTCACAAAACCGACTTCGGGCGAATTGTTGGGAATTGGGGTTCGGGTGGCGATCTTCGAGGCGATGGAGCGCATCATGTTTTCGACCTTGACGGTGAAGGGCGTGTGGACATACGTCGTGTCGATCGTGACGATGTCGCAGTCGGTATAGTTGTTGCACTTGAGCAGGTGCTCGGTGACGTTTCCGCCGGCAGCATCCGCCTGGCCGTACAGCAGGTGGCTGATCGATGTCATCGTCGGTGCAATCGGCGTCGGCGTTTGCCCGGATTCCTCCGGATAGAAAATGACGGTGCCGACCATGCTCATGATCAGTTCCCGTTCCTGATCGTCGAGATAGGCGCCGGCAAGCTGCAGCGCCTTCCAGGTCAGGTTTCCGACGAACGGCGCCTTGCTTTTGAGATTCGGGTCGGTTGACGCGCGCGCCGACGCAAGAATGCCGGCCCGGTCCGTCGCACAGCGGCGGCGTGCCGAGTCGCGGTCCGGCTCCAGCCCCATTTCGATCGCGAGGTCGGCGCAGGTTTCCTGCGTGCTGTAGCCGACCGATTCCGCTGCCGTGCTGACGATGGCCTTTGCCGTTTCGCAGGAATTGATGCGGGCGTTGTTAACCCAGGTTTCGAGCCCTTGTGCCCATTTGGTGAGCCCGCCGAGCAATGGCGACACGGATTCCAGCGCCAGTTGAAATGCAATGCCAGGCAATGCCGCCGTGATGTTCTTCAGCATGTTCTTGAACTCAGTGGCGGAGATATGCGAGAACGAACCGCCGAATACATCGATGCCGCCGCAGCCGGCTTTCGCGCTCGGAAACTGAATCGCAGCCAGCTGGTATACCTTGTTGGGGGCGCGCAGAAATAGACTACCGCCGGTGTAGGTATTGAAGGTCTGGCCGCGAAACGCGCCGGGCGCGGTGTAATTGCCGACCACGCCAAGGCTGTTGAACATGTTGTCCACTTCGGTGTTCAGGTCGCCGGCCCGAACCGCGAGCGGGGCGACGGCCAGACACCACATGCAAATCCATGCAACGGCACGTTGGAAGGTAGGGATTCTCATCGCGGTCTCCTATTGCAGCTTGATGCGTTCGACGGCGCCGGCGCTCGGGGCTTCCGATGCGGGTGCCGAGATGATCGAAATCCGTTCCAGCAGTTGGGATTCGGACAGGACGCCGAAGCCGATCGGCGTGATCTTCCCGGTGAACGGCTGTGCCAGGAACACGGCAGGCACTTGTGTGACATGCAAGGTGCTGGCGATCCCGTTGTCGCGCCTTGGATCGGGAAAGCCCGGAATGCCGCCGCCGTCGATGCTGATCGGAACCACGTTGATGCCATACCGGGCCTGGAAGGCTGCCACCGTCGGCGCGAAAGCGTGGCAGTACGGACAGTCGCTGCGGAAAAAGAAAAACAGCACATGATCGCGGCCGAGCGTGGCAATCGACTGGGAGCGCGCCTGCAGCTGGTCTTGCTCGAAGACTTCCAGCGCTTTCGCATTGACCGGACGCCCCTGCAGCGTCGGATCGAGTTCCGGCGTGCTCCAGGCGACCCGTTGCGCGACATCGGCGAACAGCGAGGCTTGGCGGACGATGCTGGATTCCAGTTCCATGTAGCGGCGCACGTTCGCTTCGGTCGGATTCATGATCGCGACATTCCGATACTCGTCCAGCTTCTGTTGAATGTGCTCGAAGGCGACGATTTCCGGCGGTTTGCGTGGTGCCGCGTTGACGGCGGGGACGGCGGCAGTCACCCTTGGCGGCGGTTGCTTGATCGGTTCAGGTTCCGGGTCTTCGTAGAAATGCCAGCCGCGCTGGCGGTCGGTCCAGTACGAGACGCTGTGCCGGTCGCTGTCGGTCGCCTGTGCCAGCGACTGCGCGGCAGTCACCGTAAAGGCGATCGCGGCGGCGATATGCCGCATGGCTCGCATTGTCATGACAGGGAACGCGGGGGAAGCCCGTCGCGGCAGTAATTGATGCCGAAGGTGATGGTCTGCCTGCGCGGCGCGCTGGCACCCGGCAGCAGCACGCCGTCCTGCCAGATGTTCACCTTGAGACGGCTGCAGCCGGCTTGCCTGTACCGTTTTTCGGTCGTGACATCGATGAAGATCGGCGTTTTGGATTGGAACTTGCGTGTGATCGCCTGCGCCGTGTCGCCGGTCAGCACGCCGTGCGCTTCGCCGGACGGCGCATCGATCGCGGCGAGCATCAACGGGCGCGGATCGGACACCGGCGTACGCACAGGCAAGTTCGTTTGCGCGCGGGCGGTACAGGCCAGCGCCAGCGTGAAGGCAAGAAAGCGCGGTGTCATTGGAACTCCCAGGCGCGGACATAGTTGATTTCAAAGGCATTGGCTTTTCCGGTCGGCGTGGACCCATCCGGCGTGCCGCTGGCGCTGCCGAACCACAGGTCGAGCAGGATGTACATCCGGTCGCTCATGCTCACATTCGCCGTATACATTTCCTGCCCGTCGAAATAGAAGGTCAGCTTGCCCGGTTCCCACTTCAGGCCGTACTTGTGGAAGCCGGCGGACAGGTCGCCGAGATCCGCAAACGTCTTGGTGCCGCCCGTCGGGCCGCTCTGGATGCCGGTCGGCCAGATGGTCGATGCAAACGCGGTCGGATGCAGATTGGCGTCGGACCAGCCGCTGTTCGGGCCGCCGCCGGCATAGGCTTCGAGGATGTCGATCTCGGGCCGCAGGGTGGGGTCGTCGTGGTTCAGCAGCCAGAACGCCGGCCAGGTGCCCTGGCCGGCCGGGAGTTTGGCCTCGATCTCGAAATAGCCATAGGTCTGGTAATACTTGCCGTCGGTATCGATGGTGCGATTGAAAAAATTGCCCGACGCGTCGCGCTCCGGCCAGATCTTCAGTACGCCGTCTTCCACCGTATAGTTCCTGGTCGCGTTTGGACTCTCATACCAGGTCGTGTCGTTCCAAAGGCCGGTGTTGAAGCCATTCTCGAATTCTTCCGAGAACGTTGACCGATAGCGCGCCGGGTCTTGGCCGAACGGCGACACATTCGGATTGGTCGGGGCCGGCGTCGGGCCTGGTCCCGGCACCGAAATCGGTGTCGGGGCCGGCGCAGGGCCGTGCACCTGGGTCGAGGGCGGCGTTTGCATCGATCCCGGCAACGATGCAGTTTGCGGGGCGGAAACGAGTTGCGCGACGCGTGCGGCATTCGCGGACTGAAGGGCGCCAACATCGGGCATGCCGGGGACGATCGATGCATAAAACTCGGTCAGGTCCATCGCGGCGAAATCGAGCGATTGCAGTTGGGCGACCGTAAAGCCGGAACAGTCCGGATGTTCGGCGTCGCCCCAGTTCTTGCCGACCTGCAGTCGCCCCTGTTCATTGACGAGGCGCGACAGCACCGAGTTGAAGCAGCATTTGGAGGTCGTGTGCTCGGTGCAGGAAACGCAGTGTCCCAGGACGCGGATGCAGGAAGAGCACCATTCGCCGACGGTGTGGCACAGGTGCGCCCCTTCCTTCATCGCGAGTTTTCCTTCGTCTTCGTTGCAGGACATCATCGACATCACGACGTAGATCACGACGGCGATGGCCAGCGACCACGGATCGACAGCCACCGCGATGCTGTCGCCGGAAAACAGCGTGACGGAGCCGGCGGGCAGCGCGGTGCCGTTGACCGCCACCGTCACGCCATATGACGTGAAGCTGCCGGAAAAGCCGCCGCCGGTCAGCAATGCCTGCACACCCTGGTAGAGGAAGGCCCGGTTGTCCGCATTCATCAGCACGTCGTAGACCAGCCGCGAGCCGACGCCGAACATCGACTGGTTCGTCATGCCGGCGCCGGCGCTGTCGGCGTAACAGCAGTTTTTCAGCAGCCGGTCGCGGCAGTTGTTTTGTTCGCCCTTGAACACTTGCATGCGGTCGGTGTCGAGATAGACCCCCGCTTCGCGCGCCGCCTCCATGTAGGACATCGACCGGGCGAAGTCGGCGTCGTTCGTATACGACGTGTTGAAGCAGCTGTCGCCGAGACAAAAGACATTGTTCGGGCAATTGCTGGCGGTGGTCGTGGTCTGGGCTGGAACCGGGCAGTTGTACGTGTCCTGGAACACTTCGCAGACGCCGGTGGCGGCGTTCATTTGCGTGCAGGTGGAAGCGGCAGGCGTGCAGCCGGAGGCCGCCAGCGGCGCGCATTCATTGAGTGGTGCGCCGCTGGCGCAGGAGAATGTGCGTTGATATTTCCAGCACGCGCGCGTGACATCCTGGCCGTCGACCCGCTTCGTGGCGGGGCCATCGATACAGACGTCGGCGCTCGTCAGCGTGCAGCGGCCACCGGACGCCAGCACCGGGCATTGGTCGTCCCAGTGGTCTTCTTCGGCAGCCTGCATCGCCGGCTTGGCGTAGCTGAGCGTCATCTTGGCTATGGGAAGCGGAAAGTCCGGGTTGTTCTGCCAGCCGGTGATCGTGCGCATGCCGGCATCGGTCCAGTAGGACGCCGCGAACGCCCCCGTTGTGTCCGTCCCGGCGAGCGGCGTCTCAGAAGCCGACGGCGCATAGCAGTGCGACGGATCGAAGGTCGCCGCCGCGCCGCCGGAACCGGTGTCGGACAGGAACCGCGTGCTGAACATCTGGGCCGCATACTGGCCTTTCATTACGTAGACGGCATCGGACGGATGCAAGCCATCGGGTGCGATCGTGGTCGGGCTCTGGCCGGCCAGGTAGTCGGTCAGGTAGGCGTACTGGTCGATAACGGGCACGTGTTCCTGTGCCGCGATGTCGCGCATCGCCTGTACGTAGACATCCAGACCGCCGGGGCCGCTGTCCCGAGTCGGATTCGGAGTTTCGAAGATGACCTGCTTGCCGTGCTGTGTCGCGATTTGCGCGAGCTGGCTCAGGCACGACTGGTATTCGGGCAGGCTTTCCTGCCACTCGTCGTTGATTGCATGGTTGATGATTACGAAGGAGGCGGCGGATGCCGCCATCTGCTGCTCCCATGGTGGATGCTGGCCGTCCGTACCGTGCAGCAGCCCGCAGGCGGTGGAGCCGCTGACGCCCTCGTTGTGCACATCGAAGCCTGCCGAGGCAGGCAATGCCGAGGCGAATGCGGCCGGCGCGGGCTGGGCGACCTGAGTGCCGCTGCCACTGGCATACCCCCATACCGTCGAATCGCCGTAATAGTCGATGACATGCGTCGCCGCGCCTGTCGGTGCGGTGACTGGCGTTGCGGCACCGGTATCTATCGCGGCAGTCGGACGTTGGATGACACCGCCTTGCTGCTGGCCCGATGGACACGCGCCGTAGGTCCGGATGAACGGTGCTGTCGGTACGCAGGGCGCTCCGGAGCTGTCCCCGCCATTGCAGGCTGCATCGTGATCCGGCGCGATGAACGCGGTTGCAGTGCAGGTGGCTGCGGTGCAGGAACTATCGGCCAGCCATACCCAGTTGTGCGCGGGTGCGCCATCGACGCTGGAAGAGCCGGCGACGCCCAGGTCCGCCACCTGTTGCGGGAAGATGCGCGGCAGGGTGAGATCGGCATCGAAGAAAGCGACCGGATCGCCCGCCTGCGTGATGCGGAAATGCTGGGCGGTGTCCGGCCGGTCCGGCAGACACTGCGCATCGAAGCCGGCATTGCCCGCGCCTGCATGCGCGAACCAGTCGCCCGGGCTGCAATTCGGACCGGATTGCGTCGCGACGGTCAAGGTGCGGGAGCACTGGTAATTGCCTACCCCGGCATAGCGACGGCATAGACGCGGCTGTGTCATCGCCGGGGTAGCGACGTCCGTGGTGGCGCAGCCAGCGTAATACGCGGCGAGGCTGCCCAGTGCGAGGGAGGGATTGCGGGCGATGTCCTTGGCCGACGCGACGCCCGGGTCATAGGCGGTGACGGCTTCCCTCGGGGTGTTGGCGGACTGGATCGCGCCGCGCTGCGCTTCGCATACCGGATCGGCTGGCGATTGCGCGCAGTTGACGAGATGCGCGTTGGCCTGGCCGGCGAGATTGGACTGGCCGTAGTACGCGCGTTCCGGCGGCGTGCTGGTGTAGCCGGGCACGACGGCCGCCGCATCGGTTTGATCGATGCTGCTGCGGATGACCGGATTGGCCGCATTGCCTGCGGCGACGCCTTCATCATGCGGGGCGGCGAGCGCCAGCGTGGGTGTCCAAATGAAAAAGAACAGGCTGACCATGACAACGATATTGCGCATGGCTACCCCCTGAGTTTCAGCAGATAGCCATGCGCCTGCGCGGCGAAGCGGGGGGCGCTGCGCTCGATGAATTCAAGCGCGTAGTCGAGGCTCACGTCGCCCGCTGTCGCGGCGAAGGCATCCGCCGGCAGGCAGCGGCCGGCGCTGCACGGTTGCGCCTGACTTCCTTCGTGCACCAGCACGAAGGTGGGCGTGTGTGATACCGAAAACCGATCGAAGGCCTGCGGGTCGATCTGGAACGCGACCTGGCGCGTGCCGATCAGCGCCTGGACGCGTGCGACGGTGTCACGCAGCGAGCCGTTCACGAAGCCGCGCAATACCAGAGACGCGTGCGATTTTGCCGCCTGGTCGACCAGCCGCTGCAGCGTGGCCGGCGGCATCGAGAAACTGACGAAGATCAGCAGTTGCGGGCCGGACGACATGGCCGGTGCCGCATTCATCGGGTCGGTACTGGCTGCATAGCCCTTGGCCAACGCTTCGAGATCGACTGCCGTCCGCGAAGCGGGGCGGGGCAGCGCGTCGAGACGGGGCGCAGACGGGACTGGAACACCGCGCAGTTCCTCATCGGTCGGCATCCGGTACTTCCGTCGCGCGCGCTCGATGTCCTGATCGGTTACGACCGGCTGGCTGCGGCTGGCACGCGCGATGTCGGCATCGGTGACCACAGCTGCATCCTGCGCCAGCGCGTTGTACATGCCGACAAGTGCGGCCAGGAGGGCGCCTGACAGGCCAATGCAGACCAGGCGAAGAAGCGGATTAGTAGCCGACACAGCAGTTCCTTTTTCTGAACAGCAGATACGCAAAGTCTTCTCCCCGGACCGGATATTCCTTGCCGGCGCCCCATAGCACCGTGGTGCGACCGAACGGCTGGCAGCATTTGCCGTCGATCTTGTCGGTGTTCGGGATCGGATAGGTCAGTTGCGTCTTGTAGGCGGTCTTGTCCATCACCGGCAGGAAGTACGGTCCGCACAGACCGGCTTGGCCATGCCAGCCCCACGCGAGCAATTCGCGGTGCATCTTGGCGGTGAGCCGTTGCGCAAGCAGCGCGGCGGTGCGTACGCCGCCCATGTGGTAGGGCACCTGGCCGTCGAGCGGGTAGATGCTGCCCTGGCAGCCGGCGCACCAGAACAGGTCGCGCATGCCGAAGCCGGCGGATGCGGCGACACAATCGGCGGCGCAGGCGGCCACCGCGACCGGGTTGGCGAACAGCACTGCATCGGGATTGAGGATCAGCGTCAGTTCGTCGTCGTTCCAGAGCGGATCGACTTCGGTCAGGTAGGCCAGGTCGAACGAGCCGCGTTCCAGGCAGGGGAAATCGGTGACCACGCCCAGCCAGTACATCACCGGATTCACGTAGAAATGCGCCTGATAGAAACTGCCGCCGTCGCCATCGCCTTCGGGACGTGTGAAACGGGCCGCTTCCGGCGCCGGAATGCCGGGATCCATGTCGATGC
>JAKACN010000138.1 GCA_021821365.1 Pseudomonadota bacterium | reverse complement strand
TGCCGTGGCCGCGGTCCAGTTCGAGGATCCATTCGGCCGCATTGTCGAGGAAGTAGCGATCGTGGGTGATGCCGACCACGGTGCCGGGGAAGCGCTGCAGGAACTGCTCCAGCCACTCCACCGATTCGGCGTCGAGGTGGTTGGTCGGTTCGTCCAGCAGCAGCATGTCGGGCTTGGACAGCAGCAGCTTGCACAGCGCGACGCGGCGCTTCTCGCCGCCGGACAGCACGCCGATCCTGGCGTCCCACGGCGGCAGGCGCAAGGCGTCGGCCGCCATTTCGAGCTGCTGGTTAAGCGTGTTGCCGTCGGATGCGGCGATGATCGCTTCCAGGCGTGCCTGCTCGGCGGCGAGCGCATCGAAATCGGCATCCGGCTCGGCATAGGCCGCATACACGGCGTCCAGCTTGGCCTGCGCTTCGAACACCTCGCCAAGGCCGGACTCGACCGCCTGGCGCACCGTGTGTTCCGGATCGAGCTGCGGCTCCTGCGGCAGGTAGCCGATGTTGAGGCCGGGCATGGGGACGGCTTCGCCCTCGATCTCCTTGTCGATGCCGGCCATGATTTTCAGCAGCGTCGATTTGCCGGAGCCGTTCAGGCCGAGCACACCGATCTTGGCGCCCGGGAAGAAGGACAGCGAGATGTCCTTGAGAATCTGGCGCTTGGGCGGGACGATCTTGCCCACGCGGTTCATGGTGTACACGTATTGAGCCATAGGAAGTGTGCGATGAAGCGAATAAAAGGAAGAGTGCAAGGATAACCGATCGGGGCTGGCGGCGGGGGCTGCAAGCCGGCGGCGGTGGGATATAGCACAAAAGCCCGGAAGGTCCCTTGAGTGAGAATAATTCCCTACAAGTGAAGTGGTTATTGATTGATCTCGATCAACGATTTTGCGGAAACGCGGGCATAAAGTCGGCAACAGTTCTTTTCACCAACCAACCTGAAGGAAATCTCAATGAAGAAGTCCGCAGTCATCCTCGCACTCGCCGCACTTGGTCTTGCAACTCAGGCAATGGCGCAGCAGAGCCCGTGGCAGGTCCGCGCCCGCGCGGTCTACATCGACCCGGCCGACAAGTCCGACGCCGGCGGTCCGCTCGCCCTGCCGGCCGATGCCATCACGGTCAGCACGAAGACCATCCCGGAAGTCGACATTTCCTATTTCTTCACGCCGAACATCGCGGCGGAGCTGATCCTGACCTATCCGCAGAAGCATGACGTCTACCTTTCCGGCAGCAAGATCGGCACCTTCAAGCATCTGCCTCCGACGCTGACCCTGCAATACCATTTCACGCCGGCAGCGAAAGTGAGTCCTTACCTTGGTGCTGGTGTCAACTACACCAATATCTCCAGCGTCAACCTGCTCAACGGTGCCGGCTCGCTCGATCACAACAGCGTCGGCCTGGCACTGCAAGCCGGCGTGGATTTCAAGATCGATCGCAACTGGTCGTTCAACGTGGACGTGAAAAAAGTCCAGATCCGCAGCGACGTGATGGTGAGCGGCGCGAAGGTCAGCGCGGTCAAGGTTGATCCGGTGCTGATCGGCGTGGGTTTCGGCTATCGCTTCTGATCCAGTCCGCTCTTCCGAGGAAAAAGGCCGGCCGGTTTCCCGGCCTCCCGGCCTTTTTTCCTATCGCGGCGCCTGTTTCATCCTCCAGTTGCGCCACAAACCTTCCGCCGTGTATACCGCCAGCGCGCTCCAGATCAAGGCGAATCCGGTCAACCGCACGCTGCCGAAGGGCTCATGGTAGAGCCAGACGCCGATCAGCAATTGCAGGGTCGGGCCGATGTATTGCAGCAGGCCGAGCAGCGACAGGGGAATGCGGCGCGCGCCGTAGGCAAACATCAGCAGGGGAATCGCCGTGATTGGCCCGGTGGATGCCAGCAGCAGTTGCTGCGACAGCGGCGCGGCCGCGAAACTGTTCTGATGGTGCGCCGCGAACACCAGCAGGGTACCGAAGGCCAGCGGGAAAAACAGCATCGTCTCCAGCGCGAAGCCCTCCAGCGCGCCGAGGTGCGCCGTCTTGCGCAGCAGGCCGTACAGGCCGAAGGTTGCAGCGAGAACCAGTGCGATCCATGGCAGCTGCGCGGTGTGCCAGGTCAGCCACAGCACGCCGAAAGCCGCCAGCGCTACCGCCATCCACTGCACCGGCCGCAGCCGCTCGCGCAGGAACAGGTAGCCCATCAGCACGCTGAACAGCGGATTGATGAAATAACCGAGGCTGGAATCGACCACGCGTCCGTTGTTGACCGCCCAGATGTAAGTGAACCAGTTCGCCGAGAGCGCCAGCGCGCTGGCCGCGAAACCGGCCAGTACCTTCGGGCGGCGCACCACATCCGCAAGCCAGGCCCACTGCCTGCGCCACGCGAGCACGATCACGACGAACAGCAGCGACCACACCATGCGATGCAGCAGGATTTCGAT
Organism: Pseudomonadota bacterium; assembly: GCA_021821365.1. Classification (GTDB taxonomy): domain Bacteria; phylum Pseudomonadota; class Gammaproteobacteria; order Burkholderiales; family Burkholderiaceae_D; genus Noviherbaspirillum. The sequence goes on along the minus strand of JAKACN010000138.1, from coordinate 10,336 downwards.
CGGAGGGATGGATTGCATGGCCTTGAAGTAGATCGGGAACACGCCCCAGATCGCGTAGGCACAGGCCGCGTAAAGTATTCCAGCTTGCATGAACGTTTGTTCCTTCGACAAAGGAAAGGAAGAGATTTTCGGAAGGGGTCTTATTATCCCAGCAATTCCGGAAACGGGCGGGCCGCCTGCGCCATTGCGCCGGTGCCGGCTCGTTGGCACAATCCGCCTTGTAACCACTCCCGATTCGATTGCACATCATGAGCTCCTCCCCCACGTTGACCGATATGCTCCGCCAGTCCCCCTGGGCGCAATCGCTCACGTCCGAGCAGATGGCGCGCGTCGACGCGGAAACGATCGAACGCTTCGTCCCGGCGGGCGGCTATGCCTGCCGCAAAGGGGAGCCGGTGGATTACTGGGTCGGCACGATGGACGGCCTGCTGAAGATGAGCTGTGTGTCGCCCGATGGCAAGATCATCACCTTTACCGGCGTGCTGGGCGGCGCCTGGTTCGGCGAAGGATCGCTGCTCAAGACCAGCCCGCGCCAGTATGACGTCATCGCGCTGCGCGACACGCGGCTGGCCCTGATGCCGCGCGCCACTTTCCACGCGCTGCTCGACAACAGCATCGGCTTCAACCGCTTCGTGATGACGCTGCTCAACGAGCGTCTCGGCATGTTCATCTCGCTGGTGGAGTTTGACCGCATGCTCGACACCACCGCGCGCCTGGCGCGCTGCCTGGCCGCGCTGTTCAATCCGCATATCAATCCCGGCATCAGCCCGCAGCTGAAGATCTCGCAGGAGGAGCTCGGCTATCTCTGCAACGCCTCGCGCCAGAGGGTGAACGGCTCGCTGAAGGTGCTGGACGAGGCGGGACTGGTGAAGGTGGAGTATGGCGGCGTCACCGTGCTCGACCTCGACGGGCTGCGCTGCTTCCAGTCGAAATAGCCCATTCTCGCAGGCTGCCGCAGAGACGCGCAGCGTGCGCCGCGCGCATGCAATGCGACACTCGATTGACAGAACGTCGTGCGCATGGCGCACGCGACCAACCAGTCCGGCGCTCCGCTACAACGAGGTCGCCGAGCGCGCCGCCTGATCGTACAGGCCGGACAGCATGCGCAGGAAGCGCGCCAGTTCCGCCAGTTCGAAGCTTTCGGTCGCATCGCCGCTGAGCGTCGAGACCAGCACGTGTTCGCGGATCTCGAAATACCGCTTGCACAGCTCGCGCCCGCGCTCGTTGGTCGAATACAGCACCTCCTTGCCGCGCCGCTCCGTCTGCACCAGTCCCAGCGACAGCAGCTTCTTCAGCGAATAGTTCACCACGTGCGTGTCCTCGATGTTGAGGATGAAGGCGATGTCCGCCAGCTTCTTCTCCCTCGCGCGATGGTTGATATGGTGCAGCACCAGCACGTCGGTGATCGTCATGTCGTTCATGCCGGCCGCCGACATGCAACGCACCGCCCAGCGGTTGAAGGCGTTGCCCGCAATGATCAGGCCGAACTCGAATTCGCTCAGCTCCGCGCTCCTGCCGGCCGCGAGGTGCGCGGACGAGACGATGGGCACCTTCGCGGGCGATGCGGTGGCGGGCTTCGGGGTGCTCTTCTTTTCTTTCGTCATGGGATGCTCCGGTGAGGGCGAGTGCGGAGTATACCGTCAGCGATTGCCGTAACCGCCGCCGCCGGGCGTCTCGATCACGAACAGGTCGCCCGCATGCATCTCGGTGCGCGCCACATGGGCCAGTTCCTCCACGGCGCCGTCGGAACGAACGACAAGATTGCGCCCCGGCGCGCCTGCTTCGCCGCCGGCCATGCCGAATGCGCCATGCAACCGGTTGTTCGACAGGATGGACGCCGTCATGTCTTCGAGGAAGCGCACCTTGCGCACGCCGCCGTTGCCGCCGTGCCATCGTCCGCCGCCGCCGGAACCCTTGCGGATCTCGTAGCTTTCCAGCCGCACCGGGAAGCGGAACTCCAGCACTTCGGGATCGGTGAGGCGCGAGTTGGTCATGTTGGTCTGCACCACGTCCGTGCCGTCGAAGCCGTCGCCTGCGCCGGAGCCGCCGGAAATCGTTTCGTAATACTGGTACCTGTCGTTGCCGAAGGTGAAGTTGTTCATCGTGCCCTGCGCGGCGGCCATCACGCCGAGCGCGCCGTACAGCGCGTTGGTGATGCAGGTGGAGGTTTCGACGTTGCCTGAAACGACCGATGCCGGGTAGCGCGGATTGAGCATCGAGCCTTCGGGAATGATGACGTGCAAGGGCTTCAGGCAGCCGGCGTTGAGCGGGATGTCGTCGTCGACCAGCGTGCGGAAAACATACAGCACGGCGGCCATGCACACGGCCGACGGCGCGTTGAAGTTGTTCTGCAGTTGCGGCGAGGTGCCGGTGAAATCGATCTCGGCCGAGCGGTCTTCCCGGTTCACGCGAATCGCGACCTTGATCACCGCGCCGTTGTCGAGCAGGTATTCATACGCGCCGTCCTTCAGCGCAGTGATCACGCGCCGCACTGCTTCTTCCGCATTGTCCTGTACATGCTTCATGTAGGCGCGCACCACATCCAGCCCGAAGTGCGCGACCATCCTGCGCAGTTCCTCCACGCCCTTCTGGTTGGCCGCGATCTGCGCGCGGAAGTCCGCCATGTTCTGATCCGGATTGCGTGCGGGATAGCGCGCGCCGGTCAGCAGCGCGCGCGTTTCCTGCTCGCGCAAGCGCCCGCCTTCGACCAGCTTGAAATTGTCGATCAGCACGCCTTCTTCTTCCACCACGGTCGAATCGGGTGGCATCGAGCCCGGCGTGGTGCCGCCGATGTCGGCGTGGTGGCCGCGCGAGCCGACGTAGAACAGCACCGTTGCGCCGTCCTCGTCGAATACCGGCGTGATGATGGTGACGTCGGGCAGGTGAGTGCCGCCATGGTAGGGATCGTTCAGCATGTAGACGTCGCCGGGCCGCATTGTCGCGGCATTCTCGCGGATCACGGTCTTGATGCTTTCGCCCATGGAGCCGAGATGCACCGGCATGTGCGGTGCGTTCGCGATCAGATTGCCCTCGGCATCGAAGATCGCGCAGGAGAAATCGAGGCGTTCCTTGATGTTCACCGAATAGGCCGTGTTCTGCAGGCGCAGGCCCATCTGCTCGGCGATGCTCATGAACAGGTTGTTGAAGATCTCCAGCATGACGGGATCGGCAGTCGTGCCGATCGCGCGCCGTTCGGGGCGCGCCTCCACGCGCGTGAGCACGAGGTGGTAGAGCGGCGTGACCTGTGCCTGCCAGCCCGGCTCGACGACCGTGGTCGCATTCGCCTCCGCGATGATGGCCGGTCCCTTGATGACGTCGCCGGGACGCGTGTCCTCACGCTTGTACAGCGCGGCATCATGCCAGCTGCCGCCGGAAAACATGCGCACGGTTTCCGCCGCCCGCAATGCGCCGGCGCGCGGCGGCAGGGCTGGCGCCTGTTCCTGCGCTTCGTCCGACTTGCCGATCACTTCGACCGATACCGCTTCCGCGATCAGCGCCTTGCAGGGCATGAGGAAGGAGAACTGCTTCTTGTAGGCGGCTTCGAATTGCGCGAGCATGCCGTGCAGGGTGTCGAACTGCACGGTCAGCGCGGAATCGGTTCCTTCGTAACGCAGGTGCACGCGCCGGACCGCCTGCAGGCGTTCTTCCGCGACGCCCTGCGACAGCAGGTCGCGCCGCGCTTCGCCTGCAAGCTGTTCGAGCCGCGCCTGCAGCGTCGGCAGCGCATCCGGATCGAGCGGAATCTCGACGGCCGCCTCGCGCATCGCGGTCTGGTCCGCCAGGCCCATGCCGTAGGCGGACAGCACGCCGGCCAAGGGGTGGGCGAACACCGTCGTCATGCCGAGCGCATCGGCTACCAGGCAGGCATGCTGACCGCCCGCGCCGCCGAAAGTGGTGAGCACATATTCGGTGACGTCATGGCCGCGCTGTACTGAAATCTGCTTGATCGCATTGGCCATGTTGCCGATGGCGATCTCGATGAAGCCTTCCGCGATTTCCTCGACCGTACGGCGGCGGCCGGTGGCCTGCGCGATCCGTTCCGCCATGTCGCGAAACTTTTGCAGGGCCGCTTCGGCATCGAGCGGCTGGTCGGCATGCGGACCGAACACGGCGGGGAAATACTTCGGCTGGATCTTGCCGAGCACGACATTGCAATCGGTCACGGCCAGCGGGCCGCCGCGCCGGTAGCTCGCCGGTCCCGGGTTCGCACCGGCGCTGTCCGGCCCCACGCGCAGGCGCGCGCCGTCGAAATGCAGGATGGAGCCGCCGCCGGCAGCCACGGTATGAATGCTCATCATCGGCGCGCGCATGCGCACGCCGGCCACCTGCGTCTCGAACTCGCGTTCGAATTCGCCGGCGAAATGCGACACGTCGGTCGAGGTGCCGCCCATGTCGAAGCCGATCACTTTGTCGAAGCCCGCGCGCTGGCTGGTGCGCACCATGCCGACGATGCCGCCGGCCGGGCCGGAGAGGATGGAGTCCTTGCCGGAAAATGTGTGCGCATCGGTCAGGCCGCCGTTGCTCTGCATGAATTGCAGATTGACGCCGGGCATGTCCTGCGCCACCTGATCGACATAGCGGCGCAGGATGGGGGAGAGATAGGCGTCAACCACGGTCGTATCGCCGCGCGACACGAGCTTCATCATCGGGCTGGTCTTGTGCGAGACGGATATTTGCGTGAAGCCGATCTCGCGCGCGATGTCCGCGACGGCCGCTTCGTGTTCGGTATACCGATAGCCGTGCATGAACACGATCGCGATCGAGCGGAATCCCTTGTCGTAGGCGCGCTGCAGCGCGGCACGCGCCAGCGGGCGGTTGAGCGGCGTGACGAGTTCGCCATGCGCGCCGATGCGTTCCTCGATCTCGATCACTTCCCGGTAGAGCAGTTCCGGCAGCACGATGTGCCGGTCGAACAGGCGCGGGCGGTTCTGGTAGGCGATGCGCAGGGCATCGCGGAAGCCACGCGTGATGGCAAGCACGGTCGGATCGCCCTTGCGCTCCAGCAAGGCATTGGTGGCAACGGTGGTGCCCATCTTCACCGCTTCCACCAGGCCGGCGCCGATCTTGTCCTGGGCGCCGAGGCCGAGCAGGCGGCGGATGCCGGCCACCGCCGCGTCCTTGTACTGCTCCGGGTTTTCGGAAAGAAGCTTGTGGGTGGTCAGCGTGCCGTCCGGCCGCCGCGCCACGATATCCGTGAAAGTGCCGCCTCGATCGATCCAGAATTGCCAGCGTTGCATACTGCGCTCCCGAATTGGTGAAAAAAAGTCTCCCGGCGATATAAGTCGCTTGACATTATAGTGATTAATTTACTAGCATTAGTCAACATTTCGTCGACGTTTTATCAACGATATGTAAATGTAACGCAAGAAGCGGCTTCTTGTAATAATGAAAGCCGTCGGTTTGGGAGTGAGCGCCGCGCAAGGCGCAAATCCTGCGCGGTAAAAGAAGACCAACTATGGAGAGGACTACCATGCGCTTGAAACGACTTGCCCTTGCATTATCCGCGTTGACCCTGGCCGTGGCGGCACAGGCCCAGACCAAGTGGGATCTGGCCGCGGCCTATCCCGGCAACAACTTCCACACCGAGAACATCCAGCAGTTCGCCAATGAAGTGGACAAGGCGACCGGCGGCAAGCTGAAGATCACGGTGCATGCGAATGCCTCGCTGTTCAAGGCGCCGGAAATCAAGCGCGCCGTGCAGGGCGGACAGGTACAGGCGGGCGAGATCCTGCTGGTCAATTTCGAGAACGAAAATCCGCTGTACGGCCTCGACGGCATTCCCTTCCTCGCCACTTCCTACCAGCAGTCGCAGAAACTCTACAAGGCGTCGAAGAAGGCCCTCGACGACCTGCTTGCGAAGCAGGGCATGATGATGCTGTACGCGGTCGCGTGGCCGCCGCAGGGCATCTACACCAAGAAGACGATCGAATCGGCGTCGGATCTGCGCGGCATGAAGTGGCGTGCCTACAGCCCGGCCACCAGCCGCATCGCCGAACTGGTCGGCGCGCAGCCGGTGACGGTGCAGGCATCCGAACTGTCGCAGGCGCTGGCGACCGGCGTGGTGGAGGCCTTCATGACCTCCGGCTCGACCGGCTACGACTCGAAGGTCTATGAACAGATCAAGAACTTCTACGACACCCAGGCCTGGCTGCCGAAGAATGCCGTGATCGTCAACAGGAAAGCCTTCGACGCGCTGGACAAGGCGACCCAGGCCGCCGTGCTGAAGGCCGCCGCCGACGCCGAGACACGCGGCTGGACCATGTCGAGCACCAAGAACGACTGGTACCTCACCGAGCTCAAGAACAAGGGCATGACCATCCACAAGCCCTCCGAGAAGATGCAGGCCGATTTCCGGCAGATCGGCAATACCATGCTGGCCGACTGGCTGAAGAAAGCCGGCCCGGAAGGCCAGGCCGTGATCGACGCCTACCGCAAGTAAGGACCGACGATGCCCGGTCGCCATGACGGCGGCCGCGGAGCTGCATCAATGACAGGCCCGGCCATCGCGCCGGGCACCTGACGAGGATTCCATGCGCGCATTTCTCGACAAGCTCTACGACGCGGCCGGTTACGCCGCCGCGTTCTTCATGGTCGGCACGCTGCTGATGGTGGTGGCCGGCATCGCCGACCGCATGTTCGCGCTGGGCTTGCGCGGCACCGATATGTACGCCGGCTACAGCATGGCAGCCAGTGGCTTTCTTGCGCTCGCGCACACGCTCAAGCGCGGCGAGCACATCCGGGTGGCGCTGATCCTGCAGGCGGTCGCGCCGAAGGCGAAGCATGCGCTGGAAATCTGGTCGCATGCGGTCGGCACCCTGCTTTCCGGCGCGTTTGCGTTCTACGCGATACGGCTGGCCTACCAGTCGCATGAATTCAACGATATTTCCACCGGCAACGATGCCACGCCACTCTGGATTCCGCAGATTCCGATGGCCGTCGGCGCAATCGTGCTCTGCATCGCGCTACTCGATGATCTGTTGCTGGAATTCCGCGGAAAGCGCGTCGCGCTGGAATCCGAAGAAGCGGTGCATAGCGAGTAAGGCGGAGACAATGGAACTCTTTACGACAATATTGCTGGTCGCCACGCTGTTCGCGATCCTGGGCACCGGCGTCTGGGTCGGGCTGGCGCTGTCGGGCGTGGCCTGGATCGGGATGGAGCTCTTCTCCGCGCGGCCGGCGGGCGACGCGATGGCGGTGACGATCTGGGGCGCTTCCTCCTCCTGGACGCTGACCGCACTGCCGCTGTTCATCTGGATGGGCGAGATCCTGTTCCGCACCAAGCTGTCCGAGGACATGTTCAGGGGACTCGCGCCGTGGCTGGAGCGCGTGCCGGGCCGCCTGCTGCATACCAATGTGGTGGGCTGCGCGATCTTTGCCGCGGTCTCGGGCTCCTCCGCCGCGACCTGCGCCACGATCGGCAAGATGACCATTCCCGAGCTGACCGCGCGCGGTTATCCCGAAGAGAAGATCATCGGCACGCTGGCCGGCGCCGGCACGCTCGGCCTGCTGATCCCGCCGTCGATCATCATGATCGTGTACGGCGTGATGGCCAACGTCTCGATCGCCAAGCTGTTCATCGCCGGCGTGGTTCCGGGCATCCTGCTCGCCGCCCTGTTCTCCGGCTACATCGCGATCTGGGCCTTGCTGCATCCGGACGCCCTGCCGCGCGCCACCGAGCGCTATACCTTCGGCCAGAAACTGTATGCCTCGCGCCACCTGCTGCCGGTCGTGATGCTGATCGCGCTGGTGCTCGGCGCCGTCTACTCGCCGTGGGTGACGCCGACCGAAGCGGCGGCGGTCGGCGTGATCGGCGCGCTGATCCTGTCGGCGCTGCAGGGATCGCTGACACGCCGCACCTTCATGGAAAGCCTGATGGGCGCGACGCGCCTGTACTGCATGATCGCGCTGATCCTGGCCGGCGCGCAATTCCTCACGCTGTCGATGGGCTACCTCGGCCTGCCGCGCCACCTCGCGGAATGGATCGGCTCGCTCGGCCTGTCGAACTTCATGCTGATCATCGCGCTGATGGTGTTCTTCGTCATCCTCGGCTGCTTCCTCGACGGCATCTCCATGGTGGTGCTGACGATGGGCGTGATTCTGCCGACGATCGAGAAGGCGGGCATCGACCTGGTCTGGTTCGGCATTTTCATCGTGCTCGTGGTGGAGATGGCGCAGATCACGCCGCCGGTCGGCTTCAATCTGTTCGTGCTGCAGGGCATGACGAAGAAGCAGGTGCCCTGGATCGCGAAGGCGGCGCTGCCGATGTTCTTCCTGATGGTAGCCGCTGTCGCGCTGGTGTACTTCGTTCCCGGCATGGTGAACTGGCTGCCGGATTCGATGATGCGGTAAACCGCAAGGCCGCCGGGCGAGTCTGGCAAGCGCTTGTCCGGCCATCTCCGCCCGATCGCTCCTGCGTCGCGGGCATTCCCCATCTCGCCTGTTTCGCTTTCATCGATGCCGATGCTCCAATCGCTTCGGCTTCTCGCGGCTTCTCCACGCTTCTTCTCGCAGCTACCTCCGGTGGCGTTTTGACCCACACCAAGAATTAAGGTGGAAGCTATTGCGCCCATAGAAAAAACTGATAGGATAATTTCCAATAGGAAACAGGGGATGCCCTGTGCTCAGGGCTTCGGCTTACCATTTGCGCGATAAGCCGCCTGCGCCCGACAGGGATGGAGAAACGATGTTTGCAGGACGACAGATCGCCCTTGTGCGCTCGATGCGCGCAGTGATGGCAACCGCATGGGCGGCCCGCGCAGCAGGGAGCGCCGCATGAGAACGCCTGCGCCGCATGCGTTCGGCGCCGCCGCGCTGGGACTCGCCGGTGCGGCAAGCGCGCTCGCATTCGGCGGCTGGAGCATGGCCGCCATCGCCACAGCGGTCCTGCTCGGCGTGGCCGGCATCGTCATCGGATGGCGCGGCGCTGTGGCGCAGAAGCAACTCCGCCTGCCCATCGACAGCTACTTCGCCAGTCGCCAGCAGTTCAGCGAATCGCTGGCTCCGGTGTGGTCCGGGCAGATCGCCTCCTCGATGGCACAAATGGACGAAGCGGTATCGTCGCTGACGCAGCGTTTCTCCGGGATCGTCGACAAGCTGGACCAGGCGGTGCGCGCCTCCAGCACCGCCAGCGACTCCGTCGAAGACGGGCACGCCGGCCTGGTCGCGGTGTTCTCATCGAGCGAGCGGGAGCTCGGCGCCGTCGTCGCGTCGCTCAAGGCAGCCACGGCGAGCAAGGCCGCGATGCTGGAAAAGATCCAGGGGCTCGAACACTTCATCAAGGAACTCAAGAGCATGGCCGACGAAGTGGCGCAGATCGCGTCGCAGACCAACCTGCTGGCGCTGAACGCAGCCATCGAAGCGTCGCGTGCAGGCGAAATGGGGCGCGGCTTCGCGGTGGTCGCCAGGGAAGTGCGCATGCTTTCCAATCTGTCCGGCGAGACCGGGCGCCGCATCACCGAGAAGGTCGGTCTCGTCAGCGAGGCCATCATTGCCACCTGCGCCGCGGCGGAACAATCGATGCAGCAGGAGAAGCATTCGATGACGGCTTCGGAGGCGACCATCGATTCGGTGCTGGCCGAATTCCGCAGCGTCACAGACGCGCTGGTGCGCTCTTCCAGCCTGCTGAAGGATGAGAGCATCGGCATCAAGTCGGAGGTGTCCGAAGCGCTGGTGCAGCTGCAGTTCCAGGACCGCGTCAACCAGATCATGAGCCATGTGCAGCAGAGCATCGACCGCCTGCCCGCCTTCCTCGGCGAGCATCAGCGCCAGTTCGAGCAGCGCGGGGAGCTGCCGCCGCTCGACGCGGAACCGCTGCTGGCCGAACTCGCCAGTTCCTACGCGATGGCGGAGGAGCGCGCCATCCATGGCGGAAGGCAGACCGCGAAAAAGCAGGTCGATGAAATCACGTTCTTTTAGGAGGGATGATGGCCAAGACAATCATGATCGTGGACGACTCGGCATCATTGCGCCAGGTGGTCGGCATCGCGCTCAAGGGAGCAGGCTATGACGTCCTTGAAGGAAGCGATGGCGTCGACGCCCTTTCCAAGCTGACGGGGCAGAAGGTCCACCTGATCATCAGCGACGTCAACATGCCGAAGATGGACGGCATCACCTTCCTGACCGCCGTCAAGCAGATGCCCGCGTACAAATTCACGCCGGTCATCATGCTGACCACCGAATCCGAGGAATCGAAGAAGCGACAGGGCCAGGCCGCCGGTGCAAAGGCCTGGGTCGTGAAGCCGTTCAAGCCGGACCTGCTCCTGAGCGCCGTGCAGAAGCTGGTATTGCCCTAGAAACCCACCCCATTCGCGGAGACCACCATGAACGCTGAAACAAG
>JAKACN010000137.1 GCA_021821365.1 Pseudomonadota bacterium | reverse complement strand
GTGATCTTGAAGCAGGCGAGGATGTCGGTATCCTTGACGCTATAAAATGGCTCCCAATAGGTGCTGCGGTATTCCTTGACACCTGCGCTGTACTTCTTGACAGTCATCTGTCACTCCTTGGCAATTGATAATTTATCGTGGGGACTTCATCGATGAGGGAAGTGTAGGCAAATGGAAGAATAAAGAAAATTCAATAATAATTAGGGTATAAATAAGGGTTTCTTTAAGATCGTCTATCATAATGCTGCTGTGCAATCCAGCTGCAGTTCCGATCGCGGGCCGCTCGCTATGGATTTCGATAGATGCACCAGATCATGACTTGCGGAAGATTTCCGCTACCGGAGAAACGATGAAGAACCTCACGATGCGGCAGTTGCAGATTTTCAGCGTTGCCGCGCGACACCTGAGTTTTGTGCGTGCCTCGGAGGAACTGTTCCTGACGCAACCTGCCGTGTCGATGCAGATACGCCAGCTAGAAGAGACAGTGGGCATGCCGCTGTTCGACAAGATCGGCAAGAAGATGTACCTCACCGAAGCGGGCCGGCAGATCGAGCGCACCGCGCACGAGGTGCTCGGCGCCATCAAGAATGCGCAGGACAGCCTCGCTGCGCTGACGGGCTTGCGCAAGGGTCTGGTGTCGGTGGCGTTGGTGAGCACGGCGAAATATTTCGTGCCGAAGCTGATTGCACTGTTCAAGCAGAACCATCCCGAAATCGAGCTGCGCATCACGGTCAGCAACCGCGAAACGCTGATCCAGCTTCTCCACAACAACGAGATCGACCTTGCAATCATGGGGCGTCCGCCACAGGAGATGGATGTGCTGTCGTTCCCGCTGGCACGCCATCCGCATGTAATCATTGCCTCGCCCGATCATCCATTGACGGCGCGCCGCAGGATCAAGCCGGCCGAGCTGAATGAAGAGACGTTCCTGATTCGGGAGGAGGGGTCGGGGACGCGACTGGCGATGGAGAGTTTCTTCAGCGAGGAGGAGTTGCAGCCCAGGCGCGGGATGGTCATGGGCAGCAACGAGACGATCAAGCAGGCGGTGATCGCCGGTCTCGGGCTCGGTTTCATTTCGTTGCACACGCTGGCGCTTGAACTGAAGGCGGGCGAACTGGCCGTGCTCGACGTGAAGGGCATGCCGATGATGCGCACCTGGTATGCGGCGCATTTACGCAACAAGAACCTGTCTCCGGCCACGGCGGCATTCAAGGACTTCATCATCCGGCAGGCCGGTGCCTATCTCGATTCCGCATTTGCGGAAACGACCGTCCATGTACGCAACCGGCTGACCCGGGAAGAACGCGCGGCGGGAGCGTAGCTTTGCGTTTGCCGCCCTGCGGCGTGCCTGGAGATTGATCGGGGGATTGCCGCGGCGGAGGGCGGTTTGGCACTGGGGGAGGCCCGGTCTTTGGCTGCCGGCCGAGGCTTCCCGAAGGTCTGACAATCGAGAAAAATCAGACCGTTGCGGAAACCCATAATTACCTATTGACTATATGCGTATGTAAGCATATTGTATGCTTCATGCCCATCGCATCCTACCAACTGGCCAATGAAACACGCGACGAAGTTTTCGTCGCGGCCGCTGCGCATTTTCTCATCCTTTCCGAGCCGACGCGGCTCAAGATCATGCGCTCGATCTGCTGCGGCGAGAAGTCGGTGACGACGATCGCCGACCAGACCGGTACGACACAGCCGAACATCTCCCACCATCTCAGGCTAATGCATCGCGCCGGCATGCTCAGCCGCCGCCGCGACGGCAGCCAGATTTTCTATGGCGTGGCCGACCTGGGGATGATCGCCATTTGCCAGACCATTTGCGAACGCGCAGCCATCGCCATAGAACGCGAGGCTTTGGCGCTGACGGTCTTGCCGCGATTGGGGGAGCAGGAAACAACGGCCGATCTGGAAGGAGCGGCCGACCTGGAAGGGGCGGCATAGGGCACCGATGGCAAGGACAACATATCAACAAAGGAGGAAGACGACATGAAGATACCTGCGCAATGCGGCGTCAAGCCGTTCTGGTCGCCATGGCTGGCCGGGCTGGCGCTCGGCCTGATTCTGCTGCTCACTTTTGTGCTGACCGGGCACGGACTGGGGGCGACCGGTTTTACCACGCGCCTTGCGGCGTGGATCGGCGTCGAAGTGGCGCCAGCGGCCACCGAGGCCAATCGTTACCTGGGCGGCATGGTGGAGGGCGCCAATCCGCTGCCCTCATGGATCACCTGGCAGGTGCTGGGCGTGGTGATCGGCGGGGCGTTCGCGGCATGGCGTTCGGGCCGGTTCCGGGTACAGCTTGACGGCGCACGCACGCTCGGCACGCCGCGCCGTGCGGCGATGGCGCTGATCGGCGGGCTGCTTGCGGGCTTCGGGGCTCGCATCTCTGCAGGCTGCACCAGCGGACTCGGTCTGTCCGGTGCCGCGGTCCTGAGCCTCGCGGGATTCGCCTTCCTGGTCGCCTTCTTTGCGGTCGGGCTCATCGTGAGCCGTATCGTGCGCGGGGTGGTGTGATGAGCGCCCTTCTCGGAGATATCGGTACCGGCCTTCTGTGCGGCTTCCTGTTCGGCTTCGTGCTGGAGAACGCCGGGTTCGGCAGCCCCTGCAAGCTGACCGCGCAGTTCCGCCTGACCGACTGGTCGGTGTTCAAGGTGATGTTCACCGCGATCGTGGTGACGGCCGTCGGCCTCTATGTCCTCAAGCTGGCCGGACTGGTCGAGGGCGACGGCATTTTCATCCCGCCGGCGTTCCTGTGGGCCGCGGCAGCGGGCGGTGCGCTGGTCGGCGCAGGCTTCGCCGTCGGCGGCTACTGTCCGGGCACCTCGATGGTCGGCATGGTGTCCGGCCGCCTCGACGCGCTGGTCTTCCTCGGCGGCCTGCTGATCGGTACCTGGCTCTTCGCCGGCGCCTACGGCTGGCTGGAAGCACTCACGGTGGCCGGCGAGTTCGGTGGCGGCGATACCTTGCCCCAGGCGCTCAACCTGCCGGAGTGGCTGGTCAACCTGTTCATGATCGCCGCCGCGGTGGCGGTGTTCTGGATCGGCGGACGCTTCGAACGGCGCGCCGGTGGTGCGGTCACCGCCGAGCAGGCGATCGAGGGTGCAGGGTACGACAAGAAATAGCTTTCAGGAGCCGTGGCGGCGTGCCGCGGCGATTGTTCATTCAAGGAGAGAAGCAATGCAAGCGAAATCCAAATCAACACGGCGCGCCGGTGCAGTGGCACGCGAATCCCTGTCGGCGCTGATCGTCGCGCTCGCCACCACCGTCGCCGCGCCGCTGGCAATCGCCGCCGATGGCGGCAAAGCGATGAATCCCTGCGCACCGGTCGCGGGCGAGAAGGCCGCCAATCCGTGCGCGCCGGCGAAGAAAGCGAAAAAGGCCAAGGGCGACAATCCCTGCGCCCCGAAAAAATCGAAGAAGGCCGAGAACCCCTGCGCACCGAAGAAGGATTAGTCCTGTACCGGACGTCATGAAGGCAAGTCATCAGCCTGCGCGCAGTCTGCTTGCCGCGCAGTTGCACATCATGCAGGCGGGGCCCGGCCTCGCCGCAGCAGCGCTCGCCGGCGCGTCGCAATTCGTCGAATGGCGGCATTACCCGGCGCGCGACGTGCAGGACAAGGATGCGCAGAGCCGGTTCTTCTACCACGCGCACTCCGCTGACGAGCGCGTCGAGGGCGAGCACGGGCATTTCCACGTGTTCGTCCCGGGAAACGGGGGGACAGGTTCGTTCAGCCACCTGGTCGGCATTTCGATCGATCCGTTCGGCATGCCGATGCGGATCTTTTCGACCAATCGCTGGGTAACGGATGAAACCTGGATCGACAGCGCCGGCATGGCGTCGCGCCTCGCGGGTTTCCGCATCGAGGCGCGCGGACGCATGGCGCCAGTGGCAGTGTGGATCACCGCATTCGTGCGGGCCTACAAGGACGACATCGGCGACCTGCTGCGCATGCGCGACAGTGCCGTCGCGAAGCGGACACGCAAGTCAAGCCTGGAACAGGTGCTCGAAGACAGAACGCTGGCAGTGATCAGTGAGAAGCAAGTTTCGCTGGTGGATTATTTCCAATCTACCGGCATTAACCAGTGAGAAGAGGAGACAACATGAAAACCAGAATCCTGTTGGCCGCAGCAGTACTGGGCGCCGCCAGCCTTCCAGCCTTTGCCGTCGATCTGCCGGGTCCGGTGGTCGATACGGCGTGGCTCGCGCAGCATCGTCATGAAGTGCAGATCGTCGACGTACGTTCCGACACCGATTCCTACACCGCGCAACCGAAGATCGAGACCGAAAAGAAGACCGGAAAGAAAGTGGTCGCTGCGGTCGGTGGCCATATTCCAGAATCCATGCTGGTCGATTTCGGCACCATCCGTACCGAACAGACCGTCAACGGCATCAAGGTCAAGTACATGCTGCCGTCGAAGGAGCAATTCGAACGCCTCGTGCAGGCGGCAGGCATCCAGTCCGGCAAGCCGATCGTGCTGGTGTCGGTCGGCAAGGATGTCACGGAGGTCGATGAAGCGCTGCGCATGTACTGGCAGCTCAAGGTCTACGGCGAGGAGCACGTCGCCGTGCTGGATGGCGGCATGGCGGCATGGCTTGCCGAAGGGCGCGACGTGGCGACTTCGCCCGCGCCGCGCAAGGCCGGTAACTGGACCTCCCATGGCGAACACCGGGACCTGGTCGCGACTTCGGACGACGTGGCACAGGCATCCAGCAGCAAGGCGGTGCAACTGGTCGATTCACGCCCCTTGCCGCAGTTCTATGGGCTGTCCAAGCGCGATTATGTGTTTGCGCTTGGCCACGTAGCCAACGCCAGGCCGTACACGCCGGATCTGCTCACCCGCAATCAGAACGGCGCGCTGTACTTCTATCCGGCACAGGTCTATCGCAAGCTTCTCGCAGGAAGCGATCTCGATGCGGGAGCACCTTCCATCGCCTATTGCAACAGCGGCCATCTCGCGGCCGGTGCCTGGTTTGTAATGTCCGAAATCGTCGGCAACCATTCCACCAAGCTGTATGACGGTTCGATGCACCTGTGGACGCTGGAGCATCGCCCGGTGACCGGCGTCATGTAACAACCCGGCAGCCTGCGTCGGAAAACGTCGCGCCAGCACCTCGAAAACCGTAACACGTTCGCGAATACGGTCTGCGTCAATAGCCATCGCTATTGGCACGGACCGTATCGCTGCGCCATTTCGGTTTCCCCGGGATTGGAGGAATGTCCTTCCATCGCGCAGACTCGGGGCCCGCACTACGCATACAAAAATAAGCCGCGGCCCCGGGCGGGGACCGCGGTTCACCACTACTCACAAGGAGAGAGACAATGATCAAGAATGCGCGAGAGGAGCGCAGGGCAGGTGTCGCGCGTGCGGGAATCGCGGCACTGTGCCTTGCTGCGGCGGGAACAGCGGATGCCACCGACGGCTACTTCAGCCATGGCTATGGCATGCGATCGAAGGGCATGGGCGGCGTCGGCGTTGCGCTGCCGCTCGATGCCATGGCCGGCGCGAACAACCCTGCAGGAATGGCATGGATCGGCAACCGGGTGGATGTCGGCATCGACTGGTTCCAGCCAAGGCGCAATGCGTCGCGCTTTGGTGCGGCCCCCGGGCTGAATGGCTCGGCAAGGAGCGACAGCAACGACTTCGCGGTGCCCGAAGTCGGCTACAACCGCATGCTGCGAGATGATCTTGCGCTTGGCATCACCGCGTATGGCGCGGGCGGCATGAATACCGATTATCCCGGCGGCCAGCTCAATTGCGGCGCCGGGCCGAACACGGCCAACCTGATGTGCGGCAGTGGACGGCTCGGTGTGAACCTGATGCAACTGACCATCGCTCCGACGTTGGCATGGAAGCCGGCAGCGGAACATTCCATCGGCGTTTCGCCGTTGTTTGCATTCCAGCGCTTGCGCCTGATGGGGGTGCAGGCCTTCGATAACGCGCCGGGTTTTCCGCCCTTCACCTCGTCGCCAGGAAATGTGACCAACAACGGCTACGACAGCTCGCGGGGAATCGGTGCCCGCGTCGGTTACCTGGGACGTTTCGACCGCGTGTCGGTCGGCGCGGTCTACAGCAGCCGCATCCACATGAGCGAGTTTTCGAAGTACCGGGGGCTTCTCGCCGAGCAGGGAGATTTCGATATTCCCGCGCGCTACGCAATCGGCGTGGCGTTCGATGCAACGCCCTCGGTGACCGTGGCGATGGACCTCGAACGCATCCACTACCAAAACATCGCCTCCGTCGGCAATCCTTCGGCCTCGCCCGCACCGCTGGGCGCGTCAAACGGCCCGGGGTTCGGCTGGAAGGACGTGGATGCCGTACACCTTGGCGCGCAATGGAAATACAGCCGAACACTCACGCTGCGCGCCGGCTATAACCATGCGACCAATCCGGTGACCGCGAACGATGTCACGTTCAATATTCTGGCGCCCGCCGTGGTGCAGGATCACGTGACGCTGGGCCTGAGCTATGCGCTGTCCGACGATACCGAGATTACCGGGGCGTACATGCATGCGTTCGGCAATACGGTCAGCGGTCCGTCATTGTTCAACGCGATCCTCGGGCCGGGAGCGGGCGGTACCGAGAGCATTTCGATGCATCAGAACAGCCTGGGTATCGCGATCAGCAAGCGTTTCTAGGGATGTGGCGTGTCGCCGCGGAATGTACGGGCGGCGACGCATTGTCGCGCCGGGGCGGATGTGTCGGGCGGCGTAAAGGCGCATCGCCCCGCGCGCGGCACGTTTTTCGGCTTGCCGCATGGATGCGTCGCGGCAAGGAGGGCAGTTTTCTGCACCGCACAACGAAAACTGCTTGCAAACTTTCGTCGAATTTGTTTATATGCGCACTTGCACATATAAAGAAATTCAAAGAACATGGACAAGGAAGTGGCCAAAGCGCAGATGCAGGAGTTGTTCGAGGAAGTGTCGAATTATTTTTTCCTCCTCTCCGAGCCGACGCGGCTCAAGATTCTCCATGCGCTTTGCGGCGGGGAGCGCCCGGTCGGGGAGATCGTCACGGAAATCGCCTCGACCCAGGCGAACGTCTCGCGCCAGCTGAACATGCTGTACCGCTCGAAGATCCTGGCGCGGCGGAAGGATGGCACACAAGTGTACTACCGCATCGACGACCAGAACACGGTGGATCTGTGCCGCACGGTATGCGGACAGATGTCGTGTCGGATCGGTGGCAGGAATACGCAGGACAAGGATTCCGTCGACGGCTTCATGACCGGCGACGAGTGACGGGAGGAGTCGGGGGAATGCGGGAGCCTTCCCTCTTTTTTTCCGATTTATATGCTTATGTAGGTATATACGTTTCTATCAATTTAATAATTTATCCAATTCACCGAGGATGACTTTGCATGTCTCATGAAATCAAAAAATCGGGCCGGATCTTACGGGCACCGGAAAACTTCGTCGACGACAAGCTTGCGGAAGAGATCACCACGCACGGCTTGAACGCGGAACGGCGCGGCTTCCTGCGCAAGAGCTTCCTTGCGGCCAGTGCAGCCATGGCGAGCGGTACCGCCCTCGCGCAGGCGGCCGCAAGCAGCTTTGACGGCGATCCGAATATTCTCAACCTGCCCGAGCATTCCACGACGCTGGGCAAGCCTGTGCGGACCAACCCCTACGGGCTTCCATCGAAATTCGAGTCGAACCTGGTGCGCCGCGAGTCGCCGGGGCTGACGCGCGTGCCGCAGGCATCGGTCGCCTTCACGCCGCTGCAAAGCCTGTTCGGCATCATCACGCCGAGCGGCCTGCATTTCGAGCGCCACCACCAGGGCTGGTACGACATCGATCCGAGCAAGCACCGCTTCATGATCAACGGCATGGTGAAGAAGCCCAAGGTCTACACCATGGACGACCTGATGCGCATGCCTTCGGTGTCGCGCATCCACTTCCTCGAATGCGGCGCCAATACCGCGATGGAATGGGGCAACGTGGCCGTGCCGTCGGTGCAGTATTCGCACGGCATGCTGAGCTGCAGCGAATTCACCGGCGTGCCGCTGTCCATCCTGCTGGACGAATGCGGCTTCGACAAGAAGAACGCCAAGGTGGTCCTGGCCGAAGGCGGCGACGGTTCCGGCATGACTCGAACGATTCCGATCGATCGCGCGCTGGATGACGTAATCGTCGCGTGGGGCATGAACGGTGAAATGCTGCGCCCCGAAAATGGCTATCCGCTGCGCCTCGTTGCGCCGGGCCTGCAAGGCGTATCGTGGGTGAAGTGGCTGCGCCGCATTGAAGTCGGCGACAAGCCGTATGCCACCAAGGACGAAGCCGTTCACTACATGGACGCCATGCCCGACGGCACCTTCCGTCAGTACACCTCGATCCAGGAGTGCAAGTCGGTCATCACCACGCCGTCGTCCGGCCAGGTCCTTCTCGAGAAAGGCTTCTACAACATCACCGGCGTTGCCTGGTCGGGTCGCGGCAAGATCAAGCGCGTCGACGTTTCCGTCGACGGCGGCCGTAATTGGCGCACCGCACGCCTGGAGACGCCGGTGCTCTCCAAGTGCCTCACCCGCTTCAACATCGACTGGGTATGGGACGGCTCGCCGGTCATCCTGCAGTCGCGGGCGATCGACGAAACCGGCTATGTGCAGCCGAAGATCAACGAGCTGCGTGCCGTACGCGGATCGAAATCCATTTATCACAACAACGCCATCCAGTCGTGGAAGGTCGCAGAATCGGGAGAGGTGTCGAATGTCCAGGTTTATTAATTCCATCGCCGCACTGGCGCTGGCGGCTACGAGCGGCCTGGCATGCGCGGAAAAGTCGACGGAACTCGGCCGCGCCGCGACGCCGAAGGAAATCGCCGCATGGGACATCGACGTGCGTCCCGATTTCAAGGGGCTGCCGAAAGGTTCGGGCACGGTTGCGAAAGGCCAGCAGGTGTGGGAGGGCAAGTGTGCCAGCTGCCACGGCACCTTCGGCGAATCCAATGAAGTGTTCACGCCGATCATCGGCGGCACCACGCCGGACGACATCAAGACCGGCCATGTCGCATCGCTGACCAACGGACGGCAGCCGCAGAAGACCACCATCATGAAGGTTGCGACCGTCTCCACGCTGTGGGACTTCATCAATCGTGCGATGCCGTGGACTGCGCCGAAGACGCTGACCACGGAAGAAGTCTATTCGGTCGTGGCCTACATCCTCAACATGGCTGAAATCGTGCCGGACGACTTCGTCCTGTCCGACAAGACCATTGCCGAGGCCCAGGCACGCATGCCAAACCGTAACGGCATGACGACCAATCATGGCATGTGGGACATCCATGGCAAGCCCGACGTCAAGAGCGTGGCCTGCATGAAGAACTGCCCGCCCGAGGCGATCCATTCGACGCTGCCGGAAGTATCGCGCAATGTCCACGGGAATCTCGCGGAGCAGAACCGTACCTTCGGTCCGGTACGCGGCGCTGATACGTCAAAGCCGGCGCCGGCCGGCCCGATGGCGGCAGCGAAGGCTGCCAAGGCGAGCGCTTCGGGCAGTTCGGCGGCGGCCGAGCCGGAAGGCCTTGCGATGGCGAAGAAGAATGCCTGCGTTGCCTGCCACGGCGTCGAAAACAAGATCGTCGGGCCGGGCTTCAACGAGATTGCCGCGAAGTACAAGGGCAATACCTCGATCGAGGCTGGCCTGGTCGGCAAGGTCAAGAGCGGCGGCAGCGGCGTGTGGGGTTCCGTTCCCATGCCTGCACAGGCCAATGTGAAGGATGACGAGATCAAGACGATCGTGTCCTGGATCCTCGCCGGCGCGAAGTAGGAACACTGCGGTAAAGCATTACATCAACATTCGACCAAACTTGGAGAGAGCATGAAGCATTTAGTAATGGCAGCGGCGCTGGCCGCACTGGCGAGCAGCGCGTTCGCGGATTCCGACGGCCTGGCCCTGGCGAAAAAGAGCGGTTGCACCGCTTGCCACGGCGTGAGCAACAAGATCGTCGGCCCGGGGTTCAACGACGTTGCCGCGAAATACAAGGGCAACGCCGGCGCACCGGCCACGCTGACCGCGAAAGTCAAGAGCGGCGGCAGCGGCGTATGGGGTCCGGTCCCGATGCCGCCCCAGGCGCAGGTCAAGGACGACGATGTCAAGACCCTGGTGTCCTGGGTCCTGGCCGGAGCGAAGTAACAATACCGAGAGCGTCGTGCGGCGCGCAGCGATGTGTCCCGCACGACGTTCGACGCATCAGGGCGAACCGGTGATAGGGATTGCCTTGTTTTTTTACGATAGGAGAGAGTGAGATGAATCAGAATCGACGCGACATGTTGCGAATTTCCGCAGTTCTCGGCATGGCGTTCAGCGCGGGCCTTCTGAAGGCAAGCGATGTATTTGCAGCGGACTGGAACCAGACCGCATTCGATGCGAAGAGCCTGGAAGACGTGGTGAAGGCCCTCGGCGGCGACAAGTTCGCAGTCAGCGGCGACGTCAGCATCGTCGGCCCCGACATTGCCGAAAACGGCGCCGTGGTCCCGGTATCGGTCAGCAGCAAGGTACCGAACACCGAGTACGTGGCAATCCTCGTGGAGAAGAACCCGAGCGCACTGTCCGCGGGCTTCAACCTGCCGGCCGGCACCGAAGCGACGGTCAGCACTCGCGTCAAGATGGGCGCCACTTCCAACGTGCACGCACTGGTCAAGGCCGACGGCAAGTGGCTGGTCGCGACCAAGGAAATCAAGGTCACCCTCGGCGGTTGCGGCGGCTGATCGAAGACCGTAACGCAAAAGACATTTTTACGAATATTCGAAGGAAATCATCATGGCAGATCCAATGCGCATCCGCGCCAGTGCAAACGGCGATGTAGTCGAAGTCAAGGTCCTCATGCGTCACGACATGGAAACCGGCCTGCGCAAAGATGCGTCCGGCAAGATCATTCCGGCGCATTACATCAAGACGCTGACGGCAAAATGCAAGGACAAGGTGGTGCTCGACGCCCAGTTCGGTCCGTCCGTTTCGAAGGACCCGTTCCTGTCGTTCAAGTTCAAGGGCGGCGCCAAGGGCGATAAGGTCAGTGTCACCTGGGTCGACACCAAGGGCGACACACGCACCGACGAAGGCACCATTTCCTGATCGTCCGTGCCAGTAGCGCGCATGTCACACCGCCGTATAGAGCGGTGTCCAACCCAATCATATCGAGGAGACAGCATGAACTGGAGAGGCCTTGTTTTACCCGCCGTCGCAGCTTCAGCGGCAGCGACTTTCGCGCATGCCCAGACGTCCGCAACGGACGAAATCGCCAAGTATCGCCAGATGCTTGCCGACGGCAATCCCGCCGAACTGTGGGAAATGCGTGGAGAGGAATTGTGGAAGAAAAAAGCGGGCCCGAAGAACGTCTCGCTGGAGCAATGTGACCTGGGCAAGGGGGCCGGCGTGGTCAAGGGCGCCTACGTCGAACTGCCGCGCTACTTCAAGGACGCGGGCAAGGTCATGGACCTGGAGCAGCGGCTCATTAACTGCCGCATGAATCTTCAGGGCCTGACATACGAGGAAGCGACCAAGCAGCATTTCGCGTCCCAGGGCAAACCGTCCGACATCGAAGCGATCGTGTCCTACATCACGGCCGAATCGCGCGGCATGAAGATGGCGGTGCCCACCGGCCATCCGGCGGAGAAGGCGGCCTATGAAGCGGGAAAGAAGATCTTCTTCTATCGTGCCGGCGCCCATGACTTTTCCTGCGCCACCTGCCATGGCGCCGACGGTCAACGCATCCGCCTGCAGGAACTGCCCAACATGCTCAACCCGAAGAATGCGCAGGCAGCTTACACCACATGGCCAGCCTATCGCGTCTCCCAGGGCGAGGTGCGCACCATGCAGCACCGCCTGAACGACTGCTTCCGCCAGCAGCGTTTCCCCGTACCTGGCTATGCATCGGACGCGATCACTGCGCTGACGATGTTCCTGGCCAAGAATGCAGAGGGCGGCGAGTATAACGCCCCGGCGCTGAAGCGATAAGGAGAACCGAGATGAAACGTATGGTCATCATGACGGCGGTCGCGCTCGCGATCGCGGGTTGCGCGACGGTGGCAACCGACAGCGATTACGGCAAGCTGGCGATGGACTTGCTGAAGCACGACTTCAAATCCAAGGGGCCGGCGACGGTGGATCGCATGCTGAACCAGGATGAAGCGCAGCGCCTGTGCAGCGAATATCCAACCGAGCGTCCGAAGGAAATCGCCGCGCAGATCGAAGCCGGCCAGATGAAGACGATCAAGTATCCCTCCGACGGCAAGTATCTCGGCAAGTGGCAGGACGGCGAGAAGATCGCCCAGAACGGTCGCGGGATGCAATCGTCCGACAAGGTCGGTGCTCCCAACGGCGGCAACTGCTACGCCTGCCACCAGATCACGAAGGAGGAAATCTCCTTTGGCAACATCGGGCCCTCGCTTTACAACTACGGCAAGCTGCGCGGGAACAGCGAAGAGATCATGAAGTACACCTGGGGCAAGATCTACAACTCCCAGGCATTCAACGCCTGCTCCAACATGCCGCGCTTCGGCCATTCCGGCATCCTGACCGAAGCGCAGATCAAGGACGTGATGGCCTTGCTGCTCGACCCGAAGTCGCCGGTCAACAAGTAAGCAGCATCCGGTCGGCCGGCGCCTCCCCGAGGCCCGGCCGATTCACTTCGATTCATCGCCCCGCAGTTCCCGAAACGCCTCCGCGACCGACACAATGCTGAACAGAAGAGAATTCCTCCAGATCCTCGCTACCGCGTCGGCCGCGGGCATGTCGCTGCCGGCCTTCGCATCGAGCGACGCCAAGGCCGAAGCGCTGTACGACATCCCGAAGTTCGGCAACGTCAGCCTGCTGCACTTCACCGACTGTCACGCGCAGCTGCTGC
>JAKACN010000419.1 GCA_021821365.1 Pseudomonadota bacterium | reverse complement strand
CTTGTCGTTCGATGCGCAACAGCTGCTGTCGCAATCGCAGAACACCGAAGTCAACAACGGCAACAACGTCGCCTTTGCCGACAACATCACCGCCAACGTCAAGCCGACACAAAACGGCACCAACAAGATCAACTTCGGCTAAGCACCCGCAACGCGGCGCGGCGAGAGCTGCGCCGCCAGCCGAGAATTAAAGATGAAACAGCATGTCCAATATCATGACCCGCGCCTGGCACGGCATGGGGCTTGCTGCAATGAATGAGGAAGAATGACATCAACGAAGCGATCGCCTCTTTCGACTTCATATCCAGGAGACATCCCATGGCTGCAATCACCATCAAAGACCTTCGCACGGAACGCACGCTGGATCGCGCGGCGATGTCCTTCATCAAAGGCGGCGGCGCGTCCTGGGTTTATGGTTGGATCAGGCCCTATGTTGCGGCCACGCCCGCCTTCGGCCCCGTGATCAATTTCTACCAGATCAACAACTTCGCCGATCAGATGATCAATCAGATCCAGGTCGTCGACGTCAAGAATACGGCGCCCAATTCGAGCATCAACATCGGCCTGGACGAGAACAGCACGAACAACAAGCATTGACAACAAGCATTGACAACAAGCATTGACCAACGATTCCCAGAGGTATTCGTGTCGTGTGAAACCGAATTCGCATGGACCTCATTCGCCTGCTCCCACACGGGCATGGTACGCCCGATCAATGAGGATGCCTGTCTGGAACGCCCGGAGCTGGGCTTGTGGGTAGTGGCGGACGGCATGGGCGGCCATGCGCTCGGCGAGCTTGCCAGCAGCATGGTAGTGCAAGCGCTCGGCGCCCTTCCGCACCAGGAGAACCTGGAGGATTTCATCGTCCAGGTCCGCGCGCGCCTGCAGGACGTAAACCGTCAGCTGCGCGCGGAAGCTGCCATGCGCGACGTGCCGATCATCGGCAGTACCGTCGTCGCCCTGCTCGCCAGCCAGCGCCGTTGCGCCTGCCTGTGGGCTGGCGACAGCCGGATCTATCTCTATCGCGGCAGCGAACTTCGACAGCTCACACGCGACCACAGCCAGATCGAAGAACTCCGGCAGACCGGCACCATCAGCGACGAAGACGCGCTGCGCCATCCCGCGCGCAATCTGATTACGCGTGCGATCGGCGCAGCGGACCTGCTCGATCTCGACGAGGGAACCCTGGACGGCCGGGATGGCGACATGTTCCTGCTATGCAGCGACGGCTTGAGCAACGAAGTCAGCGAACAGGACATGTGCGACGCGCTCGTCTCCGGCAATTGCAGGCAGGCTGCGGAAACACTGCTGGCACTTGCGCTCGACCACGGCGGCAACGACAACGTCTCGGTCATCGTCGCTCGCGCGGACGATCTCTACAGCACGGAAAAGACCGTGTTGAATCCGGCGCTCTGAGCGCCGCACGTCAACCCGATAAAAGCAGTGATCCACGAAAGACACTCGGCGTGCCCCACGTAAGGCACGAAGATTTTCAAGGGGATGCCAGGCTGAACGTCGCTGCCCGATGGGCGATTGACGGCGTTGAAACACGATCTTGATTTCATTCGTGCTTTTCGTGGGGCACGCCGAGCGCCTTTCGTGGACCAATCGCCGTTTCAGGATCCATGCATGCCGCCTGCCCGGCGGCATGCGCTTCTTTCGCCACACCCTTCCTCGAAACTCGCCGTGTTTGCGATGCAGATCAATGCCTGTCCGCATGGCGCGGCGATCATGGAACAACCCTCAGGGGTTCACAGCATGTACGGGCAGACTGGCAACTTCATTGCTCGCCGAACGGGCGCGGCAACTTTCCATCGATGCGAATCGGCAATGCGCACGGCGCGGCTGTGTCGGGCATTTTCCAACGCTGCGCCGCGTGATGATGCCCGCATGTCGTCGGCGTGCCGACAGGTGTCGGGACGGGGTGCAGGCCGATCGCTGACAGCCCTGTCGCCAACCCGCGGGAAACGTCAAAAAAGCCCGTGCCTGCTTCATTTCGCCGCATGCGGCACTGCTGTTTTCACTCGCGTGCATCCGGGCGCCCGGTTTGCATCCTCTGGCACCAAAGCTGCTAGAAACGGCGATTGCCAGTCCCGCAGCGCGGAGGCTGTTGCAAACCCTGCGCCGGATACAGCGCCTTCAAATACTCGGTAGGTTCACATGACGAACGAAGACAATGACAAGACCATGGTGCGCACCCGAAGGATGCCGTTCAGGCCGGCGCCGGGCAGCGACGCCGACCAGAGCGTGAACGTCCTCCCGGTCGGTACCCACCTTGGCGAATTCGAGATCCTGGACCTGATCGGTGAAGGCGGCTTCGGCATCGTGTACCTGGCCTACGACCATTCGCTGGAACGACACGTCGCGCTGAAGGAATACATGCCCTCCGGCCTTGCCACCCGCACCACGAGCATGGCGGTCACCGTGCGCTCCGAACATAACGCCGCGACCTTCACCGCCGGCCTCAAGAGCTTCATCAACGAAGCACGCATGCTGGCGCAATTCGATTCGCCCTCG
>JAKACN010000418.1 GCA_021821365.1 Pseudomonadota bacterium | reverse complement strand
CTCCTGCCGCTGGCGGGCATCAGTACCGTCCGCCAGATCAGCGAAAACGCCTTCGACATCCGGGCCACCAGCCGCCTGAACCGCCTGTACGTCGAACTGTTGAAAGACAACCCTGAATGGGGCACGTCGGAGCGCCGCCACGACATGAATCACTTCATGGCGCGGCTCATCTTCTGCTTCTTCGCCGAGGACACCGACATTTTCGTCGGCAAGGGCAAGTTCACTGAGACCGTCGCGCAGATGAGCGCGAAGGATTCGAGCAACACCCACGAGGTCGTCGGCACTTTGTTCCTCGCCATGAACACCAAAAGCGAGGATCGAGCCGCAGCGAATATTCCGCGATGGGCAGACGGCTTCCCCTATGTCAACGGCGGTCTGTTCTCTGGCAATATGGACGTGCCGAAGTTCAGCAAGATCGCCCGGTCCTACCTGCTGCACGTCGGCGGCCTCGACTGGACCAAGATCAACCCGGACATCTTCGGGTCGATGATCCAGGCTGTTGCCGAGGACGAGGAACGCGGCGAACTTGGGATGCACTACACCAGTGTCCCCAACATCCTGAAGGTGCTTAACCCGCTGTTCCTCGACGACCTGCGTTCCAAGCTGGAAGAGGCGAGCGACAACCCTCGCATGTTGCTGAACCTGCGCAAGCGCATGGCGAAGATCAGAGTCTTCGACCCGGCCTGCGGCTCGGGCAATTTTCTGGTCATCGCTTACAAGGAAATGCGCACCATCGAGGCCGAGATCAACCGGCTGCGCGGCGAGCCGGATCGCGCATCGGAAATTCCGCTCACCAACTTTCGCGGGATCGAACTGCGCGACTTCCCGGCGGAGATCGCGCGCCTCGCGCTGGTGATCGCCGAGTATCAGTGCGACGTGCTTTATCGTGGGCAGAAGCTGGCCTTGGCCGAATTCCTTCCCTTGCGCAATGAGAACTGGATTGTCTGTGGCAACGCGCTGCGGCTCGACTGGTTGAGCATTTGCCCGCCGACAGGGACCGGCGTGAAGGTGCAGGCAGATGACCTTTTTCAGACGCCGCTCGATCAGGCCGAGATCGACTTCGAAAACGAAGGTGGCGAGACGTACCTATGCGGCAATCCGCCGTACAAGGGAAGTCAATCGCAGGACGATGAGCAAAAGGGTGATCTTGAGGCCGTCTTCGAAGGAACCTCCGTCAGTTGGAAAGGCATCGACTACGTGGGCGGATGGTTCATGAAGGCTTCGCGGTACTGCCGCAGCACCTCCGCATCATTTGCCTTCGTCAGCACCAATTCCATTTGCCAAGGGAAAGCAGTCTCCAGCTTGTGGCCTACCCTCTTGGGACGTGACTTCGAGATCAGCTTTGCCTACACGAGCTTTAAGTGGGCCAATTTGGCAAGCTACAACGCGGGCGTTACCGTCGTCATCGTCGGCGTCACTCGCAGGGATGGACAGAAGAGGCGCTTGTTTGTCAGCTCTTTAAGCGACTCAATCGAAACGAGAGAGGTGAAGTACATCAACGCCTACCTCGTCGCAGGTCCAGAGATCTATGTTGAGCCTCGAAACGACAACCTTGGCGGCTTAAACCTGATGGCGTTCGGGAACATGCCAATCGACGGCGGTTTCCTGTCCTTCACCAGGGACGAAGTGGAGGCCGCCAACCTCTCCCGTGAAGCTCAGGGGCGCTTTGTGCGCAGAATTTACGGTGCGGCGGAGTACATACGCGGGATCGACAGGTATTGCCTTTGGATTGGTGACGCCGATGCAGCTGCGGCCAACAAGGAGCCTGCCATCGCAGATCGTCTGGCCAAAGTGAAGGACTTCCGTCTCGCATCGAAGCGGCTAGCGACACGCGAGTTGGCCGATCAGCCACACCGCTTCGGATGGATCGCGCAGACGGGCAACGAGGTCGTCACGATCCTCCCTCGGATACTTTCCGAGCGCCGCGAATATATCACGGTCGGCCACGAGCCAGCAGGAACGCTCACAACCGACCAAGCATATGCACTCTATAACGCGCCGCTATGGAACATGGCGATCATCGCGTCGCGCCTGCACCTTGTCTGGATCACAACCGTCTGCGGGAAGCTCAAGACGGACATTCGCTACTCCAACACCCTTGGGTGGAACACCTTCCCGATGCCGACGCTGACGGAGAAAAACAAGGCCGACCTGACGCGCTGCGCCGAGGACATCTTGCTGGCGCGGGAGCATCATTTCCCGGCGACTATCGCCGACCTTTACGACCCCGAGAAGATGCCCGCCGACCTGCGGGCGGCGCATGAGAAAAACGACGAAGTGCTGGAGCGCATCTACATCGGTCGGCGCTTCAAGAACGACACCGAGCGGCTGGAAAAGCTGTTTGACCTCTATACCAAGATGACCGCTTCGGCTGCACCGGCCAAGGGCAAGAAGCGCAAAGCGGGAGCCAACGCATGAGCGACAAAATCAAGTCCGTACCGTCCGTTTCCGTCACCTACGCCCGAAACGGCGCATCGACCAAGGCCAACGCGCTTGGGATGCGGCCCATGCAGGAGA
>JAKACN010000005.1:1733-53661 GCA_021821365.1 Pseudomonadota bacterium | reverse complement strand
CGACCCAGGCGCGATATTTCGGCAGGATCATGAAGCCGAGGTTGAACGCGCCGCCCAGCGCTTCCGGCACCGAATACGGCTGGCCGGACACGCCGTAGAAGGAGCGGAACAGGCCTTCGACCATCAGCGTGATGCCGAAGGTCAGCAGCAGGCCGTACAAATGATCGAGCTTGTACAGCCAGCGCAGCATGGTTTTTTCGATGACGATGCCGAAGACGCCGACCAGGAGCGGCGCGACCACCAGCATCACCCAGTAATTGATCTCGAAATAGTTCATCCCCATCCACGCGAGGAATGCGCCCATCATGTACAGCGCACCGTGCGCGAAATTGATCACGTTGAGCAGGCCGAAGATCACCGCCAGGCCGAGCGACAGCATCGCGTAGAAGGAGCCGTTCACCAGCCCCAGCAGCAGCTGGCTCAGCATTGCCTGCAGGGGGATTCCGAATATTTCCATAAGCGGATCAAGAAAAGTTGCAGCTGAAAGAGTGGCGCGCGAATTCCACGCCCTGGCCGGATGTGCCCGCATGCAGGGCGGGCGGACGCAGGCGCGGCAGGCAGAATCCCCGGCACGCCCGTCGCCCCTCTCCACCGGCGGAGAGGGGCTACATGGAATGTCTGACGCTCAAACGATGGTCAGCTTACTTCCACATCGCGCACTTCGATTCGGCCTTGGTGGTGAAGGCCTGGTCGCCCGGAATCGTCTGTGCGACCTTGTAGTAGTCCCACGGATACTTTGACTCGGAAGGCTTCTTTACTTCCATCAGGAACATGTCGTGCACCATGCGGCCGTCCGGCCGGATCACGCCGTTCTTCGCATACATGTCGTTGACCTTGGTCTTCTTGAACTGGTTGAACGCCTTATCCGGGTCGTCGCTGCCCGCTGCCTTGACGGCCTGCAGGTAGTGCAGCACGGAGGAGTAGTCGGCGGCCTGGAGCGAGGACGGCTCCTTCTTCATCTTCTCGAAGTAGCGCTTGGACCAGGCGCGCGAGTCGTTATTCAAGTCCCAGTACCAGCTATCGGTCAGGTACATGCCCTGCGTCAGGTTGAGGCCGAGCGAGTGCACGTCATTGATGAACATCAGCAGGCCGGCCAGCTTCATGGTCTTGGTGACGCCGAACTCGTTGGCCGCCTTGATCGAGTTGATCGTATCGCCACCCGCATTGGCGAGACCGAGAATCTGCGCCTTGGACGACTGCGCCTGCAGCAGGAAGGAGGAGAAGTCGGATGCCGACAGCGGATGCTTCACGCTGCCCAGGACCTTGCCGCCATTGGCTTTCACGACGTTGGCGGTATCGTTTTCGAGCGATGCGCCGAAGGCATAGTCGGCGGTCAGGAAGAACCAGGTCTTGCCGCCCTGCTTGACGACGGCGGAGCCGGTGCCCTTGGCCAGCGCAACGGTGTCGTACGCATAGTGCACCGTGTACGGCGAGCACTCTTCATTGGTCAGGCGGGCGGTGCCTGCGCCGATTGCGATGAAGGGTTTTTTCTTTTCCGCGGCAACCTTCGCCATGGAGAGGCTGGTGGCGGAGTTGGTGCCGCCGATCAGCACGTCGACGCCTTCGCGGTCGAACCATTCGCGCGCCTTGGAAGCCGCGATGTCGGCCTTGTTCTGGTGGTCTGCGGTGACCAGCTCGATCTTCTTGCCGTTGATCGCGCCGCCCATGTCGGCGATCGCCATCTTGATCGCTTCGGCGCCGCCGGGACCGTCGATATCCGCATACAGGCCGGACATGTCGGTGATGAAGCCGATCTTGACCGTGTCACCGGAAATCTGCGCCGATGCCGATCCCGCCAGACCCATTGCGAACGTAGCCGATACAGCGACTGCCATAGCTTTCAGTTTCATTTCCATCTCCTTTTGTGTGAACAATGCACAGCTTGTTATACGCCGAGCAGCGAATGCAGCACGGGCATCTTGGAATCCAGTTCTGAAGCGGCGAAGCTTTCGACGATGTGGCCATGCTCCATCACGTAAAAGCGGTCCGCCAGCGGCGCGGCGAAGCGGAAGTTCTGTTCCACCATCACGATGGTGTAGCCCTTCGCCTTCAATGTGGTGATCATGCGCGCGAGCGCCTGCACGATCACGGGCGCGAGGCCCTCGGAAATCTCGTCCAGCAGCAGCAGCTTTGCGCCGGTGCGCAGGATGCGCGCGACGGCCAGCATCTGCTGCTCACCGCCCGACAGGCGCGTGCCCTGGCTGGTCTTGCGTTCCTTCAGGTTGGGGAACATCTGGTAGATCTCGTCGACCGACATGCCCTTGTCCGTCTTCGACACCGAAGGCGGCAGCATCAGGTTTTCTTCCGTCGAGAGCGACGAGAAAATGCCCCGCTCTTCCGGGCAATAGCCGACGCCGAGGTGCGCAATCTTGTGGGTGGGAAGATGGATCGCTTCCACGCCGTCGATCTTGATCGAGCCCTTGCGCGCGCCGGTCAGTCCCATGATGGCGCGCAATGTTGTGGTGCGGCCGGCGCCGTTACGGCCCAGCAGGGTGACGACCTCGCCGTGGTTCACCGAAAAATGGACGTCATGCAGGATATGCGACTCGCCGTACCAGGCGTGCAGGTTGGTGATCTCCAATGCCGCTGCTGATCCAGCCATTCAATGCGCTCCTTCCAGTGCGCCGGTGGTAGTGCCCATGTATGCCTCCATCACCTGCGGGTTCTTCGAGACTTCTGCATAGGTGCCCTCGGCGAGCATTGCGCCGCGCTGCAGGACCGAGATGCGATCGCTGATGCCGGCGATCACGCTCATGTTGTGCTCCACCATCAGGATAGTGCGTCCCTGCGACACCTTCTTGATCAGCTCGGTCACGCGATGCACGTCCTCATGGCCCATGCCCTGCGTCGGCTCGTCGAGCAGCATGAGCTCCGGCTCCATGCCGAGCGTGGTGGCGATCTCGAGCGCGCGCTTGCGGCCGTAGGGCAGATCCACCGTCACGGTGTCGGCGAATTGCTCGAGGTCGACCTGCGCCAGCAAGGCCATCGCGCGGTCGTTGAGCGCTCCGAGCTTCTTTTCGCTCTGCCAGAAGTAGAAGGAATTGCCGAGCGGCCTCTGCAGGCCGATGCGCACGTTCTCGAGCACTGTGAGATGCGGGAACACTGCGGAAATCTGGAAGGAACGGATGATGCCCTGGCGAGCGATCTGCGCCGGCCTGGCCATCGTGATGTCGCGGCCGTTGAAAAGGATCTGTCCTGAAGTGGGTACCAGGAACTTGGTGAGCAGGTTGAAACAGGTCGTCTTGCCGGCGCCGTTGGGACCGATCAATGCATGGATATGACCACGCTGCACTTGCAGGTTTACGTTGTTGACCGCGGTGAATCCCTTGAACTCCTTGGTCAACTGTCTCGTCTCCAAAACCACGTCCGCCATGGGCTCTCCCTACTGACTAACAATAGTGTCGGACTGGCGCCGACACCCGAGCGTGTCATGCATTACGATGATGCACAGTACACAGTACGACTATGGGGGTGGCAATACAAGCGACAGTTCATCTGTCGTTTGTTTGGCCTGTATCAATCTTGTACATGTCGCTGTTTCAGGCGCGTTGATCTTAGCATGAAGAGCTGATAATTGCTTGCGGTCAATTCAATGAATCGTCATCGTTATCCTTCATGACACGATGCCATGCGAGAGTTGTTCAGTATCCGATTGGCGTTATGCATGCTCCTCCACGCGCGCCTGCGAAACCTTGTGCGCCTTCTCTTCCTTGCGCGCGGCGCGAATCAGTTCGGCGGCCTTTTCCGCGATCATGATCGTCGGCGAATTCGTATTGCCCGAGGTGATGGTCGGCATGATCGACGCATCGACCACGCGCAAGCCCTTCACGCCGCGCACGCGCAACTGGCTGTCGACAACTGCCATCGCATCGTCGGCGCGTCCCATCTTGCAGGTGCCGATCGGATGGAAGATGGTCGTGCCAATGTCGCCCGCCGCTTTCGCCAGTTCCTCATCGGTGCCGTACTGCAGGCCCGGCTTGAATTCTTCCGGTTTGTATTTTTTCAGCGCCGGCGCGGCCACGATGTTGCGCGTCAGCTTGAGTGCGTTCGCCGCGGTCTTGCGGTCTTCCGCCGTGCTCAAATAATTCGGCGTGATCTTCGGTGCGGCAAACGGATCGCCGGACGCAATGCGGATATGCCCGCGCGACGTGGGCCGCAGGTTGCACACGCTGGCGGTGAATGCCGGGAACGGATGCAGCGCCTCGCCGAAACGTTCCAGCGAAAGCGGCTGCACATGGTATTCCAGATTGGCCGTCTCCTGCGAAGCATCGGAGCGCGTGAAGGCGCCGAGCTGCGAGGGCGCCATCGACATCGGGCCGCTGCGCGAGATCGCGTATTGCATGCCGATCTGCATCTTGCCGAGCCAGTTGTTGGCCATCATGTTGAGCGTCTTCACGCCCTGGACCTTGAAGGCCATGCGCAGCTGCAGATGGTCCTGCAGGTTGTCGCCGACGCCCGGCAGATCCACCACGACCGGCACGCCGTATTGCTGCAGCAGGTGTGCGGAGCCGATGCCCGACAGTTGCAGGATCTGCGGCGAACCCACCGCGCCCGCCGTGGAAATCGTTTCGCGCGCGGCTTCGGCAAACCACTCGGTGCCGCCGCCGGTGAATTCCACGCCGGTGCACACCACGCCCTGCTCCGTCGATTGCAGGCGCAGGCGCTTGACGTGGCAGCCGGTCATGATTTCGAGCTTGCCCTTGCGTCCTTCGGTCGATTTCAAAAAAGCCTGCGCGGTATTCCAGCGCCAGCCTTTCTTCTGGTTCACCTCGAAATAGCCGCAACCTTCGTTGTCGCCGCGGTTGAAATCCTCCACCTTCGGAATGCCGACCTGCTCGGCCGCATCGCGGAAGGCATCGAGGATCTCCCACGACAGGCGCTGTTTCTCGACGCGCCATTCGCCGCCGGCACCGTGAAACTGGTCGGCACCCTTGTAGTAATCCTCGCTCTTCCTGAACACCGGCAGCACATTTTCCCAGCGCCAGCCGTCGTCGCCGGCCAGGTGCGCCCACTCGTTGTAGTCGCGCGCCTGGCCGCGCATGTAGATCATGCCGTTGATGGATGAGCAGCCGCCCATCACCTTGCCGCGCGGATAAATCAGGCTGCGGCCGTTGAGGCCCGCGTCGGCCTCGGTGCGGAAACGCCAGTCGGTGCGAGGATTGTCGATGCAGTAGAGATAGCCGACAGGAATGTGGATCCAGAGATAGTCATCCTTGCGGCCCGCTTCCAGCAACAGCACGGACACGCCGGCGTCCTGCGCAAGACGGTTGGCGAGCACGCAGCCGGCACTGCCGGCACCAATGATGATGTAGTCGTATTTTCCTGCGGATTCCATGATGGCCTCCCGGTGTTTCATGTGAAACGATCGCCAGTGTATGGGCCGGCGATCGATTGGTCTGGCTTGAGCGGCTTCTTTAGCCGCGCGTCACTTCGCTACCGGCATCGTGAATTCCGCTCCCTTGCCGATCGAATCCGGCCAGCGCTGCATGATGGACTTGTAGCGCGTATAGAAACGGATGCCTTCTTCGCCGTAGGCATGCGCGTCGCCGAACAGCGAACGCTTCCAGCCGCCGAAGGAATGCCAGGCCATCGGCACCGGGATCGGCACGTTGATGCCAACCATGCCGACTTCGATGCGGCGGGAGAATTCGCGCGCGGTGTTGCCGTCCGACGTGAACAGCGCCACGCCATTGCCGAATTCATGCGCATTGATCAGGCGCACCGCCGACGCGAAGTCCGGCACGCGCACCACGCATAGCACCGGCCCGAAGATCTCTTCCTTGTAGATCTTCATTTCGGGCGTGACATGGTCGAATAATGTGCCGCCGAGGAAGAAGCCGTTCTCGTGGCCCGGCACTTTCAGGCCGCGTCCATCGACCAGCAGCTTCGCGCCACCCTGCACGCCTTCTTCGATATAGCCTTCGATCTTCGCCTTGTGCTGCGCGGTCACCACCGGCCCCATTTCGGCGTCGGCTTCCATGCCGTTCTTCACCTTCAGCGCCTGCACGCGCGGGATCAGCGCCTCGATCAGCCGGTCGGCCACATTGCCCACTGCGACCGCGACGGAGATCGCCATGCAGCGCTCGCCGGCCGAGCCGTAGGCGGCGCCGATCAAGGCATCGACCGCCTGGTCGAGGTTCGCATCGGGCATCACGACCATATGATTCTTCGCGCCACCCAGGGCCTGCACGCGCAGCGGGTACGCGCCCTTGCGCTTCGTGCCCTCGGTGTAGATGTATTCCGCGATCGGTGTCGAGCCGACGAAGGACACCGCGTTCACGTCGGGATGCTGCAGCAGCGTGTCGACCGCCAGCTTGTCGCCCTGTACCACGTTGAACACGCCATCCGGCAGGCCGGCGCGCTTGAACAGGTCGGCGATCATCAGCGAGGGCGACGGATCGCGCTCGGACGGCTTCAGGATGAAGCTGTTGCCGGTGGCGATCGCCATCGGCGCCATCCACATCGGCACCATGAAGGGAAAGTTGAACGGCGTGATGCCGGCGGTGACGCCGAGTGGCTGGCGCAATTGCCAGTTGTCGATGCCGCCACCGATGTTGTCGGTGAACTGGGTCTTCAGCAGCTGCGGAATGCCGCAGGCGAATTCCACCACTTCCATGCCGCGAATGACCTCGCCCTTCGCATCGGAAAAGACCTTGCCGTGCTCGCGGGTGATCGCGGCGGCGAGATCGTCATGATGCTTTTCAATCAGCTCCCTGAACTTCGACAGCACGCGGGCGCGCTTCAGCGGCGCGGTGTCGGCCCAGGCCGGCGCGGCGGCGCGCGCAGCAGCGACTGCGGCATTCACTTCCTCGACGCTGGCCAGCACCACCTGCGCGCTCGCTTCGCCGGTGGCGGGATTGAAGACATCCTGTTTGCGGCCGCTCGTGGATTCGACCACGCGGCCGCCGATGTAATGCTGGATCAAGGCTTGCGTCATAAGGATTCCTTTGAGAGATAGGCAGACTTTGCGAGGATATCGCCGCTTTCCACCGGAATCCAATGAGTTGTTATCAAGTCGAATATAAGGACAGCTTATAATGATTGTTCCACCGGAGAACGATCATGGACTTCACCCAGCTCCGCGCCTTCGTCACTGTCGCCCGGGAAGGCAACCTGACGCGCGCCGCCGAACGCCTGCATCTGACGCAGCCGGCCGTGAGCCTGCAGATCAAGGCATTGCAGGCCAGCCTCGACCTGCAGCTGTTCACCCGCACGCCGAGCGGAATGACGCTGACAGACGATGGCGCAAAACTGCTGCCCTTCGCGGAACGCGTCATGGAAAGCGTGGCGGAATTCCGCCAGGGCGCCGACTCCCTGCACTCCACCCTGTCCGGTACGCTGGCCATCGGCACCATCCTCGATCCGGAATTCATCCGCCTCGGCGCCTTCCTGAAGCGCCTGGTGGAAACCTATCCGCAGATCTCGACCCGCCTGCAGCATGGCATGTCGGGATGGGTCATGCACCAGATCAGGAACGGCGAGCTCGACGTCGGCTATTTCCTCGGTACGCCCGGCAAGGAATTCCATGCCCAGACGCTGACCTCCTTCACCTACAACGTGGTCGCACCGCAGGGCTGGAAAAACCGGGTGACGGGACGCGACTGGCCGGCGCTGGCGAAACTGCCGTGGATCTGGACGCCGCCGGAATCCGCGCACAATCGCCTGCTGAGCAAGACCTTCGCGAAATACAAGGTGACGCCGAACAAGGTCGCGCTGGTCGACCAGGAGCCGTCGATGCTGGACCTGGTGAAATCCGGCGTCGGCCTGTCGCTCGTGCGCGAATCGGTCGCCCTCGGCGAAGCCCACGCGCACGGCCTGGTGATCGCTGATGCCGTCAGCCTGTCGACCGAACTCTCCTTCATCACCCTCGCCAAGCGCAAGAACGAACCGACGATCGCCGCCGTATTTTCATTGTTGCAATCCCTCTGGCAAACCTGACCCCGCACGCCATACTGCCTGTGGGTAATCCATTGCATATCTGGTGGAAGCTTTGGGGAAAAGCATTGCCTGCAGGAGGACAAGGATTTTTATCCAAGAAGTTTCCTGCGTTCATACAGGGCTTGTCCATCCATTTTTCCTATGCGGAAGCTGTTGATTTTCCTTGGCTTTATCGACTTATCCCCAGATTGGAGGCAGTGTTAACAACTATCACTATTTGTATATATCAATCTTCAAGATAAAACCCTCTGCGTCTCGTCATGCGCGGAAATCGGGTGAACCCGCTGGAACGCCTTTCAGCAACTGTTATTTTTTCTCGCGCCATCCCGGCAAAGGTGGATGGATACCCCGCATTGACCCGTGCCGAGTTTCCGGAGCGGGCGACTATGGATCCCCGCCTTCGCGGGGATGACATTCTTGTGCCGGCACGTTTAACTGGACGGCATTCGGTAACCCGGCACGGTTTGATCTACCGGATGGCATGCCGGGAATGCAATCCTTGTTTACCCTTTTTCATGCATTGCGACACACCTCGACCTCGTCAGCGAGCAACGAATGTGGATAAGTCTCTGGATAGCGCAGTGAGCAGATGGGGATAAGGAAGGAAATCTGTTGAAGGTCTTTTTTTATGCAGAATCTGTCCTTTCGCGATACACCGCTTATTCAGGACTTATGCCGTACGTAAACAGTTGATCCGGTATTGGTTTACCGGGTTATCCACAGGCAGCGCCCTGCGTTAACACTACTACTATTTGTATATATCAACATCAACGTAAACAAAAACCGCAAAAACATCGGCCGCTACCGGTTGCACAAACAAGGCGGGAAGCAATACGCTACGTTCGTGCCGCCAGAACTGCGGCTTGCAAACCCACCACGAGAAAAGTTAACAATGAGTTCACACATTACCCGCCTCGGGCTGATCAGTGCCATGCATCAGGAGCAGGCCGGCCTGATCGAAATCATGCAGGACACGGAAAAGTCCCATCGCGGCATGCGCGATTATGTTTCTGGCAAGCTGTGGGGCATCGATACGGTCTGCGTACTGTCCAGAATGGGAAAAGTCGCGGCAGCGGCCACGGCGGCTACCCTGATCGAACGTTTCGGCGTGACACACATTTTGTTCACCGGCGTCGCCGGCGCGGCGGAAAACGAATTGCGTGTCGGCGACATCGTGGTGGCTGATGCCCTCGTCCAGCACGACATGAACACCATGCCGCTGTTTCCGCAATATGAAGTGCCCTTGCTCGGCCTGTCGCATTTCTCGTCCGACAAGAGCCTGACCGATCGCCTGGCGCAGGCTGCCGCCGATTTCGTCACGCACGATGCGGCCGACATGATTTCCGAAGAGGACCGCGCCAGCTTCCAGCTCGCCTCCCCACGCGTCTTTCGCGGCCTGATCGCCAGCGGCGACGAATTCGTCCATCGCCAGGAACGGCGCGATGCACTGAAAGCGGCATTCCCGCCCTTGCTTGCACTGGAGATGGAGGGCGCGGCGGTGGCGCAGGTATGTTTCGAATTCGGCGTGCCGTTCGCGGTGATCCGCACCATTTCCGACAGCGCGAATGAATCGGCGCCGCTCGATTTCATGCAGTTCATCGAGCGCGTGGCGTCGCGTTAT
This sequence comes from Pseudomonadota bacterium, assembly GCA_021821365.1. Taxonomy (GTDB): domain Bacteria; phylum Pseudomonadota; class Gammaproteobacteria; order Burkholderiales; family Burkholderiaceae_D; genus Noviherbaspirillum. The sequence continues at coordinate 44,102 of JAKACN010000005.1, read as the reverse complement.
GCGTTCGGGGTGGTAAAGCGGTTATGCGTGCAGGGTTGATCAACGCCGCGCGGATTGACTCTGCGTTAGTTGCTCGCGCAGGCCCGCCGCCAATATGGTCAATTCCTGAATGGATTTTCATGGACAATGTTTCGCGCCTTGTGCCAGCATTTGCGGATGCAAAGGAAATTTTCCTGCACGTTTAATGGTCCCATCCGGGATCGGCAATGAGCGTCTCATGAAACCTGAAGATCAAATAAATTTTTCCACGTTGGTGCCGTCGAAACGGCGCATGATGCGTGCGGCGGCGTTCATCGCACTGCCGATGCTGTCCATCGGGTTTTTACTGGGTTTGATGGTGTATTACGCTCCCGGCAGCGCACTTGCCAAAGCGCTGGGCGATGCGTTCCTTGCGGCCGGGTCGACCGCATTCATCGCACCGGGCGGACGGGTGCTCGCGCTCAAGGCCGGTGCCGTGTGGGGAGCGTCACTTGCCTTCCTGGTCGGCCCTTTCATCTTCATGGTGTGGCTGAGTTACCGGGTGAGGAAGGAGTACACCAGATTGCGCGACGAGCAGAGCATGAATGCGTATCGCCGCAAGATTGCGGGAAAGCCGCGAGAATAAACCGGTGGTCAGCCACACACCTGATCTCCACCTGCCGGGATCGTTATGGGAACGGACCAGGCGGTCAGCGCCAGCTGACAATACCAGTCGATTGACGAACACAGGGTCGCTGCTTTTCTTGCTTGCGTTCAAGGTTCGTCCTGCGCCGTTGTCTTGAAAACTGCAGACTTCCTGTTCAAAGACTTCCGGTTTCGCTGCGCGGCGTCAAATCATCTACCCTCCGCATCCCTGGACGGATGTCATCGATCATGCTTGACAAAACTCAAACCCACTGAATGATGCGTCAGGCAATCTGAATTAAATTGATAGTCGGCCAGCGTGCCGATATGCGATTGTTCCGCGTAACGCTTTTTTCAACGATGACGCTCGCACAGAGAAAGGAAATTCTCCGGCATTATCCTATCGATACTGACTGGCAAGTGCATGCCGCTTCTTTATACTTATTCGACTCATTGGGATTCGGTGCACAAGCTTACCGACACTTTCTCAGGCCGGAAAACGGCCAGATTTTCATTCGCAAGGTGCTGGATGGGGAAGTTCTCAGTGAACCTGGATCATGAACTGGTGGTGAAGGGAGTAAAGTGGTTCAATTTTTTCAGGACCCTCGATGTGAATACCTATCGGGCGCGAAAAGGCCACCACTCCCACAGGCGCTGATCGAAGCGGTCCCATTGACCGTCAGGGCGTTCACGGCTCTCATAGTTGTATGGCGCTTTATCCCAGCAGAGCAAATCGCTCTGCGGGCTATCCAATACGATCGTACCGTCATTGGTCTCCACGAAAAGCATGGCATGAGGAGATTTGAATTTCTTGTGGAACACGACGCCGATTGTCATCGCCGCACGCGGTACTCCCAGGTTAACCAGTCTTCTCCTTTTCTCAAGTGCCAGATCCTCGCAATCTCCCGTTCCTAGCGAAGGATAGTTCCATTCCTCTTCCTTTCCCCGCCATTCAAGATCGTCGGTCAGACGGAATTCGGCATTCACGTCGCGATTGACCTTGTCCAATGCCGCTTGCGCATCGCTAGTCAGTTCAATGACTGGCGCTCCGGTCATGTCGCAATCCCCTGGATGAGAATCGCAAAATTCACTGTATGCGGTAGGGCGAGGTGTGATGTGCTCCACAGGCAAGTTCATTGGCGTGCAATGCGAAAATATGTTGGTCGGCATCCGTGGCGTAGCTATACCACTCAACAAGCCCACAAACATCGCAGCAAAGAATGGAAGCGCGATTGCCATTGCAATCTTTCTGGTTTTGCATCTTTGCAAGCAATCCTCGCGCTATTGTCAGGTCGAGGCTTTATCGCCTATCAATTCAAGTTGCATTACCCAGACTTGCCAGTCGCATCACCGTGACGCCAATGCAAATATTTCAGCGCCCGGCAATACACTCACCTGCCGCTCGTGGTTTCGCTCTTCCTGCTCGCCGTCGGCGCAACCGGCTTCGCCGTCGCCTGCGCCAGCAGCACTCCGCACTCGCTCTTCTCCCCCGGTCCAACATTCACCAGCGGAATCAGGGCCGCAGCCACCGGGGCAAGAGCGCCGAGCGCAATCGCACTGCCTGCCTTGAGCGCCACCGTGCCCTTGTCGATGCCGACCTTGGGTTTCTTGAAAGTGCCATCCAGGTGAAGCGGCGAGCGCAGGGAAATCAGGCGCACGCCCTTGCTATCCGGATAGATCGTCATTGCCAATTGTTCTTTCGCCAGGTTGACGTTGCCGGCGACGTGGATCGTCGCGTCATCGGTATCGACCACAAAGGCCTGCGCGCGCATGATGCCCTTGTCGACGATGAAATCGGTGGCGGCGCAGTTGATCTGCACCGGCTTGTCGCCGAACAGTTGCGTGACGATGATGCTGCCGATGTTCAGGCCCATCTTCTCGAGCAGCAGTTTGCTCATCGTGCCCTGGTTGATCACGGCCTTGATTTCGCCGTCGGAGGTCGCGAGCAACTCGGCGACGGAATTGCCGCTTGCGGTCAATGCCGCGTCGCCGTTGACTTCGCCCAGTGTCGCTTGTTGCGATTGCAGGGTCGGGAAGAGTTGCTTGAGTCGCATGTGGCGTGCCGACAATTTCAGCTCCGCCTTGACAGGCTTGCTCCTGCCGTTGAGCGTGATATTGGAAACAAGGTTGCCGCCCGCGATGCTGAACTTCAGCGGCGCCAGCGAAATCACGCCGTCGCGCAGGTGGATGCGCGTGACGAGGTCGTCGATGGGAAGCTGTTCCTTGCGCACGATTCTTCCGCCGGTGAACTGGACATCGGCATCGATGCTGTTCCAGCGTTCCGTACGGAAGCTCTCGACCGGCAAGACCTTGTTCGGCGGCTGAACCGTTTTTGATCCGCGTTCTGCGCGGCTGGCAGCGGAGTCGGCGCCGATCAGCGGCGAGAGGTCGTTGAAGTTCAGGAGATTCGAGGCGACGGTGCCTTCCAGCAGTGGACGCCCTTCACGTGCCCGATAATGCAGATTGCCGGACAGGTCGCTCGCGCCCATCTTGCCGCTGAAGTTTTCATAGACCCAGTTGCCGCCATGCGGACCCGGACTGCCATGCAGCCGGCCTTCGGTCATGAAGGGCCGGGTTTCCGGAAATACCACGCCAATGATCGGATACAGCTGCGCCATGCTCACGCTGGAAATTTTCAGTTGCAGGTCGAGCCCGGCAAGCTGGCGCGGGTCGGTGAGAGTACCCTTGGCATCGATGGTGGTCCTGCCGATGCGGACGCTGGCGTCGACGGGATATTGCAGGTTCTGCTTTTGCAGCGACAGGACGCCGCCGGCCCGCCCCTGCCCGCTGACTTCCTCGCCGTTGTAGGTGCCGGCAACACGCCATCCGAGCCGGTAATTGTCATTCCCGGCCTCATCCAGCGTATCGATATCCGCTTTCAGCGTCGCATGCTTGATGGCGTCCCGCAACTTCACCGTTCCCTTGTTGAGGATCAGGCGCTGCAATTCGAATTGCCATTCCGAATTGCCGCTCTTGCTGCCGAAGGTCCAGTTATTGCGTCCGTCCTGCAGACGTTGCAGCGACAACGCGGGCGCGTCGAGCGCCAATGAGGGAATGACGATTCTCTTGCTGAGGAGAGGCAGCGGACTGATGGAAAACGTCACCTCGCGGGCGCGCGCCATCGCGCCGTCCGCCCATGGCGGATTGCCGAACACGACATCCTGTGCGGCAAGCCGCGGCCACGGCACCCAGGCGCGCCACCCCTGTTCGCCTTGCGGCGCGTGCCAGGTGAGCGCGAGCTTGCCGTTGATGGCAAATGCGCGGTCCGTTGCCGCGCTGACGTGCGAACCGATCCAGGGCTTGGCGCGGTTCCAGTCGATATTGAGGAGCAAGGCAACGCCGAGCGCGAGTGCGGCGACTACGCCGGCAACGCTATACAGCGCAATTTTTGCTCCGCGGGACATGCCCGTAAGACTTGACCGTCCTGCAAGAGTTCACCGCCGGTCAATGGGCGAAAGAGGTGCCGGCGATGTCGCTACGGCACCTCGTTCCGTCATGCTCCCAGCGTCATCAGGCTCGCGTTGCCGCCGGCAGCCGTGGTATTGACGCACAGCGCCCGTTCCGCAACGAGACGCCACAACGGTATGGCATCGCTGTCGCAGGTTTCGACGCAAGGCACCAGGGCGCCGTCGCGCGCGGCAAGGCGTGGCAACAGCTTCGGCAGTTTTTCCGCATCGAGCAAGGCGACATGCAGCGTTTCTCCTGCCAGTGCATTCTCGTCGATTATCTTGATAGCGCTTCGCACAGCTTGCGGAAGACTGGAAGGCAACAAGGCCGACGATGCGGCATCAACAACGATGCGGTTGCCTGTCGCCAGTGCAGCGGCCAACTGGTTCAGCAGTACGCCGACACTGCTTGCCGCGCACCATACCGCGCCGCGCGGCGCGAAGCTCAAGGTGTTGCGTTCGCCGGTCGGTCCCGGCAGGATGAGCGAAGTATTCAGCAAGGTCGCGTGCGCATAGGTTTCGCCCAGGCTTGCAATACGCTCATGGCCATGGGTGTCCGCCCAGGCAAGCAATTGCTGGAATGCCGGCTGTGCAACCGCCGCCGCTTTCTGCTGGTGAATGGTATGGCCGTGAAGCGCGATCACCGCGTTGCGCTGCAGGCGCTTCAGGTAGAGCGGACCACCCGCCTTCGGGCCGGTGCCGGATTTTCCTTCGCCGCCGAAAGGCTGCGCACCGACCACTGCGCCAACGATGTTGCGATTGACGTAGATGTTGCCGACATGGGCACGCGCCGTGATGAAATCGATGGTTTCATCGATGCGCGAGTGGATGCCGAGCGTGAGACCATAACCGGTCGCATTGATGTCGTCGATCAGTTGCGGCAACTGGTCGCGCTGATAACGGATCACATGCAGGACGGGGCCGAAGACTTCGCGCTGCAGTTCCGACAATGCGGAAATTTCAATGACCGTCGGCGGCACGAAGGTGCCGTTGCTGCAATCATCGGGCAAGGAAAGCTGATGGAAATCGCGCGCATGCGTCTTGATGCGCTCGATGTGTCGCAGCAATCCCTTCTGCGCATCCGCATCGATCACCGGGCCGATGTCGGTCACGAGGCGATCGGGATTCCCGATGCGCAATTCCTGCATCGCACCTTTCAGCATGCGGATCGTCTTGTCGGCAATGTCTGCCTGCAGGCACAGCACGCGCAATGCGGAGCAGCGCTGGCCGGCGCTGTCGAATGCCGAGGTCAGCACGTCCTGCACCACCTGTTCCGGCAGCGCGCTGGAATCGACGATCATGGCATTCTGTCCACCGGTCTCGGCGATCAGTGGAATCTCGCGCGATTCTCTCACGGCGCGCTGCGCCAGCGTGCGATTGATCAATTGCGCAACTTCCGTCGACCCGGTGAAGATTACGCCGCGCACGCGCGCATCCGCTGTCAATGCCGCGCCGACGGTTTCGCCGCGACCCGGCAGGAGTTGCAGCGCGCCGCGCGGCACGCCGGCCTCATGCATTAGTTGCACCGCGCGATGCGCGATCAGCGGCGTCTGCTCGGCAGGCTTGGCCAGCACGACATTGCCTGCAGCCAGCGCCGCGCTGACCTCGCCGATGAAAATGGCAAGCGGGAAATTCCACGGGCTGATGCACACTACCGGACCCAGTGCGTAGGTGTTCGGGCCGTCCTGCACCTGCTGCGCGTAGTAGCGCAGGAAATCGACGGCTTCGCGCACTTCCGCGATCGCGTTCGGCAACGACTTGCCGGCCTCGCGCACTGCGAGCGCCATCAGTTCCAGCTTGTGCTCTTCCAGCAAGTCCGCCGCATGCCGCAAGGCCGTCGCGCGCGTGGCTGGCGGCGTGGTTTGCCAGTCGGTCGCATAGGCTTCGGCGGAACTCAGCGCGCTTTCCACGTCTTCCGCGCCGGCTTCGATTACCTGGCCGACGACGTCGCGATGGTCCGCGGGATTGGTCACGGCCTGGGCCTGCACGGCGTTCTCCGTTGCAATGGCAAGCAGGGGCGCGGCTTCCCACTGCTTGTTGCCGAAACGCGCGAACGCGGCATCGGCATGGCGCAACACATCTTCATTGCTCAGGTCGATGCCAGCCGAATTCCTGCGTTCCATGCCGAACATGTCGAGCGGCAAGGGAATGTTCGGATGCGGCGTGCCGTCGAGCTTTTTCGCCACCTCGACCGGATCGGCGATCAGGCTGTCGATAGCAACGCTTTCATCGACAATCTGGTTCACGAAGGAGGAATTCGAACCGTTTTCCAGCAGGCGGCGCACCAGGTAGGCGAGCAGGGTTTCATGCGAGCCGACCGGCGCGTAGATGCGGCAGGCCTTGCCCAGCTTGTCGTCGCCGACCACCTGGTCGTACAGCGTTTCGCCCATGCCGTGCAGGCACTGGAATTCGTAATCGGTCACGCCGTATTCCTGCGCCCAGATATAAATCGATGCGAGCGTCTGCGCATTGTGCGTCGCGAACTGCGGATAGATGACATCCGTGGCGCCGAGCAGTTTCTGCGCGCATACCAGGTAGCACACGTCCGAATACACCTTGCGCGTGTACACCGGAAAGCCGGACATGCCGTCCACTTGCGCGCGCTTGACTTCCGCATCCCAGTAGGCGCCCTTGACGAGGCGAATCATGAACTTGCGCTTGCTGCGGCGGGCGAGGTCGGCAAGATAATCGATGACGAACGGGCCGCGCTTCTGGTACGCCTGCACCACGAAGCCGATGCCGTCGAAGCCGGCGAGGTCCGGATCGAACGCCAGCGCATCCATCAGGTCGAGCGACAGTTCGAGGCGGTCCGCCTCTTCCGCGTCGATGTTCAGGCCGATGTTGTATTGCTTCGCGATCAGGATCAGTTTTTTCAGGCTGACCAGCAGTTCGTTCATCGTCCGCTCGCGCTGCGCGCGCGAGTAGCGCGGATGCAGGGCCGACAGTTTCACCGAGATGCCGGGGCCCTCCTTGATGCCGCGCCCGTTGGAGGCCTTGCCGATCGCATGGATCGCGCTTTCATAGGAACGGAAGTAACGCTCGGCATCTTCCATTGTCAGCGCCGCTTCGCCCAGCATGTCGTAGGAATAACGATAGCCGCGCGCTTCGTTGTCGCGGCTGTTGGCCAGCGCTTCGGCAATGGTCTGGCCGGTGACGAACTGGTTGCCCAGCATGCGCATCGCCAGGTCGACGCCCTTGCGGATCAGCGGTTCGCCGCCCTTGGCGATCAGCTTGGTCAGCGCGGCGCCGAGGCCCTGCTCGCTGCTGGTACCGACCAGCTTGCCGGTGATCAGCAAGCCCCAGGTGGCGGCATTCACGAACAGCGAAGGCGATTCGCCGAGATGCTTGCGCCAGTCGCCTTTGCTGATCTTGTCGGCGATCAGGCGGTCGGCGGTCTGGTGGTCGGGGATGCGCAGCAAGGCTTCGGCCAGGCACATCAGGGCCACGCCTTCTTCCGACGACAGCGAGAATTCATGCATCAGCGCATCGACGCCCGACGAGCGGGTGCGCTTCTCACGCACCGCATCGACCAGCTCGCGCGCCAGCGATTGCGTGCGTTCCTGCGCGGTCGTATTGACCTTCGCCTGCGCCAGCAGCCAGAGCACGGCTTCGCGCTCGTCGCGGCGATAAGCAGCGGTGACGGCCGCGCGCAACGGGCTCGCGGCAGGAGCGACTTCGGCGTGCAATGCGGAAAACGGCGCAGGCGCGGCGCTTACTTCACGAGAAACAATCAACATAGGAATCCGTACGAAAAATGAATCGGTCACGAAAAACGATGATTCGATTGTAGTAAGCTTTCGTATGGATTAATTCTGGAAATCTCGGTCCCTATCGAAATTTTGTATTTTGTGGGACAATCGCGCCGAACAAAATTCTTACGAGAAGGACGCCATGCTCGACAAGATCAGCAAGAGAATCCTGTCCGAACTGCAGAACGACGGCCGCATCAGCAACGTGGAGCTGGCGTCTCGCGTGAACCTGTCGCCGGCGGCCTGCCTCGAGCGCGTGCGCAAGCTGCAGGAGGCCGGCTACATCCTCGGTTATACCGCGCAGCTCAACCCGCAGTTGCTCGACGTGTCGCTGCTGGTTTTCATCGAAGTCGTGCTCGACCGCACCACGCCGGAAGTGTTCGAAGCCTTCAAGCGCAGCGTGCAGGTAATCCCCGAAGTGCAGGAATGCCACATGGTCGCCGGCGGCTTCGATTATCTCGTGAAAGCGCGCGTGAAGGACATGAACGCGTACCGCGAATTCCTCGGCAAGTCGCTGCTGCAACTGCGCGGCGTGCGCGAGACGCATACGTATGCCGTCATGGAAGAAGTGAAGAATACCACCAAGCTGCCGATCAGGTAAGCAGCGTCAATCGACATCGGCATCCGAAAAGAAATGCCGGTGCGCCATCTCCCGCATCAACGCCGTCGTTTCCCCTTCCGTCGCCAGAATGGCGCGCGTTTCGATTTCATCGACCAGCTGTTCGAACAGGTCCAGCAGCGCCGGATCGAAATGATTCCCCCTGCCCTCGCGCATGATGTCCAGCGCCTTGTCGCGGCTGAACGGTTCCTTGTACGGGCGCCTGGCGCGCAGCGCGTCGTACACGTCGGCAATGCAGAAGATGCGCGCCGCAAGCGGTATCGCTGCGCCGGCGAGCTTCTTCGGATAGCCCGAGCCGTCCCATTTCTCGTGATGTCCTTCGATCACTTCGCGCGCGTTGACCAGAAAGCCCGCCTCGCCCGCGATCTGGCCGCCCAGCGCCACGTGTTGCTGCATGACCGCGAATTCCTCCGCATCAAGCTTGCCGGGTTTGAGCAGGATGGCGTCGGGAATGCCGATCTTGCCGACGTCGTGCAGAAAGGCGCCGGCGATCAGGCTGCGCATCTGCGCCGGCTCCAGCCCCGCCTCTTCGCCCAGCCGCGCGGCGACCCACGCCACGCGGTAGTTGTGCGCGCCGGTGTCGGAATCGCGCTTGGCAATGGCGCGCCCGAGTGCTTCGAGCACGCTGATATGCGCTTCCAGCAGGGATTGCGCGCGACGGAAATTCTTCACCGCCAGATTGGTCAGCAGCGGCGCGAGCACCAGTGCGCACACCAGCACCGAGGCTGCCGCCTGCAGCGCCGATACGATGGCCGATTGGCGGATGTTGGCCAGCTCGACCTCGTCGAGCACGCGCACGCCTTCGAGGTAGCCGATCACCGTGCCCCGTGACGTCGCCAGCGGCGTGAAGACGCGCAATACCTGCTGGCCCAGCACCATGGCCGAATCGTAGCCGCCGCCCGGTGGCGGCGCTCCGTGCGGCAGCTTTTTCAATGCTTCCTCGATATCGTCGAATCCGGGCTGCACGGCTTCGGCAATCTTCCCGCCATCCGCCGAATACACCTCGGCCACCGAGAAGATGCCGCCGACCATACCCTCGATGGCTTTGGCGAGTGCCTGTTCACGGGCCGGTGAGGGCAATTCCAGGACAGAGGGCGGAACGACGCGGCGCGCTTCGATACGCAGCATGCGGATCGAGCCGTCTTCCGCCGATTCGCGCTCATGCAGGTAACCGAGAACGGCGGCGGCCACCGCCACGGTGAGGGAAACCGCCAGCACCCGGATGAGCGCGTTTTTCAGCAGACTCCGCAGATTCATGGAAATACCCCTTCTAAAACAAGGGGTAATAATAGCGTGTCTGCGCGGAAAGACCTACGCCGACACGATGCAATGCCGGCGCGGGTTTGCCTTCAAAGACCTCGCGTCACTCCTCCGGCGCCGCCTTGTACTGGCCCGCCAGCCGCTGCTGCACCGTCGGCGGCACCGGGTCGTAATGGCTGAACTCCACGGTATAGCTGCCGCGCCCGCCCGTGGTCGAATGCAGGCGCGATTGGTAGCCGTTGAGTTCCGACAGCGGCACCTGACCCGTCACGACCACCGTGCCGGCCTGCGCCGTCTGCATGCCGCTCACCTGCCCGCGCTTGGAGGACAGGTCGCCGGTGATGTCGCCCATGTTTTCTTCCGGCGTGACGATCTCGACATTGACGATCGGCTCCAGCACCATCGGACGTGCCTTGAGGACCGCGTCGATGAATGCCTTGCGGCCGGCCGTGGCGAAAGCGACTTCCTTGGAATCGACCGGATGGCTCTTGCCGTCGTACACGGTGACGCGCACATCCTGCATCGGGAAGCCGGCCAGCGGGCCTGCATCCAGTACCTGGCGTATGCCCTTCTCCACGGCGGGAATGAACTGGCCGGGAATCACGCCGCCCTTGACCGCATCGACGAACTGGAAGCCTTCGCCGCGCGGCAGCGGCTCGACGCGCAGGAACACTTCGCCGAATTGTCCGGCGCCGCCGCTCTGCTTCTTGTGGCGGTGATGGCCTTCCGCACGGCCGGCGATCGTTTCGCGATACGCGATCTTCGGCGGACGGGTGGAGACTTCGATCTTGTACACGTCCATCATGCGTTCCAGCGCCGCGCGCAGGTGCAACTCGCCCAGGCCGAGCAGCACGGTTTCGTTGGTGCTGACCTGGTGTTCGACTTTCAGGCAGGGATCTTCGGCGGTGAGCTTGTTCAGGATTTCCCACATGCGCTGTTCGTCGCCGCGTTTCTTCGGTTCGATGGTCAGGCCGAAGATCGGCAGCGGGAAAGGCAGCGGCTTGAGATGGATGTGGTCGTCTTCGGCCGCATCGTGCAGCACCGCATCGAACGCGATGTCCTCGACCTTCGCCACCGCGCAGATGTCACCCGGCACGCCTTCCGGCACTTCGACCTGCTCCTTGCCCTGCAGGAGGTACAGGTGCGCGACCTTGAACGGCTTGCGCGCATCGCCGATGTACAGCTGGCTGTCGCGCCGCACGGTGCCCTGGTGGATGCGGAACACCGACAGCTTGCCGACATACGGATCTACCGCGATCTTGAACACGTGCGCGAGCACGTGCTTGTCCGGATCGGTGACGGCATGGATTTCGGCGCGCTGGTCGGGCGCATTCACATCGTCGCGATAGAACAGCGGCGGATTGCCTTCGGAGGGATTGGGCATCAGCTTCACGAACACATCGAGCAGTTCGCCGATGCCCGCGCCGTTGCGCGCCGAAACGAAGCAGATCGGCACCAGGTGGCCTTCGCGCAGCGCCTGCTCGAAGGGCGCATGCAATTGCTCGGGCGCGATCTCGCCTTGCTCGAGATAGAGCGACATCAGGTCGGCGTCGACTTCCACTACCTGGTCGACCAGCGCGCGATGCGCTTCCGCCACCGAGGAGAAATCGGATTCGCCGGCCGGATTGAAAAAGCAGTCGACCACTTTCGTGCCGCCGCCCGCGGGCAGGTTGATCGGCAGGCATTCCTTGCCGAAGGTTTCCTGGATGCGCATCACCAGGCCGGGCAGGTCAATGTTTTCCGCATCGATCTTGTTGACGATGATCATGCGGCACATGTTGCGCTGCTGCGCCATCTCCATCATGCGCGTGGTCATCATCTCGATGCCGGATTGCGCGTTGATCACCACCGCCGCGGTTTCCACGGCGGGCAGCGCGCCGATCGCCTGCCCGGCGAAATCCGGAAAGCCGGGCGTATCGATCATGTGGATGCGCGTATCGAGATGGTCCAGGTGGACGATAGCGGAGTAAAGCGAATGCTGGTATTTGCGTTCGAGCGGATCGTAGTCGCAGACGGTGCTGCCGCGTTCGAGACTGCCCTGACCCGGGATCATGCCCACCTTGTGCAACAGCGCTTCAGCGACGCTCGTTTTGCCGGAGGCGGTATGCCCGAGCAGGGCGATGGTTCGGATGGCTTCGGTACTGTACGGCATGGCAATTCCCTTTCGAAAAGCTGGCAGGCTTTTGAAAGACGATTGCGCGCAAGGTACCGGCCCGCTCGCAACGTATTCCAACAGTCCGCCTGGAGCCTGTGGTGAACAATCCCGCGTTGATCCTTTCGATTCATTATCTCACCAAGGCCGGTGCGAATCGATTGGAAAGCACTCCCCACCGATGCTACGGAGCGCCGGATGAAAATTGATTGACGGACATCAAAGATTGCAGGAAGCGTCGAAGGGAACGGCGTGCATCTCGCCTGACATCAGTCCGGCATCATCCCGACATCAGCACGGGGATCGTCATGGATTGCAGGACGGTACGTGTCACGCCGCCCAGCAGCAACTCGCGGAAGCGGGAATGGCCGTAGCCGCCCATCACCAGCAGGTCCGCGCCGATGTCGGCGGCCAGCGACAGCAGCGCTTCGCCGATGTCGGCCTCGGTCCGCTGCGGGACCACGTTGACGCGCACGCCATGGCGCGCGAGGTAAAGCGCAATGTCCGCCCCCGGCTGTTCGCCGTGCGCCTTGCCATCGGCACCGGGATTGAACACGACCACGTCCACTGCCTGCGCGTGCTTGAGCATCGGCAGCGCATTCACCAGCGCGCGGGTGGCACTGACGCCGGCATCCCATGCGACGACGATGCGCCGGCCCGGCACGTCGAGGCGACCCGCATGGGGAACGATGAGGACCGGCCGTCCCGAATTCAGGACCACGAACTCGGGAAAGTCGGGCATCACGACCGGCGAGGGTTCGTCCGGGTCGAATTGGCCGATGACGACCAGGTCGCTGTAACGCGCCCGCAGGCAGATGCCGGCCCCGGCCTCGTCGTCGATCAGCATGCTTTCGAATGAACGGACCTCCATGCCGCGCGCCTGGCTTTCGAATTCCAGCAGCGCCTTGCCCGCCCGCGCGCGCAAGGCATCGAGATGCAGCGCAAGATGCTGTGCCGCGTGCGGGGCGGCTTCGTCGATCAGGCTTGTCTGGTAGATGGTCCTGGAAACGCCGCTGGTCGCGGCGCCGACGAGATGGGCCTCCTGCTGCGCCGCGATCGCGGCCGCAATACCGACGCGCGTGTGTGCGTGCCGCGAGGCATCGACATGCACGAGAACCGTTCTGTAAGACATGTCAGACTTTCTATGTCAGGTCTTCTTCATGCGATAGACGAACACAGGGATGTCGCACAGCGCGAGCACCTTGCTGGTGACGCTGCCGAGCAGCAATTGCCCGAGGCCGCTGCGGCCATGCGAGCCGATGAAGATCAGATCGCATTGTTCCTGCTGCGCGATCTCCACGATCTTTTGCGCCGTCTGCTCGGAATACGCGACGACGCTGGCGTATTTCAATCCGGCTTCCGCCGCTGCCTTCCGCACGCCGTCAAGATAGGCTTCGCCGGTGCGCGCGATCGATGCCTTGTATTCTTCTTCGGTCGGATAGCTGGGCGGAATGATCTCCACGCCGATCGGATAGTGGTAATCGGGCGCGACGAACGCGCCCACCACTTCGGCCTGGCATTGCTTTGCGAATTCGACCCCGGCCTGCGCTGCTGTCGTTGCCAGCGTGGAGCCGTCGGTCGGTATCAGGATTTTCTTGAACATGATCGCCTTTCGTAGCTGTCTGATTCTGGTTTACGTATGCTGGCGGATCACCAGGACCGGAATGGTCGAGTGCGCCAGCACCTTCTGCGTTTCGCTGCCGAGCAGCAACTCGCTCAAGCCCTTGCGCCCATGCGATGCCATGAAAATCACATCGCAGCTCATGTTGCGCGCGGTATCGATGATCTTCTCATAGGGCGAGAATGATTGCTCGACCACGGTCTCGCAAGGCACCTTCATGGCCCTGGCCTCCTCGGCCACCTTCTGCACGTTGCGCCGCGCGCGCTCCATCATGCGGTCCTCGTAATGCGCGCATTCCTGCGTCATGCTGCTTTCGGCCATGGGAGAGAACGGATAGGGCTCGGCCACGGACAGGCCGACCACATAGCCGTCGCTCTCCTTCGCAAACAGGACGGCTTCGTGGATGGCTTGTTCGGCCAGTGTCGAGCCGTCGGTCGGCACCAGGATGGTCTTGAACATGACGTTCTCCTTCCTTGCGTGAAATCGCCGGGCTGCTGCGCGCATGCCTCGCCCGGACTAAATCATGTACTGCCCTCCGTTCACCGAGAATGTTGCGCCATTGATGAAGCCCGCTTCCGCGCTCGCCAGGAATGCCACCACGCGCGCGATGTCTTCCGGCGTGCCGAGCCGCCCGACCGGGATGCCCGCAACGATGGTCTTGAGCGTGTCCGGCGGGACTGCGGCCACCATGTCCGTATCGCAGTAGCCGGGTGCCACCGCATTCACCGTGATGTTCTTGCGCGCGCCTTCCAGCGCCAGCGAACGGGTGAAGCCGAGGATGCCTGCCTTGGCTGCCGCATAATTGGTCTGGCCGGCCTGCCCTTTCTGGCCGTTGACGGAACTGATGTTGACGATGCGACCGAAGCCGCGTTCGCGCATGCCGCCAATGATGTTGCGGCACATGTTGAACACCGAACCGAGGTCGTTGTTGATCACGCGCCACCATTGCTCCGGCGTCATGCGATGCAGGATGGCGTCGCTGGTGATGCCGGCATTGTTGATCAGGATATCGGTCGGGCCGAGGTCTTTCTCGATGGCGGCGATGCCTTCGCGGCAGGCCTCGTAATCGGACACATCCCATTTGTACGAGCGGATGCCGGTGGCGGTGCTGAACGCCTGTGCCGCGCCCACATTGCTGCAATAGACTGCGGCAACATCGTAGCCTTGCGCCTGCAGCGCAATGGAAATTGCCTTGCCGAGGCCGCGTGTGCCCCCGGTGACAATGGCAGTCCGCTTCATGATCGGTCCCCTGCTTTCGGCCGGATGGATAGTGCAGCCGACACGTTCCAGCTTCATTCAGGGTAGACGATGCGCTGTGGCGATGCATGGGTTCTCGTTGATCTGAGTCAACGAAAAACAGAAAAGTCGCACGCATGCGTGCGGCTCCGGTTTCACGTGCCGCAAAGCAGTTTGATCAAACGCAAAAGCGTGTTTGGAAACCGGTCAGTGCGCCTTGTCGACAGCGGCGGGTTTGCGAGAATACGTGCCGCGCATTCCAATCATCAGACACGCATACCATGCCGCCATTCACGCCGATAGTCACCACCCGCGCCGAACATGCGCCGCTCGCCGTCTCCGGTGTGCCGGCATGACGGCCGCATCGCTGCGGATTCTTGTCGTCGAAGACAACAGCGATTTCCTGCAGATTCTGTGCGACATGCTCGAAGAGCTCGGCCATCGTCCGCACGGCGTATCGTGCGCGGAAGATGCGCTCGCCGCCTCCCGCGGGCGCAGCTTCGATGCGCTGATCGCGGACGTGCAGTTGCCCGGCATGTCCGGCATTGAGTTGGCGCAGATCATGACGGCGAGCGCGCCGTCGATCAGGATCATTTTTTCCTCCGGTTTCGGCTACCTGCTTACGGACAAGCTGGATTTCGAATTCACGGTGCTGCACAAACCGTATTTCGCCAACCAGCTCAGGCACGCGGTCGAAGAAGGCGAGCGAATGGCCAGGCCGCCGCAATGATGTCGCCAGTCATGGGCATCGCACCGTTCAGGCATGTTTGACCTGAGTCAAAGGGCCACCCTTTCCGGATAAGGTAAAACAGAACGATCGCCGCTTCACGGGCGTCGAACGTATCGGGAGGTCTCGAAATGATGTGGAATCATGGAGCAGGCTGGCACTGGCTGGGATCGGTTGCGGTGATCCTGTTCTGGGCGCTGATCATCGTCCTCGCGCTGGCCCCGATCAAGTATCTTCGCGCGCAATTGCAATCCCCCGAGCTCGCCGAGACAGGGGACGATGAAGCGCAGCGCGAGGCCGCCGCCGGCGAGCCGCCGCGCCGTTGAGCGCGCGGCTTGCCTGCCGCGCAAACGTCATTCCCGGGTCACAAACGGCGCGTAGGATCCGGCGCTGGAATCAGCGTGTACCGGCGCCATGGAAAACTTCATCAGCAGCGAACATATCGTGATCGTCCGCGACGGCGAAGCCTATCGTCTCCTGCACGGGCATCTGCGCCTGGCGAACGTGCTGCGCGGCGCGGACAAGGTGCTGGTCGAAGTCAGAGGCGAGGGAAAGATCGTCGTGATGAAAACGCGCGACGGATTGTTTGCAGGACCGAACGGGCGATGCCTGCCCCTGCGCACCGCCTGATCCGCACCGGCGCGCACGCTCAGCGCGCGGTCCCGACTTTCGAGAAGGTGTCCCGCGTGGTGCCGCTCAGGTGCTCGCGCAGCCACTTGTGCGCGGGATTGCGGGTATCGCGTTCGTGCCACAGCATGTCCACATGCACGTTCGGCAGCGAGAACGGCAGTTCCTTGGTGATCAGGGCGCCGGTGATGCCGGTCGATGCGATCAGGTGGCGCGGCAGGACCGTGATGAGGTCGGAGGTTGCCACCACGCGTCCGGCGGTGAAGAACTGGTTCACCGTCAGGAGGATGCGGCGCTCGCGCCCGATCTTTGCCAGCGCTTCGTCCACCAGGCCGTGCGCGCGGCCCGAAAAACTGACCAGCAGATGGTTGGACGCGCAATAGTCGTCGATCGTCAGTTCCTTTTTCGCCAGCGGATGATGCTTGCGCATCACGCACACATAACGTCCGGAATAGAGTTGCTCATGGCGGATCGGCGACACGGAAGCCTGGCCGCCGGCCAGTTGCGCCACGACCCCCGGAAAGAAGCCGACCGCAAGGTCGATATCGCCACGCAGCAACATCGGACGCGGCTCGCGCGTCGTGAGCGGAACCATGCGGATCGTCAGGCCCGGCGCCTCGCGCTCGATGGAGCGCACCAGCGAGGGCAGCCATAGCGCGGCGGTCGCATCGGCCATTGCCATGCGGAACGTATTCTGTGCCGTGGAAATATCGAAGTGCTCATCCGGCGAAATCGCTTCCTCCAGCCCGGCAAGCGCGCGTCGCACGGCCGGCCACAGGCTTTCCGCCCGGGGCGTCGGCTTGACGCCGTGGGCCGTGCGGATCAGCAATTCGTCTCCCAGCGCATCGCGCAGACGGCGCAAAGCGTTCGACACGGCGGGCTGCGTCATCGCCAGCCGGTTCGCGGCACGGGTGAGGTTCTGTTCGGTCATGACTGCATCGAAGACGCGCAGCAGGTTCAAATCCAGTGTCAGGAAGCTCATGGCTCAAGGAGGCAAAGGATGGTCGGGAGAAAATGGAAAAACCATGATATTCATAAGGATTATAGCTGATATGCGGAAAGGAAATTGGTTTTATAACTGTGGGCAACTTATACTGCACTGCAACATAAGAGGGAAACGAAGCGTAAATATTGTCTTGGAGTAAATCATGTCTATCCTGTCCATTGCCATTCCTGCCGAATCCACCCTGCCCGCCCTGGAGATGCTCATCGCGAATGCGCTGAACGTCGTCCGCCCGATGCTTGGCCTCGGCGTCCTGGCAGCCATCGTAGTCGCATTCAAGCCCCTGCTGGTCGGGCTGCTGCGCGCCGCATTGCTTGTCGTCAAGCCGCGCTACTCGCTGGAACAGCGCGAAGAGCGCCGCCGCCTGAAGTCCATCATGGAAATCAACCGCATGGCGTGGGAAGTCGAAAGCCTGCATCCCAGCCTGGCTTCCGAGTTGCGGTCCATCGCATCCCGCGGCAACTAGGATCTCAATCACATCCGCCGAGGTGAAATCATGAGTGCAGTCAGCCATTCCTTCCATCCCAGCCTGCTGGACCAGGCCGCGTCCTTCGTGCGCCGTTCGCGCAGCCTGGCGTCGATGCTGCCTTCGCTGGTGTTGAGCGGCCTGATCACGCTGGTGATCACCGCTGTGATGCAGGCGATGGGGCCCGGGGCAGCCGAAGGATTCTTCGGCGCCTGGATGGAAAGCTGGCTGATCGCCTGGCCGATCGCGTTCCCGGTGACCTACCTGGCTGGTCCGGCGCTGTTCAGGCTGGCTGCCCGCGCGCCGGCCGCCGCAGTGCCGATGCCGGTCCGCCGCACGCCCGGCCTCGCGTTCAATGACATCCTGGACGCGTCGCAACGCGTGACGGAACGAAACGGACTCTCCGCGTTGCGCGGATTGAAGCCGAACCCGGATTTCAGCGCCGTCTAAGCCGCAATCCCCGGCGTTACCTGTTGTCTCCTCCTCCCTGTCTCAGGAAGGTTTAACCCCGCGAACCCAGACTTCGCGGGGTTTTTTTATGGCGAACGCCGGCGCAATGGCGCCAGCAGGGAGGTCAGCCCGTTGTGGTCGAGTTCGTGCATGAGATTCAGCAGGCGGCCGATTTCGCCCGGCGGAAAGCCTTCGCGCGCGAACCAGTTAAGGTAGTGCCCCGGCAGGTCGGCCATCAGGCGGCCCTTGTACTTGCCGAAGGGCATGGTGCGGGTGACGAGCAGTTCCAGGTCGGTCGGGTCCATGAAGCGTTTCCGGAGGTGGTGGTGCGACGCAACACGATTATGCCGGTTCCCGGAGGAAAGCCAGCCCGGGCGCAGCCTCGTTCCGACAGCGGGACGTTGCTCGCCCAACCGCCTGTTCGACGCACCCCTTGCGCGACTATTTCGATGCGCGCGCCGGCTTGCTTTCGGCGTCGGCCTCCCCTGCCGTGGGGATGGCGGGCAGCGCGAAATCAATGTCGATCGGGCTGGCGGCTTGCGCTTCGGACGCCGTCGCTTCTTCCACAACCGGAATCTCAGGCAGGTCGAAGTCGAAATCGATCGGCCCGGTGCCGGGCTGCGGCGTCGCGGCGGGCGGCTCTTCCGTCTTGCCCTCAACAGGCACGGCGGCGGAAAGCGTCGGTACTACGAAATCGAAATCGATCGGCCCCGGTTCCGGCTGCTGCTTCTCGGCTGCGGCTGCGAAGTCAGCCGGCGTCGCTTCATCGAGTCGCAACGCGTCCAGGTCGAAATCGAGGTCGTTCGCCGAGGGCTCCGCGGCAGGGCGGGCCTCCTCCGCTGCGACATCCGGCAGCGGCATCGCATCGGCTTCGGCTTCGGATGCCGCCGTGACCGCTTCGCCGTGCGGCGTCGGCTCGGCCAAGGCCATGATGATTTCCGGCTGCAGTGCCGGTGCAGCGGCCTTGACCTGCGCATAGAGCGGATTGCCCGGGTCGATTTCGCGTCCCATGGCGGCTGCCTGCAACCAGTCGTCGCCCTCGCCCTTGGTCATCCTGTACAGCTCGCGTGCGAGCGACTCGCAGGCTTGCACGTCCTTGCGGCCGGCATAGATCCCCAGCAGCTTGACGCGCAGCGCGTGGCGATCCGGCTGCTTCGCCAGCGCATCCTTCAGCACTTCCTCCGCCTGCACATCGCGGCCATAGGCGATGTAGACGTCGGCCTCCGACATGGCATCGACCTCGCCGGAGTGCGTCGGATTGCCGAGCAGCGAGTAGGCGGAATTCAGCGTGCTCGATGCCATGCTTGCCGTATTGTCCTCGTCGCCCCCTTGCGGCCTGTCATGCGCGAACCTGTCCGCATCGAACGGCTGCCGCGCCTTCCTGCGGCGGAGATAGAGCCCGACGCTGCCGATCAATACCAGCAGCAGGCCGGCGCCCGGAAGCAGCAACGGTTCGTCGAGCAGGCCGGTCTGCGGCGGCGGCGCCACCGGTTTCGGCCTGGGCACGGCCTTCGCGGCCGCTGGTGCCGGCGTCGCCGAAGCAGCGGGCGTCTCGCTCTTTGCCGCTACCGGCTTGGCTTGTGCGATTGCCGGCGGCGCGCTGGCGGCCATGGCCGGCATCGTTGCGTCGGCCTTCGCGTCGACCGTTGCCACGGGCTTTACCCCCGCTTTCGTCAATGCATTCTGCTTCTGCAATTCGGCCAGCAGCGCATTCGTGACTTCCAGCAGTTTCTGGAGTTCGCCCACCTTCACTTCGAGCGCCTTGACGCGCGCATCGGCATCGGCCAGCGCCTTCTCCATGGAGGCGTAGTCTTCACGGTTGATGCTCGCGGCCGCGTCGCCGTTCGTTCCTGCCGTGGCGCTCACGGCCGACAGCTTCAGGCGCGACTTGCCGCCGGCATGCTCCTGCGCCGCCATCGGCCTGGTTTGGGTTGCGGCGACCGGGGCCTGCTTCGCGGGCGCCGGCGCGGGTTTGCCCGCAGGCGGCTGCCTGTCTGCAGGCATCGGCCGGGTGCTTGACGTTGCCTGTGCCGGCTGGCCCGGACTTGTCTTGGGCGACGCGATGCTTTCCGCCGCGCCGGCCGTCGCCTGCGGCATGGGCAGGCTGGCGGGATCGAGCAGGAAAACGTATTCGCGCACCATGCGCCCGCCGCCGCTGCCGAGTTCCAGCAGCATGTCGATGAAAGGCTCATTCATCGGCTGCGTCGACAGGACGCGGATCACCTGCCTGTCACCGCGTTGCTCGACCGAAAAACGCAGCGACTGCAGCGCCGCATTGAATTCGATGTTGGCCTGGCGATAGGCCTCGTACGATGCCAGCTTGACGCGCAACGGGCTTGCGTCACCCTGCGCGGTCGACACCAGCTCGATCTCGGCGCGCAACGGCTGGCCGAGCGCCGACTGGACTGTGAGGTCGCCCAGCCCCACGGCATGGGCGTGCGAAAAGAACAGGCTCGAAAGAACTGCGGCGCTGAGCGTTTTCAGGCGAAACGCGTTCCATCTGGCGGATTTCGGGGAAGACATGATTGACGGTGGGATGCGTGCGGTGGAGGCTATGCTAAGACGCAACTTGCACTGCGTCAATTTTTCTCTATGGAATCAAGCGCAGGATTGGCTATCCGGCAAGCGTTGCGCAGGGGGGGGCGGCGCGTAACCACCTATCGGGTATTGCCATCCTGCACAGCTTCGGGAGGCTGCGATGACAAAGCGTCATGAAGGGCCGCCGATGCGCCAAGCTGAATGCCACACGGTTGTCGGCAGTTAGCCAACACTGTTTGCCGTCATGTCTGCCCAAGGCGAACGTCTTCCTTGCGCATCCAAGCATCCGGCGCCGGATTTCGATGCGGAAGACCGCGGTTTTGCGCCATTCGCCCGGATTCCGGCACTGGCATGTTCCCTGCAAGTGACTGGTCGAGCGCAACAATGCGCCGCACCTCGTCCGACTAACCGATTCGCAAGGAGCATTGCCATGAAATCCCTGACCATCAACGACCTGCCCCAACACCGCGACATGGACCATGACGCCATGGCTGCCGTCCACGGCGGCAGGATGAAGCTGCCGTTCCAGCACGTGTCCACCGGCGGCCTGCTGACTTCGCCCGACGGCGAACCCGTCTCCGTCTATGTCGACGGCGTGCTCGTCAACTCCGTCAGCGACGGTTATGTGCATGCATGAGATGCACACCCATCGTCGGTTGTATGCTATGCCGGTCGCGAACCAGGTTAGCCGAGGCCGCACGCGCGCAGCTT
The DNA here is from genome assembly GCA_021821365.1 of Pseudomonadota bacterium. Lineage (GTDB taxonomy): Bacteria > Pseudomonadota > Gammaproteobacteria > Burkholderiales > Burkholderiaceae_D > Noviherbaspirillum. The sequence continues at coordinate 22,894 of JAKACN010000005.1, read as the reverse complement.
GTCCCGGTCGAGCGTGCCATCCCAGGCCGATATCGCCAGGCAAGCCACGCCGTTGCCGATGAGGTTCGTCATTGACCGGCACTTCAGCATACGTTCGATGCCGATGATGAACAGGAGGCTGCCGGCAGGTATCGCCGGCACTGCCGCCAGCGTTGCGGCCAGCGCGATGAACGCCGACCCCGCGACGCCGCTCGCCCCCTTGGATGTCACCAGCGCCACGACGATGACCGTCAGGTAGTCGCAGGGCCCGAGCGCGATATGCATGGCCTGCGCGAGGAAGACCAGGGCCGTTGCGATGTAGACGTTGCTCCCGTTGAGGTTGAACGAATAGCCTGCGGGGACCACCACGCCCACCACCGGCCGGGCGCACCCGGCGCGTTCGAGCTTGTCCATCAGCATGGGCATGGCCGCAATGGACGACGCCGTGCCGATGACGATCATCAGTTCGTCCCTGATATAGGCGATGAAGCGCAGGAGTTCGAATCGGCACAGGCGCGCGACCGCCCCGAGAACGAGCAGCACGAAGAGTGCGCTGGCCAGGTACAGCGCGCCGAGCAGGTTCAGCAAGGGCAGGATCGCTGCCAGCCCGTGCTTGCCGACGGTGCAGGCGATGGCGCCGAAGGCGGCGAGCGGTGCCGCTTTCAGTATCAGGCCGACGAGCCTGAACAGCCGCGCGCCGGTCTGTTCGCAATGCGCGCGCCATGGTGCCGCGCGCTGTCCAGGCAACGCGAGGGCAATGCCGCAAAGCATGGCAAGCAGGAGTACCTGCAGCGCGGGATTGTGCATGAAGGCCTCCGCGAGCGTTTGCAGCGGGCCCGGCGATGGTCCGCTGGCGAGGCGCGCAGGATCCAGACGGATGCCCGCCCCCGGCTTCATCAGCAGCGCGACGGCAAGGCCGGTGCACAGTGCCAGGATGGACAGCAGTTCGAAGCAGATCAAGGCCTTGATGCCGACGCGCCCGCTCTGTCGCATGCTGCCGATCGCAGCGATCCCGGGCGCGACCGTGAAAAAGATGATGGGCACCACCAGCAGCCGGATGACCGAGACGAACGCGTCGCCAAGCGGTTTCATGCGCACGGCGAGTTCCGGCTGCGCGACGCCGAACGCGATGCCAAGCGCGATCGCGCACAGCATCTGCCAGAACGGGCCCGGACAGGTAGCGGCTTTCATTCAGCGGGCCGCTTGCCGGGAGCGTTGTGCCGCCGTCTTGTGCGGGTACCTGCCGAGCTTCTTCGCTTGCGCCAGGAAGTGGACGACTGCCGGTGAAGAGCTCGTGTCCTTGCACGCCATCGTCAATGGCGCTCCCAATCCCGGTCCTCCGTCGCGGATACGGCAATATACCGCGCTGTCCGCGTGAAAGCCCTTCATCGAGGCCGGCACGGCCGACACGCCGGCACCGGCCGCCACGAGGCTGATATTGGTCAGCATGCGCTCGACCTCGATCGCGATCTTCGGCGTGAAGCCGGCACGCTCGCAGGCATCGATCAGGTTGGAATACATGCCTGGCGCGCCATGCCTGCGCACCAGGATGAACTCCTCGTCCCTGAGCGATTTCAATGAAATCTCCGGCATGGCGTTGCCGCGTTGCCGTCGCAGCAATGGGTGCCCGGCCGGCAGCACCAGCAGCATCTCCTCCTCCTGCAGCCGGTGAAAAGCGATGTCGGGCGGATGGCTGACCGGCACGCGCCGGAAGGCGATATCGAGCTTGCCCCCAGCGATGGCTTCGGTCAGTTCGGCCGCATTGCCTTCCTTGAATTCAAGGCTGATCGCCGGCCACGCCTCCCGGTAGGCACGTACGATGCGCGGAATGAGCGGGTGCGCCGCCGCGGAGCTGGTGAGTCCGATGACGAGGCTTCCTTCCGCTCCGCTTGCCGCACGCGCGGCGCGTTGCGAGGCGCGCTGCACGCCGTCCAGAATGGACCTTGCCTCCTTGAGGAAGACGGTCCCGGCTGCGGTGAGGTCGGCGCCTTTCGGATGTCGCCGGAACAGATCGAAACCCAATTCCTGCTCGAGCGCGCGGATCTGCTGGCTGAGCGGAGGCTGCTGCATGCCGAGCCGTTCCGCCGCGCGCGTGAAGTGGCCTTCCTCCGCCACGACGATGAAATATCGCAGGTGCCTCAGTTCCATGTCAATACTTTCAATGTATCGAGATTGTCGTTTCAAGATATTTTACATTGCCGTGAAAAGTTCCTACCATCGTCGGGAAATTCAGGAGCGCGTGTTGCGCCGATATGTCGAGAGAATGAGAGGAGCCGATGAATATCCGATTTTCCACACTGCTTGCGTGCGGCCTGCTGGCCGCACCCCTGGCGCATGTGCACGCGCAGGCCCTGACACCCTGCCCCGCTTCGCTGGAACAGGTGGCGAAGTGCTATACGGGTGCGGACGCCAATGGCGCGCAATACTGGATTGCACTGCCCGACAAATGGAACCGGACGCTGGTCATGCATGCGCATGGCGGCCCGCGCCTGGCGCCCATCGTCCGCGACAGCAGCCGCCAGGACCTGGAGCGCTTTGCGGTCACCGTGCGCCAGGGCTTTGCCTGGGCAGCATCGAGCTATCGCCGTCCGGGATACGGCGTACGCATGGCCGCCGAAGATACCGAAAACCTGCGCAAGATCTTTGTGCAGGCTATCGGCAAGCCGGCGCACACGATCCTGCACGGTCAGTCATGGGGCGGCAACGTCGCGGCGAAAGGTATCGAACTGTACGCGCTCAACGCGGACGGCTCGCGCAACTACGACGGCGCGGTGCTGACCAGCGGCATGCTCGCCGGCGGCACGCGCAACTACCTGCATCGGGCGGACCTGCGCGCGGTGTACCAATACTTCTGCCATAACCACCCGCGGCCGGACGAGCCGCAGTATCCGTTGTGGATGGGCCTGCCCGCCGACGCAACGATGAGCGCGAAAGAACTCGAGGCGCGCGTCAACGAATGCACCGGCGTCAAGTTGCCGCCCGCGCAGCGCAGCGAAGCGCAACAGCGCAGGCTGGCCGGCATCCTCGGCGTGATCCGCATTCCCGAGCGCACGCTGGTATCGCACCTCGGCTGGGCCACCTTCATGTTCCGTGACCTGACCCAGCGTGTGCTGGGCGGGCGCAATCCGTTCTCCAATGGCAAGGTAGCCTACCGCGGATCCTCCGAGGACGAGGCACTGAACCGCGGTGTCGTGCGTTTCGAAGCCGATCCAGGCGCGGTGCGGCAGCTCGCCGACGACTCCGACCTGACCGGCAGGATCGATGTCCCGGTGCTGACCATGCATGCCATCGACGATCCGACCGCGATGGTCGAATACGAAGCTGCCTATCACGATGCAGTCGCGGCTGCCGGCCGCCAGGACAAGCTGGTGCAGGTGTTTACCACCGAGCATGAACACAGCAAGCTGGCGGACGCCGAGTATGCCGCACTGTTCGACGCCATGATGCAGTGGATCGCCGCAGGCAAGAAACCCGACGCCGAACAGATCGCATCGGGATGCGCCGAACAGGCGACGCGATTTCCAGGCGGCTGCCATATCGATACGAGCTTCGAGCCGAAGCCGCTGTTCACGCGCGTGGCGCCGCGCAACGAAGCACCAGCCGCCAAACCATAACAGTCCAGGAGGAGAAAAATGAAACAGCATCTGCTCGGCGCGGCCTTGCTCGGCGCCCTGTCCGCCACCGCCATGGCGCAGTCGACCGTCGCCGTCTACGGCTCGATCGACGCCGGCCTGCGCAACCTGACCAACGTGGATGCCGCTGGCGACAGCAAGCTCACCATGGGCTCCAATGGCACCTTCCGCTCCAACCGCCTCGGTTTCAAGGGCAGCGAGGATCTCGGTGGCGGAATGAAGGCCAACTTCGTGCTGGAGTCCGGCTTCAACACGGCGACCGGCGCGCTCAACAATACATCCGGCGCACTGTTCCAGCGCGAGGCGCGCGTCGGCCTGTCCGGCGCAATGGGAGAAGTCAACCTTGGCCGCCAATACACGGTGGCCTACCGGACCATTCTCGCCTTCGATCCCTTCGTGTTCCGTTATCCGGGCATCACCTACGCGCTGTCGGCGACGGCAGGTATTCGCAACAGCAATGACATCCAGTACGCGGGCCAATTCGGAAACGTGACGCTGCGTGCCGAATACGCGCTCGGCGAGGTGGCCGGCAGCACGACGAACGGCGCCACGCAGGCGATCGGTGCGAGCTATGCGGGCGGTTCGCTCAGGTTCGGCGGTTCCTACACGCATTCGAAGCACAACGTTGGCAGTGCTGCGGCGCCGGACTACAGGGATGACAACCATTTCGCCATCGGCGGTGCTTACCGCTTCGGCGGCGCGACCGCCTCGGCGGGCTATGTCGACGAAACGCAGAAGACCGCGGCGCGCGACGACACGTCGCGCTGGACCTGGGCCGGATTGAGCTGGAACGCGGCGCCGCTGCTGCGCATGACCGGCGCGTGGTATCGCATCGACTCCTTCCACTCCAAAGCGAGCGCGAGCGTCGCGGCCGGCGATGGAAAGAAGGACCTCTACATGGTTGGTGCGACCTACGAGCTGTCGAAGCGCACGGCCATCTATTCCGAGGTCGATGTTGCCCGTCTGGCAGGTGCCTATGCGAGCGGCGGCACAACCCGCCTGAACCAGACGCGCCAGACCGGCGTCTCGTTCGGCATCATGCATACCTTCTGATCCGGCTTTCCTTCCGGCAGCGACGGTGATTGCCATATAGACAGGATGCGGCAGCGGGCGCGGCACGATTTGGAAAACGCCGCGCCCGGGCTTACAATTCCCGACCACGGGCCATTCCCATGACGGCCCGATCCAACCCACCGCCACCACTCCGGAAGCCATGCAGATCGAATTCATCCGCCAGCGCCTGCGCGCGCTCGGCGCCAAGCCCGAACACGAGCAACGCGTGCTGCGGGACTGGCTGCAGGGGCGCTCGCATGACCAGGGACGGCGGCGTGCGCAGGATTACCTGCCGTTGATGCTGCGCGAGGCGCTGCCCCGGATCGATGCCGAATTGCGCGGCATGGCGCGGCTGGTGGCCTCGCACCCCACGGAAGAGGAAGGCTCGGCGCGCCTGCTGGTCGGACTCGACGATGGACAGACGGTCGAGAGCGTGCTGCTGCCGCGCGGCGGGCTGTGCGTGTCTACCCAGGTCGGCTGCGCGGTGGGCTGCCAGTTCTGCATGACGGGGCGCAGCGGGCTGATCCGCCAGCTGACCAGCGGCGAGATTGCCGCCCAGGTGGCGCTGGCGCGCACGCAGCGCGCCGTGAAGAAAGTCGTCTTCATGGGCATGGGCGAGCCGTCGCACAATTTCGGCAACGTGATGGAGGCCATCGAGCTGCTGGGCACGGAAGGCAATATCGGCCACAAGAGCCTGGTGTTCTCCACGGTCGGCGACCTGCGCGTGTTCGAGCGCCTCGGGCAAGGTGCGGTCAAGCCCGCGCTCGCTCTCTCCCTGCACACCACGAAGGCGGATCTGCGCGAACGGCTGCTGCCGCGCGCGCCGCGCCTCACGCCACAGGAATTGGTGGACCTTGCCGAAGACTACGGCCGCGCCACCGCCTATCCGGTGCAATACCAGTGGACGCTGCTGGACGGCATCAACGACGGCGACGACGAGATCGAGGGCATCGTGCAACTGTTCAAGGGCAGGTACGGCGTGCTCAACCTCATCCCTTACAACAGCGTGCCCGACCTGCCGTTCCGCCGGCCGGCGACGGAGCGCGCGCGGGAGATGGTGCGCATCCTGCATCGTCGCGGCATCCTCGCCAAGCTGCGCGATTCGGCGGCACAGGATGTGGATGGCGGCTGCGGGCAACTGCGGGCGCGCGCCATCGGGACGCAGGCCAGCATCATTCGCATTCGCGCCGCGTGAGCGAACCGGCGCGTCACTGAAGCAGGAGAACCCGGCATGAAAAGCCATCGCAAGGAACTCTGGTTCAATACGCCCACGCGGCGCGCCTTCATCAACATCACGTCCGAGGTCGAAGCGGCGCTCGCCGAGAGCGGCATCCAGGAAGGCCTGGTGCTGGTGAACGCGATGCACATCTCGGCATCGGTCTTCATCAATGACGACGAGACGGGACTGCATCGCGATTTCGAGGCCTGGCTGGAAAAGCTGGCACCGCACGAACCGGTCCGGCAATACCGCCACAACGATACCGGCGAGGACAATGCCGATGCGCACATCAAGCGCCAGGTCATGGGCCGCGAAGCGGTGGTGGCGATCACGAAGGGGAAGCTCGATTTCGGCCCGTGGGAGCAGATCTTCTACGGCGAGTTCGACGGCATGCGCAAGAAGCGCGTGCTGGTCAAGATCATCGGGGAATAAGCGGCACTTCCACTGCCGCGCGCGCTGACGCCGATCACGCAATCCATCCCCTCCCGCCCGCGCATCCATCCCCTCCCTGCGCACCCGGCATTTTCCGGTTAGCGGGAAAACGCTTTTCGTTTTGGAGAAAAAACCGGCATTTCCGACGCCCGGGACCGGCTTGCCCGGCGTGCCGGCGAGCCTGCCCGATCGGCGGCAGCGCCGTGATATTCACATCGCGGATAGCCGATATGGTCAATTGAAATTGGATCTGCATGACGTGCGGCGTCAATATCGTTCCATTCCATCATCGTTCCGCTTGCGATGTGGTGGTGCAAGGAAAGAGCCGTCATGTGCAACGAGTCGCAACACAACTTCCGCTCGAAGAAAGGCTGGTCCGTCATGCGTTGTCGATGCGCACGCGACGATGATCGTGGCGTCCTTCTTCGATGCCTGGCATCTGTTGCAGCGGACACCTCAGGGCGAGCAGCACTACCTGCCCGATGGACTGCGGCAGCATGTCGTGCGGGACGAAGCCGCGACACGCGCACCTGCGCCACACGATGCAGCGCTTCGCTCGCATCGAATGACGGGCGTGCGACCCGGAGCCATGCCGGCTATCCGGCATTCCGGTTTCCCGCCGTTGCTCCCCTCACTGCCTGCTTTCGCGTCGCGTCGCCGGTTCTTGCGCGGCAGTTGAAACATGGCATCACTCTTGCGTCGCAGCATATGGGCCTCGCTGGATATCAATCGGAGCGCGCAGTGCAAGCGAGGTTCAGCAAGGCAAGCGCATCTGTTTTTTTAAAGGAAGTGCCATGAACGCATGGATGATCAATGGGGCCTTTGCCCTGTTCGCAGTGTTGGGCCTGACCGCCCTGTTTTTCTTTGTCTTCACACGAGGCGCGCTGGTCGTGCGCGGGCTGGTTCCCGCCTGGCAGAACGAAGCCTCGCACGTGTATCCCGTCTACTCCAACATGCGGCTCATTCGGGCCGTCGATTTCCAGCCGGTCATCTCGGCCATCCTGCTGTTCCAGTATCGCCGCCTGGTATCGAAGATCGTCGCCGAAATCCGGCAGATGGACCTGCGCAACAAGAAGCTGCTGATCACCTCCTGCGCGTTCGGCAATGTCATGCCGCGCGTGGTGAAGGCGGCGTTGCAGGCCGGCGCCGATCGCGTTCTCGTCACCGATATCATTCCCAATGAACTCGAGCATGCCAGGGCCAAGCTGGCCCGCTTCGGCGACAAGGTGGAGTTCATTCGGGACAATGCCATCCACATGCAGCAATGCGATGGCGTGGTCGATGCGAACGTCATCTTCTTCCTGCTGCACGAGCTGCCGCACCACCTGAAGGGGCAAGCCTTGAGCGAAGCGGGCCGCGTGCTGGCGCCCGGCGGCAAGCTCTTCCTCGCCGAATTCCATCGCCCCAGCCTGCGCGTGCTGCGCGCCCTGAGCTGGGCCTATTTCAAGGTGTTCGAGCCGCTCGGCCTCGCGCTCTGGGATACGCACGATCCGATCAGCTACCTCGAAGACACGGGCCGCTGGACCTGCGAACGCAGCACCTGCTTCTTTGGCAATTTCCAGATCATCACCGCAACGAAACAATAACGGCTTCACCGGGGAGAAAAATAATGGACATCCTGCTGCAAGTTGCAATCATTCTCGCGTGCCTGTTCTACGGCGCCCGCAAGGGCGGTGTCGCGCTCGGCCTGCTCGGCGGCATTGGCATCGTCGTCATGACCTTCGTGTTCAAACTTCCGCCCGGCAAGCCGCCGGTGGACGTGATGCTCACCATCATCGCGGTGGTGGCGGCCTCCGCCACGCTGCAGGCCTCCGGCGGCCTCGAGGTATTGCTGCAAGGCGCGGAGAAGGTCCTGCGCCGCAATCCGAAGTACATCTCCATTCTCGCGCCCTTCGTCACCTGCTTCCTCACTATCCTGTGCGGCACCGGGCACGTGGTGTACACCATGCTGCCGATCATTTACGACGTCGCCATCAAGAACAACATCCGGCCCGAGCGCCCGATGGCCGCGTCCACCATCGCCAGCCAGATGGGCATCATGGCCAGCCCGGTATCGGTAGCCATCGTGTCGCTGGTTGCGTTCCTGGCCAAGGCGCCGATCGGTGGCCATGTCATCGATTTCGTGATGCTGCTGTCGATCTCCATTCCATCGACGCTGGCCGGCGTGCTCGCCATCGGCATCTTCAGCTGGTTCCGCGGCAAGGACCTCGATCAGGACAAGGAATTCCAGCAACGCATCGCCGACCCGGAGACGCGCAACTTCGTCTATGGCGAGAGCGCGACCCTGCTCGGCAAGGCCTTGTCGAAGAGCCAGTGGAGCGCGATGTGGATCTTCATTTCCGCCATCGTGGTGGTTGCGATTCTCGGCGCATTCCCGTCACTGCGTCCGCTGGTGAACGGCAAGCCGCTGTCCATGGTGCTGACGATCCAGATGTTCATGCTGCTGGCCGGCGCGCTCATCATCATCTTCACAAAGACCGACCCGATGGCGATCGGCAAGAATGAAGTATTCCGCGCCGGCATGATCGCCGTGGTCGCGGTGTTCGGCATCGCCTGGATGGCCGACACCGTCTTCGAGGGCCACTTGAAGGAGCTGAAGGCCGCGCTCGCGGACGTGGTGAAAGCCTATCCGTGGACCTATGCCATCGCGCTGCTGCTGGTCTCCAAGCTGGTCAATTCGCAAGCCGCCGCCATCAGCGCGATGGTGCCGGTAGCGCTCGCCATCGGCGTGCCGCCGGGCTATGTCGTCGCCTTTGGCGCCGCCGCCTACGGCTACTACATCCTGCCGACTTACCCGAGCGACCTGGCGGCGATCCAGTTCGACCGCTCCGGCACGACCCGCATCGGCAAGTACGTGATCAACCACAGCTTCATCCTGCCGGGGCTGATCGGCGTCTCCACCGCCTGCGCGGCCGGATTCGTGCTGACCTCGGTGCGCGGCCTGCTGTGAAAGGAGAACCGGGCCATCGCGGCCTCGTTCGCTCTTCGCCCCTGCACGTCGCGACGCAATGCGACCGGTTCCATGAACAGGGCGGGTGTGCTTTGAGAGGCCCGCCCGGCGCAACGCTCAGTGATGCCGGCCCGCCGCGTTTTCGGCGCCGTAGCGTACTGCATCCTTCACCGTGTCCCACCCGCTTTCCGGATGCTGCCGCTCCCAGTCGCCGCGGATGTCCGGCTCCGCGTCTTCCCAGCGATCATTCCGGAAGCGGCCGGCGCCGGCCATGCTCGAGCCGTAGCGATACGCCGCATCGTAATCCTCGTAGCGCCCGCCCGACCGGGCATACGTGTCCTGCCAGTGGACCCGCCATGCATCGACCTCGGACGCGCCGAGCGGCTCGATGTCGACATCCGCCCTGCGCACGATGTCGTTGATCTCCTCGGTCTTCTGCGTCACTTCCTTGCCGACCACCACTTCCTCGACCACATGCGCCGTCTTGGCCACGACCGGCTCTTCCGCCATCTCGCGCATTTCGACGGAACCTTCCCGGAACGCTGCAAGATCCGCTTCGCTGGCAGGCTTGTCGACCGCATGCCGTTCGACCGTCACATGCTCTTCGCGCAGCTGCACCGATTCGTGCACCGGTTTTTCGCTGATGCGCCGGAACACGCGCACGCCGCCTCGCTGCACTTCGCGCTTGCCGACCTGCAGCGCTTCCTCGATGACGGGAATCCTGGACATCTCCGTCGTGCCGGATTGCGCCGGGGAAGGTGCCTGCACGGCACCCCCGTCGCCCGCGTCGGGCTCCGTGATTGCGGGTTCGCCGTCAGGCCATCCCTGCTGCCGCCACGCGCTGGAACGTTCGTCAATGTCGACCGGATTGAAGCGACCCATGGCATCGGTCGCACGATCGATCTCCTCATCGTTCTGCGTATCGACCGTCAGCACATAGCTGCCGCGCCGCACCGATTCGGCATATGCCGCGTGCTGCGCCTGCTGTTCGACGCCGAACAGCGAACGGAAGAAGTTCGTGATGCCCGCCGCGCCGTGCTGGTGGCCGGTATTCACGATTGCCGCCGGCGCCGGATCGCTTTCCGGCGCGATGTGAATGGCGGAACGCGCGAAGCCGGCCGCAGTCAGTGCCTGCAATGCCCCCTCTGCGTCGGCGTAGTCGTCATAGACGCCGACCACGGTGTCGCGCATGTAAGCCGGCGCGGCGTCTTCCGGCTGGGTCACGTCATGCCTGGAATCATTTCCTGAAGTTGAAGCCATGGTGCATCTCCTTGTTGCTCGCGAAAAGCGTCGTTGCGGTGCGGCAGCGCTTGCGTTCGCGCGCCGGTCGGTTGTGCGGAAGTGGATGTGAGACAGATAGCGATGACGCCTGGACGCGCTTTCCGGCGGGAGGAAATCAGGACGCTTTTCAGCGGATGGATGAAATCCGATCAGTTCTTATGAAGCCGATCGGCGGCAATAGTTCCTGCGGGCGCGACGGCGGAAGCACGAACTTGATGGACGAATTCAATGGACGAACTTAATGGCGAGGGTCGTTGTCAGTGAATCACGGTCTTCATCGGGCCTGTCCGCGTCGCTTGCGGCAGGCGGGATGCGCTCACTAAACAGCCTTGTACGAAAGGAGATGCACACCATGAACATGAACAGGATCGTTACCATCGCCGCGCTGGCCGTGGGCGGGGTTATCCTCTCGAAACAATTCACGAAGAAGCGCGGCACGGAGCGCGCATCCGGAACCAAGGAATCGATCGACGTCGATGTGCCGGTCAGCACTGCCTATAACCAATGGACGCAATTCGAGGATTTCCCGAAGTTCATGAGCAGCGTCAAGGAAGTGCGGCAGCTTGATGACACGCACCTGCACTGGCGCGCCGAGGTCGCCGGCAAGGAGCGCGAATGGGATACCGAAATCACCGAACAGATTCCCGACAAGCGCATCGCATGGCGCAGCACGAGCGGCCCATGGAACGCGGGCGTGGTGACCTTCCACAAGCTCGCGGAGGCGAAGACGCGCGTCATGCTGCAGATGGATTACGAACCGGAGAGCATCGATGAGAAAGTCGGCGATACGCTCGGCCTGGTGAAGATGCAGGCAAAGGCGAATCTGAAGCACTTCAAGGAAATGCTGGAGAACCGCGGGCGCGAAACCGGCGCATGGCGCGGCGCGGTGGCGCAGCATTGAAGCGGTCGCCTGGGATAACGGATCGATTCACTGATCCTTCTCAAGCGTAGTCGCAGATTTTTCCTTCGCATGGTGCCCCGAATGGGGCCGCCACGGTAAAATCCGGACATAAGGCGGAAGTCTCGCTCGACAACGCTGGATAGAGGAGGAATGCCATGCCTTCCGGAAAAATCCTGGTCGCTCAGGGAGGCGGCCCAACCGCGGTGATCAACCAGTCCCTGGTCGGCGTCGTCCTTGAAGCGCGCCGCTTCCGCAATGTCGAACTGGTGTACGGCGCACGCCACGGCGTGCGCGGCATCGTCGACGAAGACTTCCTCGACCTGACGCAGGAGACCAGCCACAACCTCGAACTGGTCGCCAGCACGCCCGCCTCCGCCCTCGGCTCCACCCGCGACAAACCGGACGTCAAATACTGCCAGGAGATCTTCAATGTGCTGCGTGCGCATCAGATCGAGCAGTTCTTCTACATTGGCGGCAACGACTCGGCGGACACGGTGCACATCGTCAGCCAGGAAGCGCAGAAGGCCGGCTATCCGCTGCGCTGCATTCACATCCCGAAGACGATCGACAACGACCTCGTCGGCAACGACCATACGCCCGGCTTCCCGTCCGCCGCGCGCTTCGTCGCGCAGGCCTTCGCCGGCGCCAACCTGGACAACGCCGCCCTGCCCGGCGTCTATGTCGGCGTCGTGATGGGCCGCCACGCGGGCTTCCTCACCGCCGCCTCCGCGCTCGGAAAGAAATTCCCCGACGACGGACCGCACCTGATCTATCTGCCCGAGCGCACCTTCAACATCGACAAGTTCCTGGCCGATGTGAAGCGCACCTACGATCGCTACGGACGCTGCGTCATCGCCGTTTCCGAGGGCATTCACGATCTCAGCGGCACGCCGATCGCGACCCTGCTCGCCAAGGAGGTGGAACGCGACGCGCACGGCAACGTGCAACTCTCCGGCAGCGGCGCACTGGCCGATCTGCTGTGCGATGAAATCAAGTCGAAGCTGAAGATCAAGCGCGTGCGCGGCGACACCTTCGGCTACCTGCAGCGCTCCTTCATCGGATGCGTGTCCGACGTCGACCAGCGCGAAGCACGCGAAGTGGGCGAAAAGGCGGTGCAGTATGCAATGTGGGGCAACCGCGACGGCTCAGTATCGATCAACCGCACCGGCTTCTACTCGGTCGACTACGAACTGCTGGATCTCGAAGTCGTCGCCGGCCAGACGCGCGTGATGGACGACGAATTCATCGCCGAAAGCGGCACCGACATCACCGACGCCTTCCGCCTCTACCTGCGCCCCCTGCTCGGCTCCGGCATGCCCGACGCCTTCCGCCTGCGCTATTACCCAGTGCCGAAAGTGAAGAACGCAGCGCGTTAGGGGTGTCCCCGGAAAACACTCGGCGTGCCCCACGGAAAACACGGAATAAATCTTTTGTGCTTTTTGTGTCTTTCGTGGACATGGGTTTTTGTGAGGCGGTAATTTCGAACGGCGTAACGCGATGCGCCGTACATTTTGTTTGTCCACGAAAGACACAAAAAGCACAAAAGTTTTCTTTCCATGTTTTCCGTGGACAAAAAATTTACCCCGCATGCTTCTCCATGCTCCGCTCGTACTTTCCTTCGCGCGCCAGGCCGTTCAGGCGGCAGCGCAGGAGGAAGGCTTGCTGCGCCTTGCTTGCCTGGCTTTCCTGGCCTTGCCATGCGGCGAGCACCGGGGCCTGCAGCGCGCGGCCGTAGGAGAAGCTGACTTGCCACGGTTGCGGGCCCATGCGGTTCATGGCATTCAGGTGATCGGTCGCGTCTTCCGCGCTTTGTCCTCCGGACAGGAACACGATGCCGGGCACCGCCGCGGGAACGTAGTGCCTGAGGCAGCGCTGCGTGGCTTCGGCAACCTGCTGCACGCTCGCCTGCTGCGGGCACTTCATGCCGGAGATGACCATGTTGGGCTTGAGCAGCATGCCTTCGAAGGCCACGTGCTGCGCATCGAGTTCGTCGAACACCGCATGCAGCACCCGGGCCGTCACCTCCTCGCAGCGCGCCAGGTCATGCGCGCCATCCATCAGCACTTCAGGCTCGACGATCGGCACGATGCCGAGTTCCTGGCACAGCGCGGCGTAACGCGCGAGCGCATGCACATTGGCGCGGATGCCGGAGCGCGTCGGGATGTCGCGCGCGTCGATCTCGATGACCGCGCGCCACTTGGCGAACTTCGCGCCCATCTGCTGGTACTCGGCCAGGCGCTCGCGCAGTCCGTCCAGCCCTTCGGTGATCTTTTCGCCGGGATGCAGTGCGAGCGGCTTGGCACCCTTGTCGACCTTGATGCCGGGAACGATGCCGCGGCGCGCAAGCAGTTCGGCAAACGGGATGCCGTCCCGCGATGACTGGCGCAGGGTTTCTTCGTAGAGGATTACGCCGCCGAGATACTGCTCGACGCCTTCGGTGCTGAACAGGATTTCGCGATAGCGCCGCCGGTTTTCTTCGGTGGATGCCAGGCCGATGGCATCGAAACGTTTCTTGATCGTCGGGCCGCTTTCATCGGCGGCCAGGATGCCTTTCGGTTGCGCCACGATGGCGCGTGCCACTGCGTTCAGTGCGTCGATGTTCATGGTCGATCATCTCCAGGGACGGGCGAACGGATGATTCAATGTTGCATGGACGGAGCGGGTCCGCAATGGCGAACTGACATGATTTCCCGGCATCATCGCGCACACCTCAGTCGCCTGTCGGCGAGATCTGGAATGACGCGACCTGCTTCTGCGACACGAGATACTTCGCCAGCAACGCCATGTTGCGCACGTCGGAGGTGCGGATGATCATGCGGTATTCGAAATACCGTCCGTCCTCGGTCACGCGATAGGTCATGTTGGCAATGTTGAAACCGTGGCTGGCAATGATTTTCCTTACCTCTTCTTCCGGAAGGACCTGGTCGCGTTCAAAGCGCAGGGCGTGATGCGCGTACAGTTGCGACGGCATCCTGGCTTCGATGCGCCGGAAGAACGACAGGATGCCCAGTGTCAGCGCGGTGGAGAGAACCGCCGGATAGTAGAACCCGACGCCGATCAGGATGCCGATGGCAGCGGTGATCCAGATCGATGCCGCCGTGGTCAGGCCGCGCACGCTCAAGCCTTCCTTGAAAATCACGCCCGCGCCCAGGAAACCGATGCCGGTCATGATGCCTTGTGCCATGCGCGTCGGATCGGTCCGGATGGTGTCGCTTGCCGTGCCGGGCAGCCATTTCCACTGGTACAGCATTACCAGCATCAGCAGCGCCGAGGCGACGCAGACCAGCGCATGCGTGCGGAAGCCGGCCGGGCGGCCGTGGAAGCTGCGTTCGAGTCCGATGATGCCGCCGGCGCACAGCGCGCCCAGCAGGTGGAGGGTGATGACTACATAATCCGTATCCATCTTGCATTCCGTTCAACGACCATTGCCCGACCGGGCATGCCACCAGTCTGACAGCTTGCGCTGAAGGCATGACGTGAAATCTCAACAAATGTCCATCTCGCAACGATCGCGCCGAAGTTTGATGTCGATGCTTTTTTTGCTGATGGGCAACTGATACACTCGGCGCATGAAACGCATCCTCTCCACGATACTGCTCTGCCTGGCAGGCATCGCCCTGTCCGCCTTCGGCAAGACTCCCGGCGAGCTCGACGTCGGTTCCATGCTGCGCGAAGCGCAGCTGCAAGGGCTTTCCGGGCCGTCTGCAAAGCTGTCGAGTTATCGCGGCAAGCCGCTGATCATTAACGTCTGGGCCAGCTGGTGCGGCCCCTGCCGCGCGGAAATGGGCTCCCTGGACCGCCTCGCGCGACGCTATGGCGGCAAGAAGTTCAATGTGATCGGCATCTCGACCGACGATTACCGCGACCGTGCAACAGCCTTCCTGAACCAGGCGAAGACCGGCTTCAGCCACTACATCGACCACGAGCTTTTCATGGAGAACATGCTGGGCGCCGACATGATTCCCCTGACCGTGCTGGTCGACGCGCAAGGCCGCGTGCTCGCGAAATTCTATGGCGCCAAGCAGTGGGACAGTCCGGATGTAGTGAATGTGATCGGCAAGACCTTCCACATCAAGATGTAAAGCAGGGCGCGCTCTTGCAAGGCGGAAGCTTGTGCATGTCCACGGAAAGCACGGAAGACGCGGAAAGCAATAAAAAATTTTCCGTGTCGTTGGTGTTTTCCGTGGACAAAAGTTATTGCACCATGGATCGGCTCTTCCGCCCGAAGGAAGCGGTTGCGTGCGCCACGCGCACGAAATGCGGCAGCGACTTCACATCTCGCGATTCGTGCGCACGGCGCATGCTACAAGCTTGCACAGGTGGAACGCTATGGATGTCCACGAAAAGCACGAAAAATGCGAAATCTCTTTCGTGTTTTTTGTGTCTTTCGTGGACAACATCATTGCATCAGAGATCAGTTTTCAGATCACCCCTATATCCCGCGCCCTCACCCCTGCGAACACCCGCTCCAGTTGCGCCGCGTTCAGGCCGTACAGGCGCGCGAACAAGCCGCCCAGCACGGCGCGGTATTCATTGAGCACCGGATAGTCCCGGTCCTGGAACAGCGTCGCCTGCGCGACGCGCACCTGCTCGCCGGCGATGCGGCCGCCGCGCACGCCGCCGCCCAGCACCCAGTACACCGAGCCATGGCCATGGTCCGTGCCGCGATTGCCGTTCTCGCGGAAGGTCCGGCCGAATTCGCTGATCACGACCACCACGCTCTCGCGCCAGGCATTGCCCATTTCCTGCGCGAACGCGGCCAGCCCGCGCCCCAGCTCGTCCAGACGATTCGCCAGCGCACCGGTCGCGCCGCCTTCGCCCACATGCGTGTCCCAGCCGCCCACATCGACGAAGCCGATGTTGTACTTGTCCCGCATCAGTTTCGCGATGCGGCGCGCCTCGGCCTCGAAACCCTTGGTGGAGATGGCATTGCGATTCGCGGCCTGCATCTCGCCGCTCATTTCGCCGCTCATTTCGCGCATCACCTCGTCGCGCAGGCTGAAGCCCTCGTTCACCTGCTGTGCCAGCTTCGTACCCTGGTACATCGATGCAATCAGGCTGCTTTGCCGCGCATCCACGCCCGGCTTGCCGATCGCGCGCAATGCCGTGTTCGGCACCTGCGCGCGGCCCTGCATGACCAGCGGCAAGCGGTCGGTGAAGGCGATGGCATCGGTGCCATTCAATTCCATCACGAGGCGGTTGAGGAAGCCCGACTGGAAGTCGCGCCCGCGTCCGGCGGGCTGACCGAGTTCGATCGCATCCTGCGTCTCGAAATGGCTGCGCGAGGTGTCGTCGGTCCCCGCGAACGGAATGAAGGCAGCCTGGCCTGCGGTGAACAGAGGAAAGACCGAATCGCGCAGCGCCGGGTGCAAGCCCCAGTCGGCATCGAGCGGCAGCGCCGCATTCATGTCCGCTCCCGGCCGCCCGATCGCGATGTTGGGGCGCGCTTCGTAGTAGAACGGGCTGGAGACCGGCACCAGCAGGTTCGCCGCGTCATAGCCGCCGCGCAGGAACACGAGCAGCAGTTTGCTGTTCACGGCGGGAGCGGCATACAGGCTGCCTGCGGCGGACACCAGCGGCAGCGAGGCCAGTGCCTTGAGGAGATCGCGACGTTTCATGGCTATCGGTTCATCATTTCCGGTGAAGACAGCAGGAGCATGTTCCACTCCTGCGGCGAGGTTGCCTGGTCCAGCGCCTTGCGCGTCGCCGGGCCGAGCGTTTGCTGCAGCGTCTGGTAGTACATGGCGTTGGACAGTTGCGGGAATGCGGGACGTTCCTGCGGCATGCGGCCCTCCGTCCTGAACAGACCGGTGTTGCCCGTGCCGATGGCTTTCGCGATGTCGAAGCGCGTTGTCATCTGGCCCGCGCTGTCCCATGCCGACTGCGTCATCGGGTAGCCGTCCGGCGTCTGGCGCCCATACAGCGGCTCGCCCATGCGGTTGAGCGCGTTGAGCAGCGGCATCGCGTTGAGGATGGTCTTGTCTTCATAGGCCAGGCGCACCGCCGACACCGCATAATGCACCGGGTCCTTGAACTTGTGGCCGAGCGATTGCGCGAATTCCGGCGCATCGAACATGGTCCGGAGCGTGGTTGCGACGTCGCCATCGGAACGCAGGAACGCCTGCGCCATGCGCTCGACCAGCGTCGGCGGCGGATTGTCCGACACGAAGAACACCGCCAGCTTGCGGCTGATGAAATGCGCAGTCGCCGGCTGCCGGCTCAAGAGATCGAGCGCCTCGTCCAGCTCGGCCAGGCCGCGCCCGCGTATCGTCCTGCCGAGCAATTGCTTGTCGCCGTAGTCGTGGCGGTTCGGATTGAATTCGAACAAGCCCTGCCGCACATACTGCCCCTGCAATCGCGGCCGCACGCGCGGCACCTGGTCGCCATGGTGGATGCCGACACCCGTGAGCACGCGCGCCAGCTCCTGCACGTCGCGCTGGCTGTAGCCGGCATCGACGCCGAGCGTATGCAGCTCCATCAGCTCGCGTGCATAGTTCTCGTTGATGTGGTTGGCCGCGTTGTGCTCGTTGTCGAGATAGCGCAGCATCGCCGGATGGTGTGCAGTGGCCGCGAGCAGATCGCGGAATTTGCCGAGCGCATGCGGGCGGATCGCGTGCTCTTCGTAATCGCCGATCATGGCGCGCAGGTCATGCTTGCCCTGGTGCACATTGAAGTGATTCATCCAGAACCAGGTCATCTGCTCCTGCAACTGGTTGGGCGAGTAGAGATCGCGCAGCAGCGAACGCGTGGCGGCTTCGCGCGCGAGCTGGTTCAGGTCCTGCTGGTAGGCCTGCCTCGCAGCCTGCTTTTGCTCGTCGCTCATGCCCTGCGATTCCCTGCGGCGCTGTTCGGCATCCTGCTCAAGCTGCTCCACCGGACGTTGCGAAATCGTCATCGCATCGATCTGCGCCTGCACCTGCGCGGGCAGGTGCGCGGGGCCGGGGTGCAGCTGCTGTTCGAGGTAACGGTCCAGGCCAAGCGCATTGGCTTGGCGCAAGGTCTCGCTGTTCGCGCCCCAGCTGATGCGATTGACCACAGGGAAGACGCTGGTCTGGCGAACATGTGCGACGCCCGGCGAGGCGCATGCAGTCAGCAGGCCAGCTGTCGCGATCATCGCGGCATACGGACTCCGCGCAAAGGAGAAAGCGGACATGGTTGCCACTCCGTGGATGTTGTTCCTGGTCGTCCTTCCTTAACGTCGATCAGGGCGCGGAAGAAGACAGCCAACGTCGCGGCAAATGGTAACGGCATGTAAGCATCCGCGCGACGCGCTATTGCTCCAGCCATTTCAGCAGGCCCAGCAGGCGTTTTTCATCTTCCATATGAAATTCCCTGACGCCTATTTGCGATAGCGTTTCCGCGCCGTCATCCGTCTGTTCAAGCTTCCTGAACGCATCCTGTATCCTGGCAATATCGGCCGGAGCAACGTCCTTGCTGGCGATGAGAGGGAAATACGGCTGGGCAACCGACTGGAACAGGATGCGTCCGCCGCTCTTCTCCCAGCGTTTTCCCGGCGCGGAATACGACGCGACCGCGCCCGCATCGGCAACGCCTTTCTCTACGGACCAGGCCACGGCATCCTGCTCGCGCATATAGGTTACCTTTTCCTTTTCCACATCGATTCCCTGGTCGCGCAGCGCGGCACGGCAGAACTTGCTCATGTAGGAAACCTTTTCCGGAAACAGCAGCCGCTTCCCCTTCAGGTCCTGCACCGTCTTGAGTGGCGAGTCCTTATTGACCAGGATGTAGCAGCGACCCTCGGGATTCATGGTGCTCACCAGCTGGTAGCCATAATCGCGCACGCCGCGCGCGGGATAATCGCTCGGCCGCGCCATGACGAAATGGCTCTTGCCCGCCTTCATGTCCTGTTCCAGCCGCGAAAATTCCCTGGTCAGGACCACCGACACCTTGTGCCCGGTCGCTTTCTCGATAACGCGCGCCAGGGGACCGTATTTCGCCAGTACCTGCGCGGAATCGATTCCGCCGGAGGTGCCTTCGCTGACTGCCATCACCCACGCTCCGCCCGCTTGCGCCGTGGAGACAAGCACGCAGGCGCCAACGCCGACCATCCAGTCCAGACACTTCACATCCGTCCCCTTTCGATCATTCTTGTAAGACTTGGTAAATGGATCATGTAAGACCAAATGTCTATTTAAGGCGGAATGTTTATTTTTTTCAAGCAAAGAAATATCAATATTGACTAATTGATAAACAAAATCCATAAGAATTACCCATACTGCCGCCGCCGTTTGCGCGTCGCCGAATTCTGGGCATGCAGGATCGCGTCCACCCGCTCGGACGCCTCGCGCGCCAGTTCCTGCGCCAGCTCGCCGCTCGGGAAAAATTCCGGACAGCGGTAGCCGAGCCAGGCATAGGCGGAGTACATGCGGCAGGTATCCTCGACTTCCTGCAGGTGATGGCGCGACAGCGCAGGGCCGGATGCGCGATGCAGCGCGAACACCTTCCGTTTCGCCAGCGCGCGTGCCCAGTCCTGCCATGCCAGGTGCAGCGACGGCACGCGTGAGGAAATCGGCACCAGCGACAGCGTGAATTTGTCGGCGACGGACAGCGCCAGGGTGTCGAGCCACAGCGCGCGCTCGGCCTGCTCGTCGGTGATGCGCGGGAAGAAGAAGCCGTCCGGCACATCGATGTTGTGCACGAAGCGCTTGAACAGTTTCGTCAGCGACTGCTCGCCGGTCACCGCCGCGATCCGGTGCAGATGTTCCAGCGTCGGCGCGACGGAAAAGCCGGCGGCCGCGACCGGCGGAATTTTCTCCTTCAGCAGCGCGCGCATCACGTGGTGCGTCTCGTCGTCGTAGCCGGCAACGAAGCCTTCCTCGTGCACGCCGAAGCGGCCCGCGCGGCCGGCGATCTGGCGCGCCAGCGAAGCCGGCACCTCTTCTTCCTCGACGCCGTTGAACTTGACCGTCGTGGTCATCACGACGCGCTCGATCGGCAGGTTCAGGCCCATGGCAATCGCATCCGTGCCCACCACGATATCCGCCTCGCCGTTGCGGAAGCGCGCCGCCTGCGCCCGTCGTACTTCCGGCGAGAGATTGCCGTAGACGGTGGCCACCGCATGTCCCTGTTCGGTAATCATGTCGCGCCACATCAGCACCTCGCGCCGCGAGAACGCAATCACGGCATCGCCGCGCCGCAGGTTGCGCAACTTGCGCACCGCGCCCGCTTCCATCGATAGCGGCCCCTTGCGCTTGAGCACATGCACTTCCAGCGGACACTCGAGACGTTCGGCAAGCGCTTCGACCGCGCGCCGCGCTTCCAGCGCGCCGACCAGGTAGACCACCGATGCCGGCGCGCCGCACACGGCGGCGGTCCATGCGGCGCCACGGTCGCTATCGCCCAGCATCTGGATCTCGTCGATCACCGCCACCTCGACGCGCGTGCTGGTGTCGAGCATCTCTACCGTGCTCGCAACATGCGTAGCGTCCTCCACGATGCGGCGCTCCTCGCCGGTCACCAGGCTGACCTTCAGTTCGTGCCCGTGCGGCCTGGCCTCCAGCAGGCGTTCGTAATTCTCCAGCGCCAGCAGGCGCAGCGGCGCCAGGTAGACCCCGCTCTTCGCCTTCGCCAGCGCTTCCATCGCATGATGCGTCTTGCCAGAATTGGTCGGACCCAGCAAGGCGATAAAGCGGCGCGGCATGCGATAGGCGAGTTCGAACGACGCCGGATATTCCGCGAGGTTGATGCTTTCCT
>JAKACN010000005.1:0-1723 GCA_021821365.1 Pseudomonadota bacterium | reverse complement strand
TTGGTCAGCGTCGCATGCCGTTCCTCCTGCTGCCGCTCGATCGCATGCTGCAGGCGTTGCTCGACGCGATCGAATACATATTCGGCCGGATCGGCATTCTCGCGCCCAGCCAGCGCATGCAGGAACAGCATGGCATCCAGTCCGGCATCATCGGCGCGCGCGCAGATGCCCGCGATGAAGGCGGCAACTTCACGATGCAATTCCGCCTTCACGCCGGCATGCGCGCGCTCCGTGATCAGCTGCAACTGTTCCTGCGGCGACATCTTGCGCCACTTGCCCGGTTTGGCCAGCACGCCCTGACTCGGAACGAGATCGTAAGGCACATGCAGGCCGGCCGTCTCTACCGCGCCGGCAAAACGCAGGAACACGCGCCCCTCCTGCTTGACCAGTTCGGCGCCGAGCGCCTGCGCATGCAACTCGGGCGCCATGCTGTCGTCAGATTCAGGGGTGCCCGGAAGGAAACCCGGCGATGAGGAGTCGGTTGTCATGAAGAAGGAAGAAAAGGACCGAATGCTCCAGTTTACGCCCTGACGGCTGCGGCGCACCTGCCTCCCAAGCAAGGAACACACGCATGAGCTTGATCACCAGCAATCTTCATACGCGCCTCGATCGCCTGCCCTGGTCGCGCTGGCACTGGCGCGTAGTCATCGCGCTCGGTGTCGCATGGATACTGGACGGACTCGAAGTCACGCTGGTGGGTTCCATCGGCGGCGTGCTCGAACGCGGCGACACGCTTGATCTCAGCGCATCGCAGGTCGGATGGACGGGCTCGCTCTACATCGCCGGCGCAGTGCTCGGCGCACTGCTGTTCGGACGTCTCGCCGACCGCCTCGGCCGCAAGAAGCTCTTCCTCGTCACGCTGGCGGTGTACATGTGCGCCACGCTCGCCACCGGATTCTCGACCGGCTTCGTTTTCTTCGCGCTGTGCCGCTTCGCCACCGGGCTCGGCATCGGCGGCGAATACGCCGCCATCAATTCCGCCATCGACGAACTGATTCCGGCGCGCGTGCGCGGCCGGGTCAACCTCGCGATCAACGGCAGCTTCTGGATCGGCGCCGCACTGGGCGCCGGCATCTCGCTGCTGCTGCTCGACCCGCGCGTGCTCGGCCCTGTCATGGGATGGCGCGCCGGTTTCGTGCTCGGCGCATTGCTGGCGGTGGCGATTTTCCTGGTGCGGCGCGGTGTGCCGGAGAGCCCACGCTGGCTGCTCGCACACGGTCGCGAACAGGAGGCGCAGCGCACCGTCGAACGGATCGAAGCCGAAGTCGAAAAGGAACACGGCATCCTCGCCCCGGCTGGCGCCAGCCTTCAATTCCTGCGCCGCGCCGAGCCCTCACTGCGGCATGTCGCGCATATCCTGCTGCGCCAGTACCGCGAACGCAGCATGGTAGCGTTCGCGCTGATGGTATCGCAGGCCTTCTTCTACAACGCGATCTTCTTCACCTATGCGCTGGTGCTGACGCGCTTCTATCATGTGCCCGAAGGGCTGGTTGCGCTGTACATCTTTCCTTTCGCGCTGGGCAACGTGCTTGGCCCCTTGCTGCTCGGCCCGCTGTTCGACCGCATCGGGCGGCGCAGAATGATCGCGCTGACCTATGTGTTGTCCGGGATCGGCCTCGGGCTGACCGGCGGGGCCTTCCTGCTCGGCTGGCTGGATGCGCGCAGCCAGGCGCTGTGCTGGTCGGCGGTGTTCTTTCTCGCGTCGGCGGCCGCCAGCTCCGCC
>JAKACN010000136.1 GCA_021821365.1 Pseudomonadota bacterium | reverse complement strand
CAGTTCCGCCGGAATGCAGGTCAACGATGTGACGCCGGCCGAGCGCTCGCGCATGCGCGACAAGGTCAAACCGGTGTGGGACATGTTCTCCAGGGAAGTCGGTCAGGAGATGTTCGCCGAAGTGACCCGCCAGCTCGATACGAAGTGATTCCGAGTCACGCTTGAACAGGAAAGGCAACGAACGATGAAACTCGCCACGCTCAAGACCGGCGGCCGCGACGGCACGCTGGCGGTAGTCAGCCGCGACCTCACGCAATGCCAGCCGGTGCCGGACATCGCGCGCACGCTGCAGGCCGCGCTCGACGACTGGGAACGCGCCGCGCCGCAACTGCAGGACGTCTACCTCGCGCTGAACAACGGCGCCGCGCGGCATGCGCAGCCCTTCGACGAAGCGCAATGCCACTCGCCGCTGCCGCGCGCCTACCAGTGGGCCGACGGCTCGGCCTACCTGAACCACGTGGAGCTGGTGCGCAGGGCGCGCAACAGCGACATGCCGGCGTCCTTCCGCACCGATCCGCTGATGTACCAGGGCGGTTCGGATTCCTTCGCCGGGCCGCGCGATCCGATTTACGCCTTGAGCGAAGACTGGGGCATCGACCTGGAGGCGGAAGTGGCGGTGATCACCGGCGATGTGCCGATGGGTGCGACGCCCGCGCAGTGCGCGCAGGCGATCCGGCTGGTGATGCTGGTGAACGATGTGTCCCTGCGCAACCTGATTCCGGCGGAACTGGCGAAGGGCTTCGGATTTTTCCAGTCGAAGCCGGCCAGTGCGTTTTCCCCGGTGGCGGTCACGCCGGATGAACTGGGCGCAGCGTGGCGAGACGCGAAACTTCACCTGCCGCTGCAGGTGCAGGTGAACGCAACGCTGTTCGGCAGACCGGATGCCGGTGTCGACATGCACTTCGACTTCGGGCAACTGATCGCGCATGCCGCGAGGACGCGCGAACTGGAGGCGGGCTCGATCATCGGCTCCGGCACGGTGTCGAACCGGCATGGCAGCCTGCGCGGATCGCGGATCGAGACGGGTGGCGTGGGCTACTGCTGCATCGCCGAGCTCAGGATGATCGAGACGATTGAAAGCGGCGCGCCGAAGACGGGGTTCCTCAAGTTCGGCGACACGGTGCGCATCGACATGCAGGATGCGGCCGGGCACAACATTTTCGGGACAATCGAGCAGACGGTGGCGAAGTATCCGGGGCAGTAACCTCACTTGCGAATGAAGGCGACCATGCTGAAACTTTATACCTACTTCCGCAGCTCCGCCGCCTACCGCGTGCGCATCGCATTGAACCTCAAGGGCCTCGCGTACGAAGCGATTCCGGTGCACCTGCTGCGCAACGGCGGCGAGCAGCTGCAGGAACGCTACCGCGCCATCAATCCTGCCGGCCTGGTACCAAGCCTGCAGGATGGCGAACATATCCTGACGCAGTCGCTGGCCATCCTGGAATACCTGGAGGAAGCATGGCCGGGTACGCCGCTCTTGCCGGCGGAAGCGGTAGGCCGCGCCCGGGTGCGCGCCCTGGCGCAGACCATTGCCTGCGAGATCCATCCGCTCAACAACCTGCGCGTGCTCAAGTATCTTTCCGGCACGCTGAAGGTGAGCGAAGAACAGAAGACGCAGTGGTACCGGCACTGGACGGAGGAAGGCTTGCGCACGCTGGAGGCGCTCCTGCGCGGCGCCGAAACCGGCACCTTCTGCCATGGCGATGCGCCGACCATCGCCGATTGCTGCCTGGTGCCGCAGGTGTTCAATGCGCAGCGCTTCGACGTTGACGTGTCGGCCTATCCGACCGTGATGGCAATTTATGCACGCTGCAGCGAAATTCCTGCCATCGCCACAGCGCACCCCGCGCAGCAGCCGGACGCCGAGTAGATCAGGAATGCGCCGGAAACAGGCTGCGCGCGCGACGCACCAGCGCCGCGGCGATGGCCGAGGCGAAGCCGCCCCGACGTTGCAGCTTGCGCAGCCACAACCGGCTGCGCCGCAAGCAGCGCGCGGCAGCGTTCCTGAGGAGCGTATCCGGGTGGCCGAACATGCGCAGGCGCGAGCGGTACAGGACCAGGTCGTCGAGGTTGCGCTGCGTCGCCTTGAGCCGCATCTTGTACTCGTCCTGTCCCCATAACAGGTGGTATTCATGCCCGCCGCGGGCGATGCATTCGCAGGCGGTGAGAAAGCAGCAAAGCGTTCCGAGACGGTAGTTGTTGAACGCCGGATCGTGCCCGATCACTTCAAGGAAGAAATTGTCGCCGGTGCGGTAGTTGGCGGTGCCGGCGCACACGCGATTGTCGATGGTCATCACGCAGACCATGCCGCATTCCCGCGCGAGCCGGAGGATGCGCTCGTCGTCGTTGACGGCGACCTTGCCCTTGTCGGCCATGCGCACGCGATTGAAATCGACAATGGCGCGGACATGCTCCGGGTCGATGTGCTTCGTTTCGTAGACGTGGAAACGGAACGTGGGGAAGTCGCGCCTGAGCTTGTTCATGTAGCGGTGGATATAGCTGCGCGTCGCTTTTCCCATGCTCGCGAGATACGCGTCGGCGCTGGGCGGCAGGGCGATCACCATGTCTTCCAGGCAGTTGAAGCGCTGGTGCGGGAGCGGCAGGCGTTGCGTCATCGCCTGTACCGCATGGAAAGTGATGATGTCGACCTCGGGGTAGGTGGTCAGAATATGCCGCGAGAAGCGCGAAACTTCATGGTCGTCGAGCGGCATGCCTTCGTTCAGCACTTGCACATGGTTCTTTTCCCGACGGAACAGCCAGACAGCGACCGGCATGCCATCGTCGAACACGGCGTAGGTGCTGATGTTGTTCATGCGCCCGTAAACCCTGAGGTGCGCCAGCGACGAGAACAGGTTGCCGTACAGGCGCAGCATCGCCGCTTCCGCAAACGGGGGGATGTGGTCGTCGTAACACTGGATGAATATGCCCTGCGCCGGCCTGGCCAGGGCCGCGATGTCATCGCGTGCGGCCTGGATGGCGGCAATGGTGGAACCGCGTGCACTCATTTTATTGTCTCCGTCTTCTTGGTCTCGTCAGGTTTTTTCATCATCCGACGGCAGTCCCGCATCATGTAGTGCCATCCTGCATGGCGGATGTCGCGGCCGATTCGGCCATGCCGTCTTGACTGGAAGAACATGACCGCATGCACGCAATGCAAACACGCCTGGATCCGGCCATGCCGCGCCTTGCTGCGGCGCAGGCATGTCGCATGCATCGAATGTGCCCGCACGCGTGGTGCCGTTTGTCATGCCGTGCATTTCATCTGCAGGACGCTGCAGCGGAACCTGCCCAAGGGCCTGCGTGCCGGAAGACGTCGAGCCGTAACTGTCGAAGGCGGAGCAGCGTACGGCGACGCCAGTTTCGCGGCGCCTGAGTCGGAAGTCCTTCTGCCGCGCAGACTTCCTGATTGGACGATCGATGAAACAGGAGTTCATCGGGTGTGCCGATAGCCCGCCGCTTGTTTGTGTGAGCGCAAAGAGCGCGTGGAATCCATCGGCGGGCTGCTGTCGTCTTCCTATATTGATTGGTATTGCGCGCCGCAGCAGCGGTCCGCGCCGTTCCGCACCCTCCCGCTTCCCCTTCAACACCGTGCCGACCCATCGATCATTCCGCAGGCGGATAAAACCATATTGATAGCAGGGATAAATCCGGCAATGGAAAGAGTCGCGTAGAATCTGGGAAAAACGATTGCCTCCACAATCGCACCCCTGCCAGGAAATACACATTGAACCGCCACCTCCGGAAGAAGCCTCCGGCTGGTGCGCAACCAGGGGTCCGCCACGCCGCGATGTGCGTTTTTTGCCGAGGCGATCGGCAGCGAGTGTCCGGCAGAAACCGTACATTGGGATATGACGGGCTACCAGTGTCCTGAGTTAAAAGTTCGCTGAACAACTGAAACAGAAACCTCCATGCTGCCGGCTCGCTGGAGGCAGCTTGTGCGTCGGGAACATGCATGCTGGAACAGGACAAACCAACTGACACCATGAGGCGCGTGGAAGCCGAACCCGAAGCCGCCATCAGGGAACGCTTCGACCGCATCGCACGCGTTGCTGCGCGCGCGTTCGGCGCGCCGTTCGCCTTCGTGCTGCTCGACGATAACGGCGCATCCGCGTTCCAGTCGCGCCACGGTCTGGCGGAGGAAGACCTGCCGCATTGCCTGCCGTTTTGCGCCGCCACCGTGTCCGGCGATGCTCCGCATGTGGTCGAAGACGCGGGCGCCGCCCCCCGCTTCGCCGCAAATCCGCTGGTCGGCGGTGTGTCGCCGGTCCGCTTCTATGCCGGCTGGCCGCTGCATGACACCGCCGGTCGTCGCGTTGGCACGCTGGGATTGTTCGACCGCGCGCCGCGCCGCCTGGAAGCCGACGATGTCGATGTCCTGCGCGACCTGGCGCGCTGGGCGGAATCGGAACTGAACCAGCGCGCGCTGCTGCGGGCGCTGACCATGGCAGAGGAAAGCGAATCGCGCCTGCATGCGGTGGTCGACAGCGTCGCCGACGGCATCATCACGCTCGACCAGTTCGGCCAGATCGTATCGATCAATGCCGCCGCCACGCGCATCTTCGGCTACCAGCCGGAGGAGGTGAAGGGACAGAACATCAAGGTGCTGATGCCCGCCGCCTATCACCAGGCGCACGACGGCTATCTGAAGAATTTCCGCGATACCGGCAAGACCCGCATCATCGGCCTCGACCGCGAGGTGACGGGACGCCGCAAGGACGGCTCCCTGTTCCCGATGGAACTGACCGTCAATGAAATGTGGCTGCACGGCCGGCGCGGCTTCGCCGGCATCATCCGCGATGTTACGGTGCGCCGCGAGAACGAGCGCAAGCTGCGCGAGAGCGGCGCGTTGCTGCAGGCGGTGATGGGCAGCACCTCGTCCTTCGTGTTCGTGCGCGACATGCACGGCCGCTTCCTGTTCGCCAACAAGGAATACAAGAAGGTATTCGGCTTCCAGCCCGGGCAGTTGATCGGGAAGACGCTCGAAGAAGTCTATCCGCCGGCGCTGGTGCGCTACAACCGGGAGAAAGACAGGGAAGTGCTGCAGGGCGCCGCCGGCACCCGTCTCGAAGACGAGGTGCGCAGCGACCACAATGGCCGCATCTACCTGGTCGTGCGCTCGCCGCTGGTGAACGAGAAGGGCGAGGTGTACGGCGTGTGCGGCGTGGGCACCGACATCAGCCAGCGCAAGGCGGCGGAAGAGGCCATGAATGCGCTGAACCGGCAGCTGGCCGAAACCACCAGCCTGCAGCAGGCGATCCTCAACAGTGCGAACTTTTCGATCATCGCCACCGACGTGAATGGCATGATCCGCCTGTTCAACATCGGCGCGCAGCGCATGCTGGGTTACGGCGCGGAGGAGCTGATCGGCAATTGCACGCCGGAAGTGCTGCACGATCCGGACGAGGTCGTCGCGCGCGCGCACCTGCTCAGCATCGAGCTCGGTCGCCCGGTTGAACCGGGTTTCGATGCGCTGGTCGCACGGGCCTGGAACGGCATCGCCGACGAGCATGAATGGACCTACCTGCGCAAGGACGGCAGGCGCCTGCCGGTGATGCTGTCGGTCACCGCGGTGCGCGACGAGCGGCAGCGCGTCACGGGCTTTCTCGGCGTCGCCTACGACCTGACCGAACGCAAGCGCGCGGAACAGATCAAGGACGAATTCATCTCTACCGTGTCGCATGAGCTGCGCACGCCGCTGACCTCGATCCGCGGCTCGCTCGGCTTGCTGACCGGCGGCGCGGCGGGCGAGATCCCGGAACGCGCGAAGAGCCTGTTGCAGATCGCCAGCAACAACTGCGAACGCCTGGTGCGCCTGATCAACGACATCCTCGACGTGGAAAAGATCGAGTCCGGCAACATGCGCTTCGATATCGTGCCGCAGCCCATCCTGCCGCTGGTGGAGCAGGCGCTCGACGCGATGCAGGACTACGCGGCGCAGTACAAGGTAGGCTTCGAGCTGGAGCACGATGCCCGGGACCTGCTGGTGGCGGTGGATGCCGACCGCATGGCGCAGGTAATCGTCAACCTGCTGTCCAATGCCGCCAAATTCTCGCCGCCCGGCGGCCGCGTCCAGATCCGGCTGGCGCGCCTGCCGAACTGCCTGCGCCTGTCGGTGATCGACCAGGGGCCGGGCATCGCGCCGGATTTCCGCGAACGCATCTTCCAGAAATTCGCGCAGGCCGATTCCTCCGATTCGCGCCAGAAGGGCGGCACCGGCCTCGGCCTGAGCATTTCGCGCGCCATCGTCGAGCGCCACCACGGCCGCATCGACTTCGACAGCGTGCCGGGCGGCGGCACGGAGTTCTATGTCGAGCTGCCCATGCCCGGGGAGGCAACCCAGATCGCGCTGCCTGGCGGGTACGGCAAGGTGCTCATCTGCGAAGACGATCCGGATGTAGCGCGCCTGCTCGGCCTGATGCTGACGCAGGCCGGCCTCGCCAGCGATATCGCCTTCGATGCGGAACAGGCGCGCCGCCGGCTGCTGGAAGGCAGCTACGAAGCGATGACGTTGGACCTGGCATTGCCGGGCGAGGACGGCGTCTCGCTGCTGCGCTGGATGCGCCGGCAGGAGCGGCTGCGCCACCTGCCGGTGGTGGTGGTGTCGGCGCGCGCGGAGGAAAGCAGGCGCAGGCTGAGCGGAGGCGCGGTTGGCATTGTCGACTGGATACCCAAGCCGATCGACCAGACGCGCCTGGTGGCGGCCCTGCAGAGCGTCATGCACCGTTCCCGGGATGGCGCACCGGCCGTATTGCACGTGGAAGACGATACCGACCTGGTGCAAGTGGTGTCCGCGCTGCTGCATCCGGACTTCGCCGTGCGACATGCCCGCACGCTGACCGAGGCGCGAGACCGGCTCGCCGCCGAATGTTTCAGGCTGATCCTGCTCGACCTGCAACTGCCGGACGGCCACGGCTCGGAACTGCTCGGCGACCTGCCGCAACTGAACGCCGCCACGCCGGTGGTCGTGTTCGCAGCCGAAGAGACGGACCGGCAGACGCTCGACAGCGTGCAGGCGGCACTGGTAAAGTCGCGCACCTCGAATGAACAATTGCTTGCCATCCTGCACGAACTGATCCGTCGGTCCGGTGCGGGGTAATCAAAGGACGATCCATGGGCCGTGGCTCGCTCAATCAGATTCTTTATGTCGAAGACGATCCGGACATCCGGGCGGTGGCGCAAATCGCGCTCGAAGCCGTCGGCGGTTTCCGGCTGGCCGTGTCCGCCTCCGGCCGCGAAGCGCTGGAGCTGGTGGGCGGCGGCTTCGTTCCCGACCTGGTGCTGCTGGACGTGATGATGCCCGGCATGGACGGCCCCGCCACGCTGGCGGCGCTGCGCGCGCTGCCGTCCGGAGCGGAGCTTCCCGTCGTCTTCATGACGGCCAAGGTGCAGGCCGGGGAAATTGCCTACTACCGCTCGCTCGGCGCGATCGGCGTGGTGGCCAAGCCCTTCGATCCGATGCAGCTGGCAAGCCAGGTGCGCCGCCTCTGGGAGCAGGCCGATGCCTGAATCGGGCCAACAGAACCTGGCCGCGACGCTGCAGGCGATCGAGCGCATGTATGCCGACAAGCTTCCGGAGCGCTTGCGGGAGCTCGGCGACTGCCTGCGCCGCTGCCTGGACGAGCCGGGCGTGCATGCGCACTGCGATCAGTTGCTGGAGAAGCTGCACGGCCTGTCCGGATCGGCCGGCACCTTCGGCTTTTCCGAGCTGGGCTTGCGGGCGACGGAACTGGAAATACTGCTCGGCGACTTCATTGCGGGAACCGCTGCCGGCGGGAAGGATTTCCTGTCGGTCGCCGCGCGCGTCAAGGATTTCGTGCGCTGGGCCGAAACCGATCCCAAGGGCGACAGCCGCGTGGCGCCGCCGTCGGAGGCTGCGGCGGCGCACCAGGACGATCGCATGCAGCCGATCTACCTGGTGCACGACAATGCCGGCATGGCGCACGACATCGCCGTGCAGCTGCAGCACTTCGGCTATGCGGTCACCGTCGTCAGCGACCTGGCACGGCTGGAGGCGGCCATCGCGGCGCGCGCGCCTGCCGCGGTGATCATGGACCTCGGATTTCCCGCCGGGATCCTCGCGGGCGCCGCCGAAGCCGCGCGCATCCGGCAGCGCGGCGGCCGGCATTTCGCATTGATCTTCATTTCCACCCGCAGCAACTTCACCGCGCGGCTCGCCACCGTGCGCGCCGGCGCCGATGATTATTTTTCCAAGCCGCTCGACATCGTCGCGCTGGTCGAGCGCCTGGACCGGCTGCTGGCGCGCGGCGAAGCGCGTCCCCTTCGCATCCTGCTCATCGACGAGAACGCGCGCACGGCCAGTGCGCATGCCGCAATCCTGCGCGCGGCGGGCATGGAAACCCGGGTGCTGGACAAGGCCGGCGAAACCCTGCAGGTCCTCGTCGAATACCGCCCGGAACTGATCCTGATGGATCTCCACCTGTCGACCTGCGGCGGCGCCGAACTGACCAGGCTGATCCGGCAGGACAACCTGTATCTCGATGTGCCCATCGTGTTCCTGTCGGACGAGGCGGATGTCGACAAGCGGCTGGAAGCGATCGGATCGGGCGCCGACGATTTCCTGACCATGCCCATCACGCCGGCGCATCTCGTGTCGGCGCTGTCGAGCCGCACGCAGCGCTACCGCGAACTGCGCGGCCTGATCATGCGCGACGGTCTCACCGGGCTGCTCAATCACTCGGCCGTCAAGGAGCACCTGGTGCGCGAAGTGGCGCGTGCCCGGCGCAACGGTGCGCCGCTGGCATTGGCCATGCTCGACCTCGACCACTTCAAGCGCGTCAACGACCTCTACGGCCATCCGGTGGGCGACCAGGTGATTCGCGCCGTCGCGCGCCTGCTGCAGCAGCGCCTGCGCCGCGGCGACATCCTCGGCCGCTACGGCGGCGAGGAATTCGTCGCGATCATGCCCGCCACGCTGGCGGCAACAGCGGCGGCGGTGCTGGACCAGGTCCGCGAATCCTTCTCGCACATCCGGCACCATTCCGAACTGGAAGATTTCACCGCCACCTTCTCGGTTGGCGTAGCCGAGCTGGGCGCGGATGGCGACGCCGACACGCTGCTGGAAGCTGCCGACGATGCGCTCTATCGCGCCAAGGGCGGCGGTCGCAACCGCGTCGCGACCTGAACCGGCACGCATTGATTCAGGTCAAGGCAATTGGTGCCCGGTACCGCGAAGATTTCCGGATCGATCACCATGCGCGCCCCTTGCCGAACCGGCACCGCGAGCCGCAGCACCAGCACCGCAGGAGTCCTTCTTGGACAAATTGGCAAGCAACGCACGACCGGCAAAGCGCCGCATTCTCCTGGTCGAGGACGATGCCGTCACACTCGATCTCCTCACCCATCTGATCCAGCACGGCGGCTATGTCGCAGAACGCGCTGCTTCGGGCGAAGCTGCACTGGAAATGATTGCACGGCAGGAACCGGACCTCGCCCTGCTCGATATCGTCCTGCCCGGCATGAGCGGCCTTGAATTGGCCCGCCGGCTGCAGGCCGAAACCACGGTCCCGTTCATGTTCCTGTCCGGCCGCAACGACATGGCCGTCGTGCGGGAAGCCACCGAATACGGTGCGCTCGGGTACCTGGTCAAGCCGTTCACCCTCGAACAGATGATCCCCGCAATCGAAGCGGCGCTCGCGTCCGGTCGCGAAACCAGCATGGCGGTCGGCCTGCTGATGGCGAAATTCCAGACCGACCGCAATACCGCGTTCGAAGTGCTGCGCGACTACGCGCGCTCCACCCGGCGGCGCCTCAACGACGTGGCCAAGACGCTACTGGCCGCCGAGGAAACGCTGAATGCGATCAAGCCGCTGATAACCAGAGAGCGCATCAAGTGAGTAACTTTTAGTTGTGCGCTAAATAATTTTCATCAATTGATTTACAACAAGTTTCCTGCCATGCAAAATAGTCCGGTATCCTTGTTGCATGCGCCATTAGCGTCGGTTTGATGCCGTAATCAGGAACCCCGTCCCGTTCCCGAAACCGCCGCCGACCGCGCTCAATTTCTCCTGCCGCCCTGCCCCCCGCGGCATCCAGCCAGACCCTTCGGCCCTCACCCCGCCGGACCATCGACCCATTGTGCCGTCCCGTGATGCGCCGGATGACGCCATCGGCTCGCCCATCGAACAACAACCACCATGACGGAAGCATCCCGCCGTGCGGCGCTTCCTCGCACTACTGAAAGGATGCTCATGCAATTCGCGAATTTGAAAATCGGCACACGCCTCGCCCTGGCGTTCGCGTCGATCCTGCTTCCGCTGGTGATCGTCGCGGTGATCGGCATCAGCCGCATGGCAGAGATCCAGGCCAGGCTGGTCGACATCGTCAGCGTCAACAACGCCGAGGTGAAGCTGGCCGCAGCCATGCGCAGTTCGGTCAACGACCGGATGATCTCCCTGCGCAACCTGGCCCTGCTGACGGAAATGGCAGACATGAAGCCGGAAGTCGAGCGCATCAAGAACCAGGAGCAGGCTTACGCGGAAGCGCGGCAGAAACTGGAAAAGATGTTCGCCACGGCGCCTGGCACCAAGGAGGTGGAGAGAGCTTCGCTGCCGCGCATCGCAAAAGCCGAGAGCGCGATCCTGCCGCTGATGGCAAAGGCCGCCGAACTGGGATTGAACAACGATGCAGCCGGCGCCACCAGGATGCTGATCCAGGACGTGCGTCCGCTGCAGCACGAGTGGGTGAACGCTCTGAACGACCTGGTCTCCCTCGAAGAGAAACTGAGCAGTGAGGCCGAACAGAAAGCGGACGACGCCTACCGCAGCGCGCGCCTGCTGATGGCGCTGCTGAGCGCGGCTGCGATCGCCTGCGGCGTGTTCATCGGGTGGTATGTCACGCGCGGCGTCACGCGGCCGATCGACGCCGCCGTCAAGGTGGCGCAGACCGTCGCCGCCGGCGACCTGACCAGCCGCATCGCGGTCACGACGAAAGACGAGACCGGGCGGCTGCTGCAATCCCTGAAGGACATGAACGACAGCCTGGTGAAGATCGTCGGCGAGGTGCGCCGCGGCACCGATGCCATCGCCACCGCATCCGGCCAGATCGCGTCCGGCAATCTCGACCTGTCCTCGCGCACCGAGGAGCAGGCCAGCTCGCTCGAGGAAACCGCATCCTCGATGGAAGAGCTGACCGGCACGGTGAAGCAGAATGCCGACAATGCGCGCCAGGCGAGCATGCTCGCCGTGTCGGCATCGGAAATCGCCGTGAAAGGCGGCGACGTGGTGTCGCAGGTGGTCGACACGATGGGCGCGATCAACGACTCCGCGAAAAAGATCGTCGACATCATCGGCGTGATCGACGGCATCGCGTTCCAGACCAACATCCTGGCCCTGAATGCCGCGGTGGAAGCGGCGCGCGCGGGAGAACAGGGGCGCGGCTTCGCGGTGGTGGCCGCGGAAGTGCGAACCCTGGCCCAGCGCTCGGCCGCCGCGGCCAAGGAAATCAAGCACCTGATCGGCGACTCGGTGGAGAAGGTCGATACCGGCGCGAAGCTGGTCGACGAAGCGGGCGCCACCATGAACGAGATCGTCGCCAGCGTGCGTCGCGTGTCCGACATCATCGCCGAGATCACGGCTGCCAGCCAGGAGCAGACGTCGGGCATCGAGCAGATCAATCAGGCCATCGCGCAGATGGATCAGGTTACGCAGCAGAACGCCGCGCTGGTGGAAGAAGCCGCCGCAGCCTCGGATTCGCTGCAAGGCCAGGCCGGCCATCTGTCGCAGATGGTTGGCGTGTTCAAGCTGGACGGCACGCAGTCGGCCGCGCCTGCCTTGCCCGCTTCAGTTGCGAGCAAGCCTCTTCCGGAGGCCGCCGCGAGCGCCGCGCCGCGCATCAAACCGCCGGCAAGGCGCGCGCAGCCGGCCGCGCAGGAATGGGAAGAGTTCTGACGAACGCTCAGCGCGGCAGGCTGCGCAGCACCACCGTCGTGCCGGTCAGGTCGATGTCGTGGATGTGGATGCTGCCGAAGCTGGCGCCGGAGGTGCCGCGAATGCGGATGTTGTCGAAACTGATTTCGCCGATCGTGCTGGGCAGACGCAGCACGATGGCGCCGTCCTTGCTGACGGAAACGGCCGCGTTGGCGGGATCGTAGACGACATCCTTGATGGTGGTATCGGCGTCGAGGAAGCCGAGCAGGGGATTGAACATCACCGCCAGATCGCCCAGCACGCGGATGCCGCCATCCGTCGTGCCGCGCCGGGTCGCGCGTTCGATCAGCGCATCCGGCAAGCCCTGGGCGGAGACGAGGTCAAGGTCTTCTTCGGTCATCGTTCGCAGACCCATGTGCGTGGCGCGCGCCGTGGCCGCCGCCGTCAGCGGAATCGGCGGCACCGGGTCCATGGCGAATGCGCGCAGCGGCCCCATCAGTAGTGCGGCGATCGCTGCCGCAAGGCGCAGGTTGCGCTGCTTGCGCAGGACATCCCGCACATGATGCTGCGTAACCAGGTTCCATTCGGCAAGGATGTCGCCCAGCCGCTGACCCGTCTTGCGCTGCTGCTCGATGGCACGCGCCAGTTGTTCCTCGGAGACCAGGCCATGCTTGAGCAGCAGCTGGCCGAACAGCGACTTTTCACGACTTTGTTGCAGCCACCCCATCTCGTCCTCTCTTTCTTCGCTGTCCATGACGCACTCGCCCCGATGAATCCAAACGCGGCTGAACACCTTGGATGTCCACGGAAAACACGGAAAGCACGGAAGGCCGCACTATTGTTTGTGCTTTTCGTGGACATCCATCATTTCCCTGTCCTTGTGCAGAACCTGTTGTCCGCGCATGACGCTCGGCGTAACCCGTCGCACATGCAAGGGTATGATCCATGCTTTCCGTGCTTTCCGTAATGGAATGGACGCCTCCTTTCAGAA
>JAKACN010000417.1 GCA_021821365.1 Pseudomonadota bacterium | reverse complement strand
CGCCGATTACGTCCAGCGCGGGAGCTTTTCCGTGTTGCCCTGGCTCGCCGGTTTGCCGTACGCGCTGCTCACCACCAACATCCTGTTCATCAACCAGTTTCCCGACCGCGGGGCCGATGCGCTGGCCGGCAAACGCCATTGGGTGGTGAGGCTGCAACCCGAGCAGGCAGCGCGCCTGTATGCCTTGATTGCGCTCGCGGCGGCGCTCGTCCTCACCGTTGCCGTTGCTGCAGGCGCCTTGTCGTCCTGGGCATTGTTGAGCCTTGCCGCCATGCTGCCTTCGGTTTCGGCCGCCGGACAGTTGATGCGGAATTGCCGCCATCCCCGCATGCTGGTGCCGGCCATTCGCGCCACACTGCTGGCGGCGCATTTGCATGCCATCATGCTGGCCTTGATATTGATGACGGAAAGCTGGAAATGATAGGAAGAATCACCGGCACGCTGATCGAGAAACACCCGCCGCAGATCGTGGTGGACGTGGGCGGCGTGGGCTACGAGGTCGATGTCTCCATGACCACCTTCTACAACCTGCCGGCGGTGGGCGAGAAGGTTTCGCTGTATACGCATCTCGCCATCCGCGAGGACGCGCATCTGCTGTTCGGTTTCGGAGCAGAAAGCGAGCGCCGCGCCTTCCGCGAACTGATCAAGGTCTCGGGCATCGGCGCCAAGACCGCGCTGTCGGTGCTGTCCGGCCTTTCCGTGGAAGACCTGGCCTCTGCCGTGGCCGCGCAGGAAAGCGGGCGCCTGGTGAAGACGCCGGGCATCGGCAAGAAGACCGCCGAGCGCCTGCTGCTGGAACTCAAGGGCAAGCTCGATTTCGCCGCCGTCACGCTGCCGGCGTCGGGCGCTTCCGACAGCCGGCGCGATGTGCGTCAGGCCTTGCTGGCGCTGGGCTACAACGACAAGGAAGCCGATCTTGTCTTGAAGCAGGTGCCGGCCGACCTGCCGGTGTCGGATGCGATCCGCCAGGCGCTCAAGCTGCTGTCCAAGGGTTAAGATACGGGCATGATCGAAACCGACCGACTCATCGCCCCGGATCCCGTCAGCCCGCAGGAGGAGCAGTTCGAGCGCGCCCTGCGTCCGCGCGAACTTGCCGAATACATCGGCCAGGAAAAGGCGCGCGGGCAGTTGTCCATTTTCATCGAGGCGGCCAGAAAGCGCGCCGAGGCGCTCGACCATGTGCTGCTGTTCGGCCCGCCCGGCCTCGGCAAGACCACGCTCGCGCACATCATCGCGCGCGAAATGGGCGTGGGGTTGCGCCAGACTTCGGGCCCGGTGCTGGAACGCGCCGGCGATCTGGCCGCGCTGCTCACCAACCTGGAGCCTCACGACGTGCTGTTCATCGACGAGATCCATCGCTTGTCTCCGGTCGTGGAGGAGGTGCTGTACCCGGCGCTGGAGGATTTCCAGATCGACATCATGATCGGCGAGGGCCCGGCCGCGCGTTCGGTCAAGCTCGACCTGCCGCCCTTCACTCTGGTCGGCGCCACCACGCGCGCCGGCATGCTCACCAATCCGCTGCGCGACCGCTTCGGCATCGTCGCGCGGCTGGAGTTCTACTCCCCGTCGGAGCTGTCGCTGATCGTCGCGCGCTCCGCGGGCCTGCTCAACATGCGCCTGGAAACGGAGGGCGCGCTGGAAATCGCCAAGCGCTCGCGCGGCACGCCGCGCATCGCGAACAGATTGCTGCGCCGCGTGCGCGACTATTCCGAGGTGCGCGCCGACGGCGTCGCCACGCGCGAGGTCGCCGATGCCGCACTGTCCATGCTCGACGTCGACCATGCCGGCTTCGACATGATGGACAGAAAACTCTTGCTCGCCGTGATCGAGAAATTCTCCGGCGGCCCGGTGGGCCTCGACAACCTCGCCGCAGCGATCGGCGAAGAGCGCGACACCATCGAGGACGTGCTCGAGCCTTATCTCATCCAGCAGGGATTCCTGCAGCGCACGCCGCGCGGCCGCATCGCCACGCCGCACGCCTACCGGCATCTCGGCTTTGCCGCGCCGGCGTCGGCGCCGGACCTGTTCGAGAAGCAATGACGGGGAAGGGTCACGCAAAAACTTTCCGCTGGCCAGTCAGGGTTTACTGGGAAGACACCGACGCCTACGGCGTGGTGTATTACGCCAACTACCTCAAGTTCCTCGAGCGCGCGCGCTCCGAATGGCTGCGCAGCTTCGGCTTCGAGCAGCCCGAGCTCATCGCGCAGCATCGTGGTGTGTTCGTGGTGCGCCGCGTCGAAGCCGACTACCTGCTGCCTGCGCGCTTCAACGACAGTCTGGTCGTCGATGCGCTTGTCGTCGAACAGAGCCGCACCAGCCTGGTCATGAACCAGCGCGTGCTGCGCGGCGAGGAACTCCTGATGGCCGCGCGGGTCAGCCTGGTCTGGGTGCATGAAAAAACCTTCAAACCCGCTAGAATCCCCGCAGAAGTGCTCGAATCGCTGAACCCGCAATAGGGAATCGAATTGGAAATTTCGCAAAACCTCTCGCTGATGCACCTGATCCTGCAGGCCAGCATACCCGTCAAG
>JAKACN010000416.1 GCA_021821365.1 Pseudomonadota bacterium | reverse complement strand
TAGGCGAGGTTCAAGCGGTCTCCCAGCGGCAACTCGGTTTCGCCCAGCTGCGCGAGCTGTTTGTCGACCGGCTGCGATTCGCCGGTGAGTGCCGATTCGTCGACCTTGAGCGCCGCAAGTTCGGTGAGGCGCAAATCGGCCGGCACGATGTTGCCGGCCTCCAGCTCGACCAGATCGCCGGGCACCAGATCGGCGGCGTCGATCAGCATGGACTGGCCGCCGCGGATCACGCGCGCCTGCGGGCTCGCCATTTTCTTCAGCGCCGCCATGGCGCGCTCGGCGCGGTATTCCTGCACGAAGCCGATGATGCCGTTGAGGATGACGATGACCACGATGGCGATGGTGTCCTGCGGCTCGCCCACGAAACCGGCGATGACCGCCGCGGCGATCAGCACCAGGATCATGAAGTCGGTGAATTGCGAGGCCAGCATGACGAGCGGGTGACGCCGGCCTTTCTCCTGAAGTACGTTCGGACCTGTTTCCTCGAGCCGCCGGGAAGCCGTTTCGGTGCCCAGCCCCTCGCTCAGGTCGCTGTCGAGGTGCGCCGCCGTTGTTTCGCTGTCAAGGCATTGCCAGTGCAGATTGCTGGAATCAGTAGCCATGGAGATAGAGGAACAGGGTGTTCAACAGATAAATGACGAGCAGCAGCAGGCTGACCCAGCTCACTGTGCGCATGACGCGCGAAACCGGACGCAGCACCAGACCCACTACGGCGAGGCCGCTCATCATCATGGCCGAGAAGGCAGATGCGGCGTGAGTGAGCGAAACATCCGCCAGCAGTGGTCCCGGCAGGTAGGCGATGTCGTCGATGGCGAGAATGGCGATGTTGAAAAGATTGCTGCCGAACAGGTTGCCGATGGCGAGATCGACCGCGCCCATGCGCAGTGCGGCCACCGTGACCACGACCTCAGGCGCCGAAGTCACCGCAGCGACGAACAGTGTGCCGACGAAGCTCTGTTCCCAGCCCATGACCGCTGCCAGATCCTTGGCGATGAAGGGCAGCCAGATGCCCGCCACCACCACCGCCACTGAAGCCGCTGCGTAGCCCTGCACCGCCTGTTTCAGGCTGATATCGGGATGAAGCTCGACTCGATCCTCGACATATTCGCTGAGCTGCGCCTGTTCATAGCGGTAAAGAGAACGCATGGCCAGAAGATACAACAGCAGTATGACGGGCGCGTACAGGCCGACATGGCCGAACGAGAGAGTCGTGCCTGACCGGTAGAGCAGCAGGTTGAAACCAACGAAGCCGATCAGGGCGACCCCGTAGCCCGCCGACAGCACGTTGCCCTGGCGCACGCGCGTGTAGACGGACTCCTTGCGATAAAGGAAATCCAGTACCACGATGATGAGCAGGTTGAACACGCAACTGCCCAGGATGTCGCCCACCGCGATGTCCGGTGCCTTGGCGACGGTCACCGAGGTCAGGCCGGTGACCAGTTCCGGCAGCGAAGTGACCGTGGCCAGCAGGATCAGCCCGATCCAGCCGCGGCTCATCCCCGTCTTCTCGGCGATGATGTCGCCGTAGCGCGAAAGCCGTGTCCCTGCGACACCGATGATGGCGAGACAGGCAAGCAGGGATAGCCAGATGGTGACGAGTTCTTGCATGATGGTCGGTTGCCCTCGATGTCGTCTGTGTTGGCAGCAGATCCGCGCACCAGCATGAAGGGTATCATGGCGCCATTACATCTGGCCGGACGCTGGCAACAACGCGACCGGTGAAGGGAAATCATCCATGAGCAGCACGCAAGATTACGGCCTGCCGGTGCGAGCGGCCAACCATCTGGCCAATGAGCCCTCTCCCTACCTGCAGCAGCACAAGCACAACCCCGTGGACTGGTATCCCTGGGGGCCGGAAGCGCTGGGGAAGGCGAAGCGCGAGGACAAGCCCATCCTGCTCTCCATCGGCTACTCGACCTGCCACTGGTGCCACGTCATGGCGCATGAATGCTTCGAGGACGCGGAAGTCGCGGCGGCGATGAATGAATTGTTCGTCAACATCAAGGTCGACCGTGAGGAGCGTCCCGACCTCGATCAGATCTACCAGGGCGCACACAACCTTCTCACGGGACGTGCCGGCGGCTGGCCGCTCACGGTGTTTTTGACGCCTGACCAGGTCCCGTTTTTTGCCGGCACCTATTTCCCCAAACAGCCGCGCTACAACCTGCCGGGCTTCGTCGGACTGATGCAGCAGATCGCCGATGTCTACCGCACGCGGCGAAATGACATCGTGGCGCAGAACCAGGAAGTGCTTGCCGCCCTAAAGGAAACGCGCCCTACCGCAGCAGAGCCCGACGACGAGGTCTTGCGGCGTGCGACAGCCGACCTCGCGCGTGCTTTCGACAAAGTGCATGGCGGCTTTTCGCGCGCGCCCAAGTTCCCGCGTCCCGGAGAGCTCGAGTGGCTCGTGCGCGAAGCCTGGAACGGTGATGAGGCCGCGCGGCACATGCTGCTGTTCACGCTGGAAAAAATGCTGCGTGGCGGGCTGTTCGACCAACTGGGCGGCGGTTTCTTCCGCTATTCCGTCGACGAGCGCTGGC
>JAKACN010000415.1 GCA_021821365.1 Pseudomonadota bacterium | reverse complement strand
CTTGCCCGTCCATTTTCGCGTCTGCAGGCGGCCTTCAATGTAGACGTGGGAACCCTTCTTCAGGTACTGCCCCGAGATTTCGGCAAGCTTGCGGTAGAGCACGACCCGATGCCATTCCGTGGCCTGCTTCTTTTCCCCGCTCGACTTGTCCTTCCAGGTTTCCGTGGTCGCAATCGCAAGGTGCGCGACTGCGTCGCCGCCGGATGTCGTGCGCATTTCAGGATCGTGGCCAAGGTAGCCGATCAGGGTGACTTTGTTCAACGTTGCCATTGCAATCTCCATCTCAGTGAATTTCGAGCCGTACGCCCTGCTCGCAATGCGCGCCGGGCACCGGCGTGCCGGCCTTGAGCGCGGTCGCGATCGCCTTCTTGTTGGGCGTCGGTGGCGGCGGCTCGTGGTAGGTCAGGTAGGTCGGCGGCAGCGCTGCCTGCGAGTCGATGAC
Source organism: Pseudomonadota bacterium (assembly GCA_021821365.1). Classification (GTDB taxonomy): domain Bacteria; phylum Pseudomonadota; class Gammaproteobacteria; order Burkholderiales; family Burkholderiaceae_D; genus Noviherbaspirillum. The sequence continues at coordinate 2,106 of JAKACN010000415.1, read as the reverse complement.
GACGAGCGGCGGGTTCTTCCTGACGGCGAGCGAGAACAGCGCAGTCGTCGCCCTGTCGCGATGCGCCATCTGCATCAGGTCGAGAATGAGCTTGCGACCGCGCTCGGCGGCCCGCTGCAGCGCGGCATGGCGCGTTTCGAGATTCGCGATGGTTTCCTCGACCCCGCGGCGCGCCGACTCCAGATTGCGTACCATCTTCGCCAGGTTTTCGAGCCGCTCGTCGAGCGGCCCGGAGATGCCTTCCAGCGTATCGGCGATTACCTGCTCGTCGTCATGACGCTCGGCCAGCAACTCGGCGAGATGCCTGTATTGCGCGGCAAGTTCGAAGGCTTCGAATACGGGATTCATGCCGCCACTCCTTCGCCGGCTTCCTCATGCGGCTCCAACTCGGCCTTGCGCTTGTCCTTCGCCCTGGTCAGTTCGGTCAGCGCGGTGCCGTCCGCAAGGGCGCTGGCGGCGCGATACGCGGTCGCGAATGCCTTGAACAGCTCATCCAGCGAACGCGCATGGTCAATGGTGTCGATCAACTCTTCCCGCTGCTCCTCGGGCATTTCCTTGCGCTTGACCGGCGCATCTTCGCCCGCATCCAGCCATCCCAGCAACTGGCGTCCCGTGTCAACGGCGGGACGGAAGATCATGCCGTCGAACAGGCGAGTGCGGTCCTTTCCGACATACGCCATGTGCTGCACGTCAAGTTCGAAGAACGTGGTGAATTCATACTCGATGCCATCGCGCATGATGGGTGCGAGGCCGATCTTGCGCACCACCTGCTTGCCGGTGCGCTCGTCCTTCTCCTGCACATACTCGGTCTTCGCGCGCATCGTCGCGATGATATGGCAAGGGCTTTGCAACAATGCCTCGACCAGTGCGTTATGCTCCGGCGTGACCTGCCGCCATGCCTGCCAGCTGTTGCCGGACTTGTCCGCGATCTTGCCCTGACGATCGAGCGAACCGCCCTCGCCGCTCCAGGCGTGCGTCAGACTGTCGACGATAATCGTAGACACACCCGCATCTTCCAGTGCATGAATGGCCTCGACATAGCGTGCCGGCGTATACGGCGGCGTCAGCGACAGCACGTCGTATCCCTCCGGCAGCAGGTCGGCGTACAGATCGCCGCTGCCATGCTCGGTGTCGATCATGCCGATGCGCCCGCCCAGGCCGGCCGCGATCAGCAGTGCGGAATAGGTCTTGCCGCTGCCCGCCGGACCGGACATGCCCAGGCGCAGCTTGGCGCGTCGCTTCGTTGCACGGTGAATCTCAAATGTACTCATGATAAGTCGCTTCCTTTCCTTGTCCTCGTAGTCAAACTGCTCAAGACAGCCAAGTTGCGCAAACCACTGCATTCCGCCGTCATCGTATTCAGCGTGGCCATCCATTCCATGCCCTCGAAGAAGTTCGCCGATTCATCTTTCCAACTACCAATAAGGTAGTATTATCAAACGTGACTGTTTCCGTCCTTTCATGGCGCTCAATGCAGATTCTTGATCTCCAGGCGTGCCATGATTTCCTCCGCGTCGGCCGTCGCAGCGCCGACAGGCAGCAACTGCTCCACGTGCGCGGCGGACAGGCGGCGCTTTTCGAGTGCCTCCAGCAGCACGCGCCGGCGACTGGAAACGTCGCTGCCCAGAGAGGGCATCCAGCATGGCGGCGCATGCCGGATGCGCGCCTCCAGCACGGATTTCGTGTATGCATCGCGGAACGCGATCCTCGCCCCGCCGGTATCGCCGGCGTTCAGCATCGGTAGGGCAACACCCCATGCCTGCGCCATCTCATCCGTCCAGACCACCGACGCGAGTTCGCTCATGGGCATCATTGCCCACGCCTCGTCCGCATCCGGCCTGCCGTCATCGATGTGAGCGAGGATGTCGTGCAGCTTCAGCGGCCCCTGCAATTCCTTGCGGCAGCGCGCCAGGGCGGCCAGCACCACGCTTTCATCGAAATCGCCCAGATCGGCTGCGAGCAATTCTGCCGCCGCCGGAGACAAGATCTGTCCGCACACTTCCGCGGTGAGTGATATTGCTTCGATCAGCATGCGACTCGGTGCCTCACAGGCGTCGTTGCCGTAGGGCCCCGAATTCGTCCATCGTGGGTAATGCATTTCCATCT